>DATAKM010000197.1:0-68280 GCA_036261665.1 Chloroflexia bacterium
AAAACAAGCTTTAAATGCCGAGAGAAATGCTGAAAGTGAGGGCTAAAATGACAGATCAACCACAACCAACGCCTACTACACTCGCCGATATGCGGGAAGAATTGACTGAGCTGGAATTTCAGGCCGGGCAACGCCAGTTAACCCCGGAAGAAGAGCGCCGCCTGGGCACTTTGCAACAGCAAAGAGAGCAGTTACGGGCCAGCGCGAAAAACAGTTATGAAAGAAAAAAGTCAGGCGATGATATTGAAATGAATCAGGATGATAGTCCCGTATAGACGGAAACTATAGAACTCTACATCTTTCTCAAAAAGGGGTGTAGAGTTCTATAGTTTGTAGCCTCTTGAGTGATAAAAAGTGGTATGCTAATAGTATAGAAAGGATTAACAAATTACTATAGTACTGGTTAGTCTGCTTAAAAGTAAGGTTTTTCGTAAGGTTAAAGAGTTAGAATAACAATAAGCAAAAGCAAGAAAGGTAGTGGGTTAATCTGTGTAAGAATAGTACAGATTCTACTCACTTCTTGTTTTATGCCTGAAGTTACTTCGTTGACAGAAATTTAATACAAGTTATAATTATAAAAATATTCTCATCCTGTCAGGATTTGTAATCTTACTAACTTAGAAGCGAAGTAACACACCAGAGTGTAGTTCTAACAGTTAATTCAGCAGTACAAGCAATTATTTTGTTCTTTGAAAGGTGGCAACACTAGATGCGTACTGACCAGTTAGATGAAGCTGTATATCAAACGCCGGCCTTCAATGACGTGGAAATTCATATCCCGAGCGACCTGGTGTTCGAAAGAGTTGTGCGGGAAAGTGCGGTGGTTGTAGCCAAGTATCTCGGTTTTGATGATGACCGGGTTGCCGACCTGCAACTGGCAGTTAGCGAAGCCGTAACTAACGCTATCGAACACGGCAATAATTGTGACATCAATGTCAAGGTAGGAGTTAAATTCTTTATTCACAGCGGTAGCCTTGCGGTAAAAGTAACTGATCGCGGCCAATGGGGCAGCGCTAATAACGCGGTCGAGAATACTCCTGATACGTGGAATCTGGAAGACCGCCTGGAGCAAGATCTCACTCGTGGCATGGGTATATTCCTCATTCAGAATTTAGTCGATAATGTCGATGTACGCAGCAACAGCGATGGTACCGAATTCACTATGTGGTTTAACTTGAAAAAGGGTCCAGATAATCCTGTCTTAAATATCGAGCTGGAAGGTCCGGAGAAATCATAGGACTAAGTCCTGCATACATTAATCAAAGCCTGGCATTTTTAGCCAGCAACGAGATCTATTCAAAGTTTTACCAGGGAGGATTATAAAGGAAATGGCCCTCAAAATTGACCAGGGTAATGATGTAACAATTATCCATATTCAAAACGATAGTGTAGACGCTGTTTCTGCCCGTGAGATTGCCAGTGTTACCGACCAGATGAAAACAACTACTATTCTTGATTTCGGCTCGGTACTATTTATTAATTCCGCAGGGATTTCAGCTCTGCTCAAACTGGTTATCGAAGCCCGCCGCCAGGGCAAAAAACTGTATGCCGTAAATGTAACCGCTCATCATCGCAAAGTCTTCGAAATGGTAGATATGTTGCGTTATATGCCGATTGCCAAGATGGAAGACTTGTTGCCCTTGATTAAAGCCTAGCTAAGTTTTAGATTTCGTCTTATTTACAATTTACCGATAGATGCGATTAAGGATTGAGATAGATGCTCGAACATGCCGGGCAACAGTCTTGTACTCATGCCACTCCGACTATCTCACGATGGGAGAACAAAATTGAAAAAAGGGTCTACATCGGGAGCGCCAGCCTTTCACTGCTCCTGATGACTGTTGCGCTGGCTCTGGGTGTATCGAGCGACCGTGAGGCTGCTCGATTGCCGGTTGCAGCGCAATTCGGGGTAGCCCTTTTGGTCTTCTCTTTTATCGCCACCAGCGATCTGCTTACCGACCGTATAAACTTTAAACCAGGGATCTGGAGAGTTTGTGCTGCGCTTTGCGCCCTGGTGGTGGTAATTACGGCCTTCTTCACAGGGGAAAACTTTAACGTGATGCTCGCGCCCCTTTTGGTCAGCGTCGCCGAACGGTGGGAAGACCGTTACGGAGTAATTAAGCTGGGCATCGGTGCTCTTGTAGTAGTAACCCTGGAACTCTTTTTAAGCCGCTACCTGGGTGTCAACGCTTCCTATATTCCGGGGGCCGGAACCTCACTCACCGCATTGGCCGCTCTTACAATTGCGCTGGCTACTGCTACCCGGCGCTACCGTAACCAGGTCAACGATTACATTCAGGATGCCGCCAATAAAGCCAGTGAAATGTCGGTAGCCCATGAAATTCAGGCCAGCCTGATGCCTCCCACCCAGTTTATCAGCGGCAATTGGACATTAGTTGCTCGCTCAATCCCTGCTCGCGAAGTGGGTGGTGATTTCTATGAATATGTCAATCACCCCCATCTTGCCGGTACTGTCAGCGGTATCGCGATTGGCGATGTAGCCGGTAAAGGCATTCCGGCGGCTCTGCAAATGGCTGTAGTACGTACTCTTTTCCGGGTAGAGGCTCGCCGGCGTATTTTTCCTGGCGAAACACTCATGTCAGTCAATGCAGCCTTACAGGCGGAACGTTCTTTTGGCATGGTTACCATGCTTTACGCTTTCATTGACCTGAATACCAATAAACTGTATGTCGCTAACGCCGGGCATAACTATCCCCTGGTGATTAACGGAGATCTTGAAGAAATCAAGATACCGGGCCTGCCGCTTGGAATTGATGACGGCATAGAATACGAAGAAAAAGTTTACCAGATTATGCCTGGCACCAGTGTTATTTTCTACACTGATGGGTTGGTAGAAGCTATGAATAACGCCGGCGAGCTTTTCACCTTTGAACGGCTGAAAGAGGTGGTACAGGCTAATCGCAAGTTAAATCCGGCTGAAATGGTCAGTAAAATTCTGGATGAAATCGCTTCTTTTACCCTGGATGCCCCGCAGAGTGACGATATGACCCTGCTGGTACTTCAGTACCATCCTCAGGCGGTGGAGTTAAGTAATAATCAACCGGAAGCCGAAGTGGTGGTAGCTGGCATGGAGGCCAATCGCACCGGTAGAGGCGGTAGTGACTTTGAGACTGAGGATGACGGCATCAATTGGATCTAGCGTTTAAGTCTTTATGATAGAGAGTTTGCTGGCGGACTAACAGATCTTCTGGTCACTCCCTTTTTAAACCAGTAAATACTACTAGTAAAAAACTGGAAAATGTTGTTTAATATAAGTTATAAAGTAATTTCTTGCGGGGATATTTATTTACCCTGAGCAGTACATGGTTAAAAGCTTTTTTCCTTCGATAGGTAGAAGAGAAACACCGTTTTGGTGAAAATGGGTTAGATTGGGTAAGGAATTTTGGAAGGCGCAGCTCTATGGATACTAGTTACTATCCCGACAATAATGAGCCTGGATTGGGACAGGGCGCGCTCGCAGAGACAAAGGGGTTTGATAGTAATGGACCGGGCTTTGCCAATACGGGACGAAGGGAGCCAAGTAGCACAATGAACTTGCCGTCAGCAAAGACCGTCTCCCAAAAAATGGATGACCGGCTATTAATTCTCGATCTTGATACCTTTAGCGGAAGTGAACGCTTCATGAGCGGCACCAGCCTGGGGGCTGCTTTCTCTACCGGTATGCGAGCTTACCTCGATGGTCGCTATTCAGACGCAGTCACTGAGTTTAAAACCGCGCTGATTGCCGCTTATGTTGAAGGTGACGACTACGCCCAGATCTGGGACCGGGAACGGGCTATTATTCATCTTTACCTCGGCAACGCTTACGCCTACCAGGATAGCTGGAGCGAAGCGTTAAACGAATATATGAACGCGGTCCAGATTGATGGACAGTTGGCGGAAGGTCATTACAACCTGGGCGTAGCCTTCCGTGCGTTAAATAAACTCTACGAGGCAGTAGCCGCTTTTAAAGTAGCCATGCAGTATAATGCCGAGCTATACGAAGCGCGCTTTGCCCTGGGACGCTGTTATCACGAACTGGGCGACTACGCCCACGCCTATATTTCCTACACCCTGGCCCGGCAGTTGCGACCCAATGCTGCTGAACCGATTTATTATCAGGGGTTGTTGCACCAGGCGCACGGCGAAATGAAACAGGCCGCCAAATGTTTCGCGGAGGCCTTGCAGGTCGAGCCGAATTACATTCACAATAATACCCTGGTAGAAACTACCCGCGAACCTGATTTTGATGCTGCCGAACATGATCCAGGCTGGTATTACCGGCTGGCTGAGGAATTAAAAGCCCAGGGGAATGTGGTAGGAGCATTACGAGCTTATCAGGCCCTTTTGCAGGCCCGCCCCCAGGAAACTCGCGCTCGTTACTTCATGGCCAATATTCTGGCCCGCCAGCGCGAGTGGGAACGAGCCATTGCCGAATACAAACTGGTGCTGCGTGACGACCCGCAATATATTGCCGCCCGTTATAAACTGGGTTTAGCATACCGGGCGTTACAGCGGCTCAAGGAAAGTTACCACACTCTGGTGCAGTGCGCCCGGCTTCAACCAAATGATGGCGTGATTTTCCTGAGCCTGGGTATTGTACTGACCGATCTAGGACAGCTTTTACTCTCGATCAAGGCGTTTGAGCGGGCGGCCAAACTATTGCCAAACGAACCACAGGTGCATTATCGCCTGGGCCGCGCCCTGATTACCGCCGGTTATGAGACCCGCGCAATGGTCGCATGGCAACGCGCCATTGAGTTGGATGAGCAGTGGCAAGCGGCACGCTATGACCTGGGCATCCTGTACTTGAAGCGAGGGCGTTATTACGAGGCAGCCAGCGCTTTTGAAACCGTGTACAAAAACCAGCCGGAGGATATAGATACCGCTTATTTCCTGGCTGTAGCATACAAGGAAACTGGCAAACTGGATGAAACCATTCAGTTGCTGGAACGAGTGGTAAAAGCCCGGCCAGACTATTTTATGGCTCATTTTCACCTGGGAGCTACTTACCTAAGAGTGGGTAATGCCAATGATGGACTGCAACACATTCGGGAATATGAGCGTCTGAAAGGAGTTCAGATTCGCAAGCGGCCCTCGGCGGTAACTAACACTCACGCCGGAAAAGCTCTGGCTAACGCGATTAACATTGAAGAAGAATCCGTGAGCCCGATTCTCAAGAATCTGAATAAAACTGGGAGCAGTAACGGGAATAACCACGCTGAAAGCCAAAAAGAGGCAGCGGCGTCAGGAGTTCCAAATGGCATTAATGGTGGCCATAACGGCAATGGCGGTTATGCCAACCTGCATGAGGTCCATAGCAGTAGTGAGTTGAGTAAAAATTGAATGTTATTTTAACTCCCGGCCTTAAAGGATAGGATGGTCTATAAACCAGCTATCTGTGAAGGACGGGTTGCTTGAAAAACAGGTAATCTTCATTCCAGTAACGTCTTATTTAACGAATTAAACGGTTTTAATAAATTATGACCAATCCGCAATCTTCCGGCTTACCTGAATCTCCGCTATCTGACGCGGAACGGCTGATATTGGAGCTTGAAAGACGAGCTGCTGCTCTTCAGAGTGATCAGGAGCAGGTTCCGCTGGTACCTTTGCTTACTTTCAGCCTGAATAATGAATGGTTTGCCTTACCTCTAGATAAAGTTAAAGTAGTGGCTCGCCTGGTTGAAGTTACTCCTGTACCGGGTACCAGTCGCTATATCCTGGGTATTATCAACCACAAGAGCGCTCTTTATCCGCTGGTTGACGTTCATGAGTTGCTGAGCTTAGAACCTCAGTTTCCCACTCGTTCTTCTCGCTTTGTAATAGTATCACACGAAAATTATACCTTTGCGATGCTGGTAGATACCATGGCCGAGGTCCGCGAGGTTAAATCAAACGACCTGGGAACGCAAGTACGTACCGGTACGGAAGTATCACGGTATATCAGCAGCGAATTAACGATTGACTTCAGGCTGGTCGGTCTGCTTAATCTTGATGCCATCCTCAACTCCGTCTCGGATGGCGCGATTAACCTGGCAACCTATTAGAAAGGCTCAGATGGCATGACCATGAGCAATCAGACAAAGCCTTTCCCTGGAGTCGCTCAACCGGGTAGAGATGGTACAGCGACACCGTTCAGTTATAATCGGGTAAAATCACAATCAGATACTGGCAAAGAAAAAACCAGAACTATCGAGATTATTTTGGTGTCTGCCGGGCACCAGCCTTTTGCCCTACTTATGAGTCAGGCCTATAACCTGTTGCGTCCGCTAGACGAGAGCGCCGGTAATCCTATTTTGCGCTGGCCTGAACCTGAACAGAACCGTCCCTGGGCTGAGATAGCCTTCCAGGGAAAGAGCCTGCCGGTCCTGGAACTGGCTCGTATCCTGGAATTACCACTGGTTGAGCCACTCGACCGCTGCCGCATTCTGCTCAGTGGTAAGAACAACGATAAACAATTGAACCTCTTCGGGCTGGCGGTGGACGAGATTCAAACTATCTTGAGTGATATTAGTCTGGATGATATTCGTCTTTTGCCTGCATGGTTAACCGGCAAGCGGTTGGGCAAAATGATCTGGGGTAGCGTGCTGATAAAACGCCAGGTTTTTACTGAACTGGCACAAAGCGGTCAGGATTTATTGCCTGCACCACTGGCCCCCGGAAATGATTTTGATGATGTAACTGCCCTGGAAAAAAACGGGTCCGACACCGATAATGAAGATTTAGAACATGATGACCGTGTACCGGTGCTGTTACTTGACCTTGAAGTGATACACGAGCGAATAGCTAAGAGTTTACCGGGTTAAACTTTTAATACTGTGATACAAGTCTGGCGCAATACAGGATGAAATTAAAAACTGAATGGTTTATCCGCTTTCAACAGGAAGCACGTACGCATCTAGGTGAGATAGATGAAGCTCTGAAAAAGCTTGACTGGAAAAGAGAAGGTCAGGCCCGCAGTGCAGAAGAAAAAGAGGCTGAAGCATCACAAATAAAACCTCTTTTTGTGAAAGCACACAATATCAAGGGTACAGCCGCTATGCTAGGGCTGGAAGAACTGGCTGCTAAAGCCATGGAACTTGAAACTCTCTGGTGGGAAGCGGTAGAAAACCCGGACTGTCTGAATGAAAGCCTTAGGGCTAAAGCTGAAGCTGACCTGATCGAGTTAAACCGGATGGTGGAAGCTATCCAACCGAGCGAAGTTAATTCTACTAATCCAATATAAATATAGAGTAAAGTCATACTAGCATGAGCCTGGAAGAAACTCGCAAAAAATTACTCAATAAATTTAAGGAAGAAGCTGACATCCACCTGCTAACCCTTCAACGCCGCCTGGTGGATCTGGAAATGGACCCGCAAAATACCGAGTACTTGCGTGAAGTCTTCAGGGCGGCTCATACCATCAAAGGCAGCGCACGGCTGATGAATTTTGGCGAAATCAGCAGCATCGCGCATGAGATGGAGAACATTTTCGCGGAAATGCGGGATGGCAAGCTGACGCTGCAAGCAGAGACTAATGATGTCCTGTTTGAAGCTGTCGATACCATCAATACGATGATTGAGGCGGCAATCCGAGGTGATAAGAGCACCGGAATAGATGTGCCGGCCCTGAACGCCCGCCTGGCAAGCATCATTCAACCGGCGACCGGTGCTGCTGCTCCGGCCAGTCCTGCGCCCGCCCCGGTGGTTGTTGAACCTGTTAAACCCGCCCAGGATGCTGTAGCCCAAAAATTGGTGTCACAACCTGCTACCGCCCCTACCCTGGCAGAAGAAAACGGCTCTGCCGAAGCGCAACCGGTAATTCCTGCCCAACCCCAGTTGCGCTCTGTGGGCGCACTCAGTGATAACGTTATCCGGGTGGATGTAAATAAGCTGGATGAATTAATGAATATTACGGGTGAACTGGTACTGAGCAAACTTCAGACCGATACCACCCTGAATAACCTGCAAACCATCCGAGAATTGTTGCGCCAGCGCCAGCGCTACAGCCAGAGTATGCGCAATAACATTAGTATACTGGCCCAAAACCAGGTAGCACCTGACACTACTCAATGGCAGGAAATGCGCGATACTATGGCCGGGTTGGCTCTGATTGACGCCCAACTTGAGCAACTGCTTAAAGGGACTGTTCGAGAATATGAGGAGCAGGCCAGTTTACTGGTAAGCCGGGTGGACGAACTGGAGAATAACGTTAAAAGTATTCGCCTTCTTCCAATCGAAACAATCTATCAGGATTTCCCGGTGTCAGTACGCAATATGGCAAAATCTAACGGACGGGAAATACCTGACTTACGGCAGTTTGGCGGTGAGATCGAGCTGGACAAAAAGGTGCTGGAAGGAATTCGCGACCCGCTGATCCATATTATACGTAACGCTATTGATCACGGTATCGAAGCGCCCCAGGTCCGTCTGGAAGCCGGTAAACCAAAAACCGGCCATATTACCATGAGCGCCAAACAAGACGGCAGTTATGTCTCTATCGAAATCTCGGATGACGGAGCAGGAATTGACCCGGAAGTCATTCGACAAGTAGCAATCCGCAAAAAATTCCTGCCGGAAAACCGCGTCCTGTTGATGTCGGACGAAGATGTGTTAAATCTGATTTACGAGCCGGGCTTCACCACCAGCCAGATCATCACTGACCTTTCGGGAAGAGGCGTTGGCATGGAGATCGTCAAGACCAACCTGGAACGGCTGGGCGGTCAGGTCAGCGTCAAGAGTGAAAAGGGGGTTGGCACGACTGTCACCCTACGCGTACCCGTCACGCTGGCTACCAGCCGGGCTTTACTGGTACGTATTTCCGGCCAGCTCTATGCTATCCTGGCCCCGGCTATCGAATCAATGTTTTACCTCTCACCCGATGAAATTTTAACCCGTGAGGGTCGAGAGGTCATGCTCTATGGGAATTCCCTGATACCACTGGCCAAGTTTGAGGATATTCTGGGTTCAAACCGCAACTCGAACCATCCTATCTTCCGTTACCAGTCTTCTATAGAGAACAGCCTTGAGCCGGTTTTTAGCATGGCCACCCTTGGCACGTTGACAGGCGATGATGGTGGGCATGCTTTTACGCCGGAAATGGGCCTTAACCTGGCACAGGTAGGAAATAACGGCTTTGTAGGACTTACGCTGGCCGATCCAACTGCTGCCAGCGCCGTACGCGAATTAAAAGATCGCAAAATCAAACGCGGGCCGAACCGTGGCAACCATGACCGCCATCCGGCAGTAGTTCTTTCCAGCGCAGATAAAAAAGTCTGCTTCCTGGTGGATGAACTGGTAGATGAAACCGAAATTGTGGTTAAGAGCCTCGGCCCACTGCTGGCGAAAACACCCTATATTACCAGTTCTACCATCATGGGTGACGGGCAAATTGTTTTAATTTTAGATGTGCCAAACCTGGTTAGCGGGGCCCGCAATGCTCAGAGCGCCATTCGCAAACAGCGTGATGTTCAGGCCCCTCCCAAACGTATTCTGGTTGTAGATGATAGTATAACCACTCGCGAACTGGAACGCAGTATACTGGAAGCTCAAGGCTTTATTGTAGACCTGGCTGATGACGGTACTGTGGCGCTGGAAATCCTTCATCGAGACAACAGCTACGACCTGGTAATTAGCGACGTTGAAATGCCCAATATGAACGGCTTTGAGTTAACAGCTAACATCAAAGGCGCTGCAAACCTGCGCCATCTGCCGGTCATTATTGTTTCTTCGCTTAATAACGAAAACTATAAGAGACAGGGTATAGACGCCGGGGCACAGGCCTATATTACCAAAGGTGATTTTGAACAGGCTAACCTGCTGAGCACAATAGAGTACTTAACCAGTTAGTATAAAATTGGCTTTTGGCCAAAATCTTACAGAATCTGTTGAATGTTATCAGTTATGTTATAATGACTTCAATGGGATTCTAGCAGTTGTTACAGCTATTTCAACCAATCAATTTAGAATAAACCCTTTTACGCAGGCAATTGTCAGGAGAAGCGGAATGTCAAAGAGGAAGATTCTGGTCGTAGATGATAGCGCGCTGGTAGCAGAAGCTGTAAAAGCCAAGCTCGAAGCGAACAATTACGACGTACAGATGGCTTTTAGCGGCGAAGAAGCGCTGGATAAAGTCGCCCAGGATATTCCTGACCTTATGATTCTAGATGTGTACATGCCCGGCATAGACGGCTTTGAGGTCTGCCGGCGCCTGAGAGAGCAACCTGTTACCCAATCTCTTCCCATAGTTATGTTAAGCTCAAGGGGTAACATTAAAGAAAAACTGGCCGGATTCCGGGTTGGCGCCGATGATTACCTGGTAAAAGAGTTCGACCTGCTTGACCTGCCCTATCGTATTAAGCTGGTTTTCCGTTTACGTGGCCTGGATGAGGAAATGCCTGGTAACAGTGGGGCTACTCCTTCCGCCATCCGTCAATAAGTTTTGACTGGCTACTATGCTCGCCATTTAACTTCAGGTTAGTCTGTTCAGAGCTTCTCAGTTAGCTAAAACCTACAGCTACCCTATTCGGGGATTGTACTTCTACTCTCGCTGGTTAAATAATTAATGTCTAGAATCAAAGTACTGATAGTCGAAGACAGCCCGCTGGTGGCTGATATACTCAAGAACGCGCTCGAAAGTGACCCGCAATTACAGGTAGTTGGAATTGCCACCAATGGTCAAGAAGCCGTAGAAATGACCCCCAGGTTAGCCCCAGACCTGATTACAATGGACGTCTGGATGCCTGTGATGGATGGCTTCGCAACGGTTGAATGGATCATGGCTAACAAGCCAACTCCTATCCTGGTGATTACCAGTAGCAAGTTGAACCAGGATGTACAAATTTCGTTACGGATGCTCTCAGCCGGCGCGCTGGATGTGATTGAAAAACCTTCCCTTAGTGACGATGAACAGTGGGAACTGCGCCAGGCGGAACTGATTGCCAGGGTTAAATTGCTGGCAGGCGTGCGCGTGATTACCCACTTGCGCGGCAAGTTACATTCCACTACCAAACCTAACAATCCTGCGCCTCCGTCTGGCCCTTCTGTACGAGCGGGAGGTACACGGCCGCTCACCCGCAGCGCCTTCAATAACCTCCGCTCAGGTGTGAACCGCCCTGGAAATAATTCAGCAGAAACCATCAGTTTCCCTGAACGCAGCTTTTATCGCGTGATTGCGGTTGCCAGTTCTACTGGCGGTCCTTCTGCGTTGCTGGCTATTCTGCGCCACCTGCCACCAAATTTGCCCTGCGGAGTGCTGATTGTGCAACACATTTCCGAAGGGTTTACTCAAGGTCTGGTTGAATGGTTGCAGAGGGAAGTTCCGCTAAATGTACGTCTGGCCCGGTCCGGCGAAGTACCCGTACCGGGTGAAGTTTTATTGCCACCGGACCGGCACGACATGGAAGTGAGTGGCGGAGAAAGAATTGTAACGCGCAACGACGGTTCGTCACTCTTAAGGCCTAACGCTGATGTTCTCTTTAACTCAGTGGCCCAGATTTATGGACCCCGGGCAATCGGGGTAATCCTGACCGGCATGGGTAGCGATGGCGCTAAAGGTATCCAAACGATGTACAAAGCAGGCGCCTATACTATTGCACAGGACGAATCTACCTCCCTTATCTATGGTATGCCGCGCGCCGCTGTGGAACTCGGTGGAGTACGCGAGGTATTGAAACTGGATCAGATTGCCCCCCGCCTGTGCAAATTGTTACAACAACCGATAGCCAGTGATATCAGGACCGGTAAAGAAGGGAGCCTGCGGTGAATAACGCAAATCCCTCCTGGCCGGAATTTACCCCGGCAGATTTTGAGCGCTTCCGCCAATTGCTGCTGGAAAAAAGCGGGCTTTTATTTGACCAGAACCGCCAGCCTGTAATGCAAACCGTAATACAAGAACGCATGCATGTTTACGGCTTGCGCGAATATTCCGCCTACTACCGCCTGCTGGAAGCTACCACACAGAGCCTGGATCAATCCGCACAAAACGGTATGAGCCGGGAATTGCGCCGTTTGGTGGAAAGCCTGGTTATCAATGAAACCGCTTTCTTCCGCAACCGCGAACATTTCCGCGTGCTTAGCGAAACGGTTCTACCCGATTTAATTCAGCGCAAAATAGCCACTAAAAAATTGCGCTTCTGGAGTGCTGGCTGTTCGACCGGCCAGGAACCTTATTCCCTGGCAATCGCCACGCTTGAGGCGCTGCAAAAAGCCGGGCAAATTCCTTCCGCCTGGCAAATTGAGGTGGTGGGCAGCGATATCAGTGACCGTGCCCTGCGCATTGCTCAACACGGACGCTACCGTAACGAAGAAATGCGCGGTCTTAACCCTGATCAAATTAGACATTATTTCCGGCCGCTCACTTCGGATGCGGTGCTAACCGCCCCGCTTGATCCTAACGAAATCTACCGGCCCGGTTTTTCACCGTTACCGCGTCCGCGCCAGCGCGCTACCAATGAACTGGTGCCGGAAATCAGGCAAATGGTAGATTTCTTTTTCTTTAACCTGGCAACCTCGGTCTATCCGGCTGATAAATTGAACAATTTTGACCTGGTGCTGTGCGAAAACGTCACAATCTACTTTTCACCAGAAATTACCCGCAAAGTGGTTGAGAATATTTATAAAACCATCAACGAAGGCGGCTATTTCTTTATCGGTTACAGCGAAACGCTCTGGCAGGTTTCAGACAGGTTTAAGCTTATCAATATGCCTGAAACCTTCTACTATCAAAAACCTTTTGCCGGGGAACTGGATAAGTTGCGGTCTAGCCGTCCCAGAACTACCAACAATCTGGGCAAACATCACCCCACTACCAAGTTACGGGAACGCGACGCCGTTAAACCGTTGCAGTGGCCGGGCAATCCCCAGCAACCCACCACCAGCAACCTCTGGCCGGTCAATCCGCGTAGTCGTTCTGGCCTCACAGGCAAGTTACAAAAATCCAGGTCAGGGGAAGCAGGAATGGCCGGAGATGAAAAAGGGCTTAGTGACCAGTTAGATAATATGAACTGGCAAGAGCTATTAGCGCAAGGTCAAAAGCTGGTAGCAGAATACCGCTTTGAAAAGGCTTCAAGCTATTTAGAAAAAGCCCTGTCAAAGGCACCTGAGGAAGTGGAGGCGCTTTGCGCTCTGGCTGACCTTAAGCTGAAGATGAGCGAATACTCAACGGCAGCGGAACTTTGCCGGAAAGCAATCAGCCTGGACCGCCTGGCCGAACCTGCTCATCTAATGCTCGCCATGATAAATCATAAGGAAGGACACCTGGATGAAGCCATCCAGGAATTCAAGCATACTATTTATATTAATCCCCGGGCGGTGGTTGCCTATATTCGGCTGGCTGATATTTATCGCACCAACGGCTACCCTAAAGAAGCCCTGCGCGAGTACAGGCAGGCCCTGGTAGCCCTTAAACAGCATTCACCGGATGAGTTGGTTGAAGGTGTACCTGTTAGACTGCTTATACAAGCCTGCGAGCAAAATATCGCTCGTTTAACTCAGCTTAGATAGTAGTAATACAAACCCTCTTCATTAATTCTTTTTAATTAAACATGTGCAACAATTAAGCCTCTTTTAATGGCGATGCCATATCATAGTACTGTCTGTACAGCGTCATTTCCCGATAGCAGTATGTGGTATTGAAAATGGAAAAAGCGATGAGGCTCTTAGTTGTTCAAACACCTCGATTAATCCCTGGTGCAAAAACACCTCAGGAATATCTACTACTTCCCGACAAGCCTTCGCTGTTAGTTGGTAGACAGCTTACCAACGATATAATTGTGGCGGATAAAACTGTCTCGCGACATCACCTGGAAATCATCTGGCGCGATAACGACCTGCTGATGCGGGATCTGGGTAGCGAAAATGGCACTTCGCTGAACTCGCAGCCTGTAAAACCTTTCTACCCTGTCGCCCTGCATAGCGGAGATCAGCTTCGCCTGGGCGGCGTTTTGTTAAGGTTGGAAGAACTGGGTGTAACTTTCATGCCACGAGCGAGGCCTGCCGAAATTCTGGAGCTAAAGGAAGTAGAGCAGGAAGCTCCCGGTTTAGAGCCTGTTCATTCCACCACTCCCTCAAATGCATTACCCTACAGCGAAGCCGGTTTTTCGTTGACTTCTTTGCTGCAATTCCCCAGAATCAGCGCCTTAATCTACCTCGGATTGCTTACCCTGGCAGGTATCTACAGCGTTTCCATTAAGCTGGAACTGGGTCTGACGCTTCACCTGTTGTTGTTACTGGGTCTGACTTTACAGGCCGCTCTCAGTAGTGAGAGAGAACGCCCGGTGTTGCTGGCCTTAACTGCCGTGCCGGTCTATCATATGCTCATCCTGGCTTTACCTCTCAGCAGTATTCTATCTACCCCCTGGTACCCTGTTGCACCACTGATTGGGCTGCTGGCTACACTCATGATTATTTCACACACAGGACTGTCGCTCGACAAACTCGGTTTCCGGCGTGGCTACTTTTTTCAGCAAACCCTGATCGCCGCCAGCGGTCTGGTACTGGGAGCAGGCGGTTACTTTTTAATCCGGCCTGCTTTTCTGGCTGATAGTAAAAACCTGGTAAGCTTTGCCCCGGCTGTGGTAGGATTACTTCTGAACAGTCTTAATGCTGAACTGGTGCTGCGTGGCCTTGTACAAGGAGCTCTGGCGGAGTGCTGGGGACGTAAGGTTATCCTTTTTAGCGCCCTTCTGACAGCAGCTGCTGAGGCCGGAACTTACCCGCTACCAGGATTAGTTTACTGGTTGCTATCAGGTTTGTGGTTGGGACGAGCGGTTTACAAGACAGGCTCATTGACCGGCGCAGTAATCGCCCATACCATTGCCAGCCTTATGATGTTTCTGGTGTTACCGTCCTTCTTCTAACTTTTGTACAGTACCGTTTATAAAATCCTGGATTCTAATTTTTTCAACATCCTTGTTTAAATCCCCTCCCATCCCTCAAGGTAATTTTATTATCAGGTGAAAAACAGTACCCGCAAGAGCAAGGTTACGTACTTTTGGGCTGGATGGCATAGCTTGCTATTACTAAAGGGATAGTCTAAAATTAAGTCTTGATGTAGCAAATTTGCTGCAAACAAACAAACTTTTCCCTGCCGGGTGGCGTTATGTTAATAGGATGGTCTTGATCTTCTATTTTGGCCCTCTCCTTTTTTTGTAGCCCAGGCGCTTCTCTAAATGCACGCCGGGATAGTATAGCAATTATTCTCTTAATAATTATTGATGACAGCTTTCTTAACTAAAAATCGCCAGCAAGTGATAGTCTGGGGTACACTTGCCCTTATTTTGCTCGTAGGAGCCGCTTTTCGTTTTCAGGCTCTCAAATGGGACCAGGGCCAGGCTTTTCATCCTGATGAACGCGCTATTATCATTTATACTCAACCGCTTAATACTATCCCCACTACCGGCGCTGCTAATAGTCCGCGTAAAGCGGTCGGTTTTCCGTACGGCGGTTTAGGCTTCTTTATCCCCAACGATAAAACCAATCTCCGGCCTGCTACCCAGGAAGAGACCGATGCTTACTATAAGGCCAAAGGGCAGGGTCAGAGTTTTAGCCTGCCTTCGAATGTGGTGGCGCCCGACCAGCCTGTGCCTGCCGGGGCTATTAATTTCTGGAACGCCAATTTCAGCCCGCTTAATTCGCACTTCTTTGCCTACGGTGATTTCCCTAAGTACCTGATAAAGTTCGGCGGCTTTGTAATGGGAGCGGTTACCGGCCAGAACTGGGATGATTTTGATCACCTCATCCTGGTAGGTCGCTTCCTTTCTGGCATATGGAGCATGGGCACGCTGCTGCTAACTTTCCTGCTGGCGCGCCTGCTTTTCACTCCGGCGATGGGCCGGTTGCGCGGGGATACTATCGGACTGATTGCTGCCGCTTTTCTGGCGGTGTCCGTGCTGGATATCCAACTGGCACATTTTGCCGCTTTTGATGTTACGCTGACCTTCTTTATAACTCTTTCGCTTTATATGGCCGTACGCATGATGCGTTCAGGCCGCCTTTTGACTGCCATCGGTATGGGAACAGCGATTGGGCTGGCTTTATCGGTCAAGATTAGCGCCGCCCCGGTGGTTCTTTCAGCCATATTGGCGGCCCTGCTCTACGGCCTGTATGGCAGCGCAAAAGAGAGCGGCGAGAGAGCCGGACGGCCCAATATGCTGGCTCTGCCGGGTAGCGAAACAACTCGCTATGGCGAAAACAATGTGGCGCTCGGCCCTAGACTGCTAAAAGGAACCCTGCTCAATCTGGTAGTAGCCGGACTGGTAGCCCTGGTGGTCTGGTTCGTAGCGATGCCCTACGCCTTTATAGATTTTGCCAACTTCAGCAGCCGGATTATTGAAGAAGCCGGAATGTCACGCGGCGTAGACTCTTTCCCCTATACCCGCCAGTACGTAGGCACTATTCCCTATCTCTACCAGATTGGAAACCTGCTGCAATGGGGCGTGGGCATTCCGCTGGGGGTACTAGCTCTGGCCGGGTTAGCTTTTAGCCTGTGGCAGGCTGTTCGCTTGCGCCTGAAAGTCGAATGGATTCTGCTGAGTTTTGTTATCCTTTACAGTCTGGTGACTTTCAGCGCCGAAGCCAAATTTAACCGCTATATGTTGCCGGTCCTGCCGGTGCTACTAATCTTAGGCGCCCGGCTGGTAGTGAGTGTTGCTACGGCGCGTCCCGCCGCCCGCCATGCTTCCGAACTGGAAGAAATTAGTGGGGAAGAAGGCGAGCTTGTTCAGTCCCAACCGGTTGTAGTCGAGAACCGCCCCCTTTTCAGGTACCGCTTGCGTACCGGTGTAATGACCGCTATTGCTCTCCTGGCCTTTGGCTGGGCGGCGGTATGGGCGCTCTCCTTTAGCCAGATTTACAGCCACGAACATACCATGAACCAGGCTACCCTGTGGATGGATAAAAACATCCCGCAGGGCAAGTCTATTTCTACGGAGGTCTGGGATGAGGGCTTACCTACCCGTTTGAACGGCGACTCGGCCGCCCAGCATGGCTGGTGCGACCCGGATGTGCTGTCCCAGAGCGGCTATTGCCAGCCTGTACAGATGGATATGTACCCGGACCGCACTAATGAAGACAACATAGAGTATTTCGTTAACCAGCTTCGCAAGACCGACTATATCACCATTGCCAGTAACCGGCTTTATGCCACGATGCCCAAGTTGCCCTGGCGCTACCCTATCCAGATACGCTTCTACGAACTGCTTTTCAGCGGTAAGCTCGGCTATACTAACGTTGGCACTTTTACAGACTATCCAACTATCCCGTTACTCAACATCCCGATAAATGACGACTCGGCTGACGAAAGCTTTACGGTCTACGATCATCCCAAAGTCTTCATTTTCCAGAAGACTAATCCGCTGACCGATGATGAAATTCGCGGGCTTTTCTCTGAAGCGGCTAAAGCGCCTGCCATTCCTACGCGCCATCCTTCGGCGAATGAACTGCCGGTCCGCAAAGCCGGGCAGGGAGACGGGGTACTGGACTCTGCTACCGCCGGGCAGGTACGCCAGAACGGCAAGACACTCTTGCTCGATAAGCCGGTTGATCGCTTGCCCGTAATTGACGATATGGGCTGGAACCAGCTTGCCAACGATAATCAGTGGTTGGCTTTCCTGCTATGGGTAGTGTTGATGCAGGTGCTTGGCCTGGTAGCGCTTCCGATTGCCTGGCGCGTTTGCCGTCGCCTGCCCGACCGGGGCTATATCCTGGCGAAGCCAATCGGGGCGGTAATTATTGCCCTGGTTATCTGGTTGCTGGTATGGACGCGCCTTTTCATGAATACCGCCTGGACGGCGTGGCTGGCTTTAGGCCTGACTGCGCTCTTCTCCGCCTGGCTGTGGTGGCATAATCGCGAGGAATTAAACGGTTGGCTACGCGCGCATCGTCGCCTGATTTTGATAGAAGAGGCCGTTTTCCTGGGCGTGCTGGTAGCCTGGACCCTCTTCCGCCTGGGCAATCCCGACCTGTGGCATCCTTACTTCGGCGGAGAGAAGCCCATGGAGATGACCCATCTACAGGGCATCATGAGAAGCGCCTACTTCCCGCCCTATGATCCCTGGTTTGAAGATGGCTATATCAATTACTATTTCTACGGGCAGTACCTTGTCTCTACCTGGCTTAAGCTGACCGGTATTAATCCCTACATCGGTTTCAACCTGATTATCCCGGCTATGTACGCCTTTACCTGTACCGCCGCCTTTAGCCTGGTCTTTAACCTGACCACCCGGTACAAGCGCCACCGCTCCAGCCTGGATCAAACCATAAATACGGCCAGCCTTAGAGGACCGGTTATTACCGGGCTTTTTGGCGTGGTGATCTTTGCTTTCATCGGTAATATGGATGGGCTGCTACAGCTATTGCAGCGCCTCAAGCCAATGGTAAACCTGGCGAACGCCATCCATCTCTATCCCGATCAAATCGAACCGCTCAAAAAGTTTGACTATTTCCGCAGTAGCCGGGTGATTCCGGGAACGATTAACGAGTTCCCGGCTTTCAGCTTCATCTATTCCGACCTGCATGCCCACCTGATTGCGTTGTCTTTCACCCTGGTTACCATGAGCCTGGCTTTCAACCTGCTCTCTACCAACTGGTCCCGGCACGTTGAACTGACCCCGGATGGCAGGCGCGACTTCTTTCAGATGACCATTGGGCGGATCTGGCAGATTTTTGATCGCACCCTGGTAACCCCGATCCTGATGATGATTTTGATCGGGTTCCTGGGAGCAACCAATAGCTGGGATTTGCCGACCTACTTACTCCTGCTGGGTTGCGGCTTTTTCCTGGCGCTCTTCCGCCGGTACTTCTCCACTCCGGCCAAAACCGTTACAGTTCAGGCCTCGCTTAACGAAAATGATGAGGCTGAAGCGCCAGCAGAAGAGCAGTTCGAAGAAAAAACGATTGAGGAACACCCGCGCTTTAATCTGCCTTCCCTGGCGGTGGATGTGGTTTTAACCGGTTTAATACTGGTCATTACGCTGGTTGGTGGGATAGCGCTTTACTGGAACTTCTTCGGTAACTTCCAGTCGTTCTACACCGAAATCGGCATTTTACCGGACAATCTACCGACTTATTCCTACCAGGATGTTACGACTATCAGCGGGCGCACCGAGTTTAAATACTTCCTGGTAATCTTCCTGTTGCCTCTTTTCCTGATTACCACCTACTTCGTCTGGAATTTCTACGATTGGTGGCGTTCCGGCCCTTCCACCCCTCAGCCTGATTACGATGAGGGTGATTATGAGGAGTACGAGGAAGAAGAGTGGGACGAATATCCCGAGGAAGAACAACGCCCCGTATCACAACAGCAGACTATCCGGAGCGATGGTTTAAATTTCCTGAAGCGCCGCTGGAACCTGCCCTTGCTTAAAATCAGGCGGCCTGAACTGGCGCTGTCAGTAGCGGGCGCAGATGGCGGGTCAGGAAACGGCTTCGGCAGTGGAGGCAATAATTTCACTTCGGCTCCGAGTCCTCGCAATTACAATCGTTATGCCCGGACGTGGATAGTAGGGTTTAGCGCTTTCGCCATCTTCTGTCTGGTAACGGGTATCGTAGCGCCGAATAACTGGCTGGTTTTCCTGCTCTCCCTGGTCTATATCGTGGGTTGTCTGGTCCTGACGGTTGGCCGTTCTTTTGATCGCCGTCACACGGAACAATCTGCCGAAGGGCACGAAGAGAGCGGCATGTTCTTGCGGCTGATGCTGATGGCTGCTTTTGGCGTAACCGCCGCCACCGAGGTTATCTACCTCAGAGATGATATGGGCGGCGAGTACACCCGCATGAACACTATCTTTAAACTCCAGTACCAGGTCTGGGCCTTACTGGCCCTGGCGGCAGCCGCCGGTACTTATGTGCTCTGGATACGCTGGATAATGCCGGGCTGGAACGCCTGGATGGAAGGACGGCGGCGCAAGACGGGCATAGTACGGCGCTTTGTCTGGATAGGAATACTGGGCCTGCTGGTCTTTTTCGGGTTGCTCTATCCTATCCAGGCTATTCCGGCCCGAGTTACCGAACGCAGCAGCGATCCTATTCCCGCGCCGACACTGGATGGCCGAGCCTACTTCAAGAATATGCTCCCAGCAGGCGGTGTGCCTAATATGCCGGGTGGTCTGGCCTTCGATTTGAAGTTCGATGCCCAGTCTTTGTTTGAATTCTACGACAAGATCAAGGGTACTCCGGTGGTGCTGGAAGCGAGCATCTGGCCTTACCGGGGCGGTGGAAGCTGGATTCCGATTAATACCGGTCTACCAACCGTAGTGGGATGGGATCATCACGAACGGCAGCAGCGCTGGCCTGAAATGGTCAGTAACCGCACCGATTGCGGCGGCTACCAGGGCGATGTGCGCAAGATTTACAATACACCTTCCATTCAGGAGGCCCTGGACCTGCTTAAACACTACCACGTGACTTACATTCACGTCGGAGCGATTGAGCGAGATGCCCAGGTAGAGGCAGGTTGCCCCAATCCCGGCAATTACGAACCCTGGATGAGCGAGGAGGGCTTTGCCAAGTTCCAGCAGATGGCACAACTGGGCCTGCTGAAAGTAGCTTACCAGAATCCGGGTGTGGTGGTTTATGAGCTGACCGGCAAAGGCGAGTCCGGCGTAATCAGCGGCGATCTTTCATCAGTAGGCGCGATTACTGTAAGCGACCCGAAGGAAGCCCGTTTGCAGGCATCCGTAAAAGCCAATCCTGACAGCGCTCAGGCTCACTATAACCTGGGCACCTACTACTACAGCAAAAAACAGTACGATAAAGCGGCAGCCGAACTTGAAACAGTGGTTAAACTGCAACCAAACCGGGTTAACCCTTACCACGTGCTGGGAGATATTTACCGGGACTCTGGCGACTCAACCAAAGCGCTGGCCATGTATAAAAAAGCCACTGAGATTCCGGCTCCTCCCGAGGAAATGCCTGCGGCCTTCAATAAGTATGGCATTGCCCTCCAGGAAGGTAGTTTCTTTGACGAGGCTCTTAAACAGTTTGATGAAGCTACCAAACGCGATAAGTACTTTAACGAAGCCTATTATCACAAAGGTGAAATTTACGAGGCGCAGGGCAATAAGGCAGCCGCTATCCAGGCTTACCAGCAAACCATAGCCAATAGCCAGAAAAAGGATGACTTCTGGACACAACGCGCCAATCAGAAGATAAGGGAGTTAGCGAGTAAGTAAATTATGGGTGAGGCGATACTCTGGTTACTGTTAGTTGAACTAATCGGGCTGGCGGCTTTGCCGCTGGCTTTTAGCGTTTTCCGCTTTTTGCCGGAACGCGGCTACACCCTGGGCAAACCACTTGGCCTGCTGATTACGGCTTATGCCGTCTGGCTGCTCTCAATGCTTGGGCTACCCTTTAACCCGGCCCTATGCTGGGTTGTTTTCGGGCTGCTTTTCATTGTGCTGGATTGCTGGCTTTTGCTCCGGCAGGGCGGCAAGCTGCGGCGCGAAATATTCAATTTTGTCGCCACGCACGCCTGGCTGATTGTCCTGGTAGAAATAGTCTTTATCCTGGCTTACGCCTACCTGCTGAATATGCGCTCGTACTATCCTGAAATCAGGGATTACGAGAAGTTTGGCGATTACGCTTTTCTGAACTCCCTTTCTACCTTTGACAAGATGCCACCCGCTGACCCCTGGATGAGCGGCTACCCGATAAACTATTATTACTTCAGCCATTTTATGATGGCCATGCTGGTAAAAATGACCGGTATAGCTCCCAACATTGCCTTCAACCTGACTATACCGCTGATTTTCGCCATGACCGGATTGGCCTGCTTCGGCATTGTCTACAATTTAGTAGCGGTGGCCCGGCGTGGTGTAAGTATATCGCCGAAAGCGGTTAAGGTAGCCGCCCTGGTGGGTCTGCTTGGCCTGGTAATGGTCTGTATCCTGGGCAATCTTGACCCGGTACGCCAGATCTTCTTTCCGCGCCCGGACAAAGGTGAAACAGGCATCAGCAATTTTGTCTTTAGCTGGTGGACTCCTTCCCGGGTGATTTATGACTACATGCCGGATAATTCTAATGGTTTTATCACCTTTCACTGGAGCGAAACCATCAATGAGTTTCCCATGTTCAGCTTCCTGATAGCTGATATGCACCCGCACGTCATGACTCTGCCTACCACTCTGCTGGCAATTGCCCTGGCCTTCAACATGCTCCTGACCCCAGCCAGAGCCGAAACACTTAACCTGCGGCGAGGTGATGGCTGGCTATTTTTTGGAATCGCAGCGGTAGTAATCGGCGGCCTCTATTTCCTCAATACCTGGGATTACCCGACCTACCTGATACTCTTTGTCCTGGCGGCCTTCCTGCGCACGCGCCTGCATTCCCGGCAAGAAGGAGCTGTACGGGGCTTGGGCCCGCTTGCAAGCCGCACTTTTGGCCCTTACTGGCGCTGGGCAGGTTATAGTGTGGCTCTTGCAGGGGTATCACTGGCGCTCTACCTGCCTTTCCACCTCACTTTCGTCTCGCTGGTAGGTGATTTTGTAGTCCCGGAACCAATCGCCAGCATTCCAGTTGTAGGCTCACTGGCCCGGATTATCAGTTTTGTGGCCTGGGATCGTACTCCGCTGTTGGGCTACTTACTGGTCTTTGGCATCTTTATTTTCCCGCTGGTCTCCCTGCTACTACTGAAGCTCTGGCCTTACTTGAAGCAACCTTATGCTTACCTGGACGACCCGGACTACCATGAGCCTGAAAAATCGGCACTTCCTTCCTGGGGATACAACCTGGCAATCGCCGGAGTTCTGCTGGTGCTAGTCAGCGAAATCCTTTTCTTCCTGCTGCATACCAATCCTGTATTAACGATTGGCCTGGGCCTGCTCGCGATCCCATTACTGGCTATCGGGGTGGTTCTGCTAACCCTGGACCTGCTGGAAAAGTATCGCGAGGATCGTCCTCGCAACGAACTGCTGTTAGTTACCGGGGCCGTTGCTTCGCTCATGATCATGGGCGGTTGGGTGCTGCACTTCGAGCTGTACGGACCTCTCATTATTGCCGGGACAGGCCTGGGCTTGCTCTTATGGTTTGAAACTCGCCCTGAACCGCTAGAAGCTTACGCGCAACAGGCGGAAACAGGCGACAAGCCTGATAGTGAGGTGGAAGAATCTGCCAGTTTAACGGCAAGCGCTTCCAGCTTCAATTTAAAACTGGCAGACCGCTTTGCCTTGTTGCTGGCTTTCCTGCCGGTAGTGATTAATTTTGGAACTGAGCTGATAATTATCCGAGATGTCTTTAATGCGCGGCTGAATACCCTTTTCAAGTTTTATTACCAGTCATGGGTAATGTTCGGGCTGGCTGCTGCTTATGCGGTCTGGCGTTTTGTAGCCTGGGCCTGGAAACAGGCGCCTTTCGATGAAACCGGCCAGGAAAGCGTGGAAGAAACTGCCACAACCCTACAGAAAAGCTATCGACCAGGTTCAACAAAGCCCCAAACCCAACCCCAGGTATCATTACGTTTGAGCCCGGCGGGCGGTCTGGCAGGAGGCGGTTTGTTGAGCGGTAACTGGGCTTTTAGCACCGGGCTGCGCTCTTCCGAACCACCCGGTTATGTCCCTGCCGGAAACACTCCCCAGGAAAGCCAGTTTTACGTCTTTGACGATACGGAACTGGATGATCTAGAAGCGGAGGAAGCCGAAGAGTACCAGTTAGCCCGGCCAAAACGCCCCTGGTGGCGCTGGTTGTGGCTCCTGGGTTTAAGTTTGCTGTTCCTGGGTGGTATGGTTTACCCGATCTTTGGGCCGTATGAGAAAACAGTCCATTATGCCAAGCGAGTCGGGCTGGATGGGGAAGCCTGGATGCGCGATGGTGGCTTGACCGGAGGCGGAATGCCCCAGGATTACCAGGCTATTCAATGGCTTAAAAGCCAGATTAAGGCCAATCCGAAATTTTCGGGTACTATTCTGGAAGCCAGCGGACCGGATTGGGTAGATTATTCTCGCATCAGCACCTTTACCGCGATGCCTACTCTGCTCGGCTGGATAGGCCATGAAGACCAGTGGCGAGCAGGTAAAGCGAATGCCCGCACAGATACTTTTGATTGCGGCCAAACGCTGGCAAAGTATGGTTTGCGGCCGCCTCAGAATGGCGCTAGCCTGCAAAAAAATGAACCCTACTGCCGCCTGCAACTGATAGACTTCCTTTACAGCACTACCGACGTTCAGAAGGCTCAGGATTTGCTAAAAGCCGCCGGAGTAAAGTATGTTTACGTTGGTAGCATCGAAACCGGCGCTAGCTCGGGCAGAGCCAGCCAACCAAAAGCCTATTCGCCGGAAGCCCTGGCAAAGTTCGGCCAGTTCATGAAAGTAATTTACCAGCAAAATGGAGTTACTATCTACAGTTTTTAGGGGAGTCCAACTGTGAACAGTACAAGCAGCGAGGTTTTTAGCCGTGAGGCAGCTATAGAGTTAACCCAGGCCCTGGTCCGTATTCCCAGCGAGAACCCGACAGGTGATGAAGTGGCAGTAGGCCAGTATATCGCCGAGTGGTTGCGTGACCACGACATTGAAACCGAAGTAAGGCCAGTCGAAGGAGCCAGGGCTAATGTGCTGGGCCGGGTGCGGGGAGCAGGAGGCCCGCCGCTGGTTCTGATCGCTCACCTGGATACTGTGCCAATCGGTGATCACAACAAGTGGAAGCATGATCCTTTCGGCGGGCAGATTGAGGGCAATCTGCTTTACGGGCGCGGCTCGTGCGATATGAAGAGCGGTGCTGCCGCAGCCATGGTAGCGCTAGCCCGCATCAAGGAAAGCGGCGTAAAGTTAAGCGGTGATCTGATTTTAGCGTGCACCGTTGATGAAGAAGAAGCCTATATGAAAGGCTCTCACGCCCTCGGCAAAGAGCAGGCGGTTCCTTCCAATGCCTATCTTCTAACCATGGAGCCAACCGGCTGTAAACTGAACACCGCCCAGAAAGGAGCTTACTGGTTTGAAGTGACTTTCCTGGGTAAAGGGGCCCATGCCGCAAATCCCCAGATTGGCATTGATGCCAACCGAGCCATGGCCGAAGCCATCCTGGGCTGGTACGATGCCGCCGAAAAGATGGGCCAGTCCATGCCCGCACCTCACCCGCTCCTAGGCATGCCCACCTTGATAGTTTCGCGCTTGGCGGGGGGCGTCAAAACCAATATCGTCTCGGAAGTCTGCCGCTGCGAAATTGATATGAGAGTGCCGCCGCCTTTCAAGGGGAACGATGTGCGCAGCTTGATTGAGGATGTCTGCCGCTCGGTCGCTACTAAATACGGAGTGGAATTTGTAGTGCGCCACCAGTCCGCCGACCGTCCGCCGGTAGAGTGCCAGGAAGGTTCGCCCTTATTGGCCGCTTTCGACCAGGCTTACCAGGATGTGACCGGTCAGGAAGCTGAACATCTGGGTTTCCTGGCCTATACCGATGCCGCAATGCTGGCAGTTCTGACCGAAAATCAGCAGGCGGTAGTCTTTGGGCCGGGTCTTTTAAGTGACGCGCATACTACCGATGAAAAGGTAGAGCTCGACCAGATTGTAACAGCTACCGATATTCTCGAAAAAACAGCCCTGCATCTGTTGGGTGAAAAATAAACACTAAAGCCTGAAAGGTACACGGATGCTTAACTGTTACTCTTTCTAAGTCAAAAGAACGACAATATGCGCAGTCCACTTACAGTGTGAACTGCGCATATTTAATTTATCAGGATCAGCAGAGATAGTCAGGCTAATTTTACATGACTAACAGGAAGGTTCATGACTGGTAACATATTATGTTATAATTGAAAACAACTATTTTAATCCAGAAATGGTTAAATGAAGCACCACCGCATAAGGACTTTACGGCTTGAATCCCAACCCTACACTACTTTGCAGGATACCACCGTATGACATCTGAAGAAAACCTGGCATTTACCGGTTCCAGCCAACCCAGGACAGAACGAAAAAAAACTTCCGCACCTCTAAATTCGCCCGCTAACACCGAAAAACAGGCTCGTATTTTAGTGGTAGACGATGACCCCGATATTCTAACTATTATCTCCTTTACCCTGCGGAGAGAAGGTTTTTTAGTGCAGGAAGCTAAAAATGGCCAGGAAGCTCTAAACTTGCTGGAGGATTTCGCGCCGGATGTCCTGTGTATTGATTTTATGATGCCGGGTATGGATGGTAAGGAATTAACTCGCGAGGTCCGAAAACGCCAGGGAATGATCTATGTGCCGATAATAATGCTTACGGCTGCCGGGCAACACCAGGTTAAAATAGACAGCCTCAATAGCGGCGTTGATGCTTTCCTGACTAAACCTGTGGCGAAAGAAGAACTCAAAGTAACCATTCGAACCTTGCTGCGCATGAAAGCGGCCCAGGATAGAATGCTGGAAGCGCTTGACCGGGTAGCGGAAGTGCAGGATGAACTCTTCAAATACGAACGCCAGCAAGGAAGGTATGACGCCATAAGAGCCACCATTACCACCGTCACAAACGAATTGCGCGCTCCACTGAACGAGGCGAATGTAGCAGTGATGAACCTGGAAACCCTGATTGATATAGCTCAGAGCGGTCGCCATGATATAAAGACTGTTTCCGCAATGGGCCAGACTTATCTCGAAAGCCTCAAAAAGGCCCTGCAAGCCACCGAAGGAGCATTAGTCCGGCTTAATCAGTCCAGCGAAACGGCCATATTGCAGGAGCTTGAACCGGAGGAGTAAACCTGTAGAAGGAACTGTCCGAATAGGTTATAATACCGGGGCTGTCCGGTAAATATGTGAAGTTATCTTTCCGGGCAGGCTTATAAACCTGCTCGCTGTTATTTTATAGGATAGCAAGAAAAGGAAAGCCGTTATGGAGAGGACGGATGAAAACCTGGCAAGGTTGCTGGCAAATTTCGCCCCTTCCGCTGATGCCCTGTTACTCTGGCTACAACCTCGCGTAGATGACCGGCTTTTGCGAGAAATAGCAATGGCAGATTACGGCGACAGAGCCGAAGAACATTTTCAGGCGCTTAAAATTATCCGAGATCAACTGATCTTTCCTGGCCCTGGAACCGTTCCCTGGGAAGTAATTCAACTGGACCGGTGGAGTGAACCTGAAAATCCCGAATGGAAGCCGGGCCTAACCGGACCGGATGGACACCTGATGCGGGCTTTCTGTTGCGCGGTGCTGGTCAGGACTTACTGGGATAGTGAGACCGGAAATTTTGATACGGGTGCAGACAGCACCCTTGCCCAGTTAGTTGCCAGCCTGCTGGTGCTGGGACCGGAAGCGGTTGAGGTCGGGTTGCAGCTTTTAAGCTGGCGCGTCCTAAATCTTGAGGACCGCGATATGCGCCCTTTTTACGCCCTGGCTATTCTGTTGCTGGCTGCCAGCCTTTACCCGGCAAAAACGGATGGGCCATTGCTGGGCGCTCTGGCCGAATGGGTAATCGAAGAAGGTGATTGGTTACATTCCACGGTTTGCGACTATTATGGTATTGGCTCTGCCAGATATCGCTGGATTGTAGGCGTAGGCCTGACTGACGGCATCAAAGAGAGGACCTGGGTTGAAACTACCCGCAAAGTATTGCTGGAATCGTCCAGAACCTACCCACCGGAGACCGAGGAAATATTGAAGTTAATCGGAGAGGCGGTTACAGCCTGACTCCGCTATAGCTGATTTTAACGACTAGACCCCATTGAGGATGAAGCAAGACTTAGCAGAAAAAACCATACCTTTAGAACCTGAAGCTTCTGAGCAACCGGTTAATAACCTTAAGAACGGATTGCGCTGGCTGACTGCCTTATTTGCAGGGCTGTTTATACTGGCGCTAGCTGTGCAACTGTTGCGCGGCAAGTTATGGCTGGTGGGCCCGGCAGGAGTCTGGTTGCTGTTGCTGGCGACCATTATAAGCGCGGTTGCCAGTTTTGTGGCAGAAAGACGCTCGCAGCAAGGAACTATTGCAGAACGGAAAAGGCTGTCGAGCATTTCCCCTTTCACAGTTGTAGTAGTAGCGCTTACCCTGCTAGGCTTCTGGCTTCGTGTTTGGGGACAGCGCAACGGCTTGCCCTATATCATTCCCTCAGATGAAAACCTGATCGTAGACGTTGGCACGCGTATCCTCAAGACGGGCAACTTTGATCCCCAGATGTATTACTATCCCTCGTTTTACCTATACCTGGAAGCAATTGTAGGGATAAGTCACTTCATTTGGGGGAGCTTTACCGGGCTTTACACTTCAGTTAACGATCTACCCGATAAAACATTCGCCATCACTACCGCCCCGCAAATGTACCTGTGGGAACGGACCTTCACGGCACTGGTGGGGACCGCCGCCATTCCGCTGGCCTATATCGCTTCCGTCAAACTCTGGAAAGACCGCAGGGTTGGAGTGCTGGCGGCAGGTTTTGTGACTTTCTCGGCGCTGGCAACCGAACACTCACATTATGTTGCGGTAGATATGCCGACTGCAACCCTGGCGCTGGCGGCGCTCTGGCCTGCCTGGAATATTGTAGAAAAAGGGCGCAGGCGCGATTATATAATCGCCGGAATAGTGGCAGGCCTGGCTTCCGCCACCAAGTGGAACGGCGTAACCGTGATAGCCCTGCCTCTGCTGGCGCACCTGCTGCGCCAGATCAAAACTGTTCCGGCTGGAACAGCACCCCTACCGTGGGTGGGCCGGCGCTACTTTACGCCGGAATTGCTCATCACGCTGCTGGCGACCGGCCTGACTTTCCTGGTTACTACACCCTATATTTTCGCCCGCATTAAAGGCTATAGCGATGCTTTCGGCACAAATATTACCAAGTATCGCCTCTCGACCGTAGAATATGCCACAGATACTCCCTGGCTCGGCAACCTGCAAACCATCTGGCAGGATAGTTTGATGCTCTTTGTTCTGGGAATAGCCGGGGTAATTCTGCTCTTTTTGCGGCGCAGGTTGCCCGACCTGCTGGTTCTGAGCTTTCCGTTGATCTACCTGCTCAGTATCAACGGCTACCGCCTGATTTACCAGCGCAACGTCTTGCCCCTGACAATCTATTTCGCGCTTCTGGCGGCAGTCTTCAGTATCTGGATTTTCGACCGCCTGGTTGAACGCCTCCCACAAATCCGTTTGAACTCTGCGGCAAAGAGGGCAGCAGGTATTGCCCTTCCGGCCCTCTTTATTTATGCCGTCATGTCTGCGCCGCTTTCGGGCATCCTGTACGGCGACAATTTTAATGCCCAACCTTTCAGCTATGACCGGGCCGAAGCCTGGCTAAAGACGAATGTCGGGCCCGGCCCACTTAAACTGGTCGAGATGCGCCCGCAACAATGGGGTGACTACCCGAATACTATTTCAAGGGCAATTGATAACGGCGCAAATGACTTTCCGCTGCAATATTACCGGGAGCGCGGTATTCAATACCTGGCGATCAATCGCGACCGGGTGGCGGGTGAGAACTCCAGCGGTAGCTATCCGGAACTGTTGCAGCCTTCTTTGATCGCGCAGGAGTTCGAGACGAAGGCGATTAACATGCCGGGCCCGGCTTTTACCATTGTTAAAACAGGCGTAACACCGGAAACTCTTAAGCTGCAACACCCTCTTCAGGCCGAATTCGGCAGCTATTTGCGGCTGCTAGGAGTAAACGCCGGGCCGGTCAAGCAGCAAAACGAGCTTTACCTGCCACCCAAGGGTGAAATCAAAAGCGGGCAGGATTGGCCTCATTTCAAAGCCGGGGAGATTATTGGCCTGAGCGTTTACTGGCAGGTGTTGAACAGGCTACCGCAAGATTATGTGGTTTATATCCATCTTCAGCCGGAAGACAAACCTGATACCAATAGCGCCAGCCGCGATACGCAACCTTTTATGGGAGTCTTCCCGACATCTCAATGGAAACCCGGCGAACTCCTGACCGACACGCCCAACCTGGCGCTCCCGGCAAATCTACCACCGGGCAAATATAATCTGGTTATGGGCCTTTATCAGAACGATGGAAAATTTACCCCGCTACCTCTCGCGGACGGCGCGGGTTCGATTACGCTTGGCACGGTAAACATCACAAAATGAAATTGCGACTAACCGGTAATAACTCTGACAAGTTGAAGCTGCGCTACCTTGATGCCGGGCTGGCCTTATTGGCGCTGCTGGCTTATATCATCTACCTGACAGGTAACTATTTCCTGCCGGTGCCGGGTGTATACGCTTTGCTGGTAGTTTTGCTACTGCTGGTATGTGGGGTAGCTGCGCGGCTTTACCTGACCTATCATCCCGGCGTGCTGGTTTTCCGGCAGGCCATGGTGAAAGGCTGGCCTCTGCTGATTTTACTGCTGGCGGTGCTGGTAGGCGGCTTCCTGCGTTTCCAGGCTATCAGGACGGCAGGTGATGTAGCAAATCAACCCGAAGCAATCAAGTTTGCCCAGTCAGCCCAGGCTATAATTAATACCAGCGATTGGCAACCAAAGTCTTTCACCCAACCACCGCTCTATCTTTACCTGGCGGCAGGCGTTTCGGAATTGCAATTTGTACAGCAGGCGAGTGCCGGGAAAATTAATTCGCCGGAAGGCCTAAAACCGGTAGATATCTCCACGGCTGTTACCTATGTAAATTTGCTGCTGGGTCTGTTGACTTTAGTAGCGGTATGGGCCGGGGCAAGACTCTTCTGGCGTACAGAGATAGCAGGGATAGTGGCTGCCTTGTTGCTGGCTACAAGCTGGCTGGCCTACCAGGGCATTCCAAGACTCGAACCGCAATTCCTGGCAGCTTTTCTCCTGAGTCTGAGTTTTTACTTTATTGCGCAAGGCTGTGATACCGGTAAGCTCTGGGATTATCGCTGGGCGGGTTTTTTTGCAGGACTGGCCACGGCTGCCGCTTACAGCTCAATTTTGTTACTGCTGCTCCTTGGCTTGTCTTTGTTTATACTTAAACAAGAGGGAAGCCGGGTAAGGCTGGCATGGAATAGCGGATTGGCCTTTTTGCTGGGCCTGACCCTGGCAGCGCCGGGCTGGCTTCTCAGCCTGCAATTTTTCATTCCTGGCCTGGTATCTATCGGTAAAGCGCCGGGAGATGCTGCCGGGTTTTATTTCAAGCAGGCTCTTACTAACGATGCCGGACTGGTTATGGCCTTCGGGGTAACTCTACTGCTGGCCTTTGTCCTGCGCGAGAGTCGCTTATGGCTGGCTCTGATCATGCCGCTACTGTATGCCCTGCTGGTATGTGTCTTTGGTCCGGCCCTGGTCGAACGGCTGGTCCTCATTACACCCCTGGTTGCTATTTCCGGCGCTTTTCCAGTAGTATGGGCTGCCCGAAAGGGTGCGGAGTGGCTCGAAAAAAAGCGAGGTCGTGCTTATCCCTGGTTACATGCCGGGCTAACCCTGGCCCTGACAGTTGGTGTGATCTTAGTTTCGGTCTTGGTCAGACGATTCTTCTAGAAAAGCTGTGATAGAATATTTCTGATAAGCACTACTAAAACTTACTTACCTTCTTTCTTAAAACACCAATGGACAATCCTGAGAAACAGGACTAATATTTCGCCAGCTTGATAGCCTTTTCGGGGCAGGCTTTGACGCACAGGCCACAGGAATGGCAATCTTCGGCACGGACGGCAAAAGCCTGTTTGCCGCCGTGCGCCATGAGTTTTATCTTACCAACCAGTGACAGTTGCTGGCGTTCAGCGCCTTCCAGCTTGCGGATTTCAAAAACGTTATAAGGGCAAACCTCGACACACGATTCTTTACCTTCACAGCGGTTGCGATCAATTACCGGGCGGTTACGGCCCGTTTCAGGCCTGCAATCGTCCTTCTGCTCCTGGCTAATAGCGCTCATATACCTCTTGTCCTCTTGAATGGGGTAGGAACAATAACAGGCGTTATACTACTATATTTTTACGGCGGTGACGATACGCACCGGAGGGTAAATTGTAAAGCGCAGGCCCGAGCGCCTTATCTCACTTAGACCTAGCTGCTCCAGGAATAGAGCGTATTCGGCGGTATGCCGGATATCGAGGATAGCCAGGCGTCCTCCCGGTTTTAATACGCGTACTATCTCGGCCAGAGCTCTACGGCGCTCAATCTCTTTATAAATATTATGTAAAGTAAGGCTGGAAACTACCACATCGAAAGTGGCGGACTCAAAAGGCATTTTACGAGCATCCCCATCCACAATTTCAATCCGGTCAGGTATTCCTTCTGCCAGGGCATTAGTCATCGTGGCTTCAGGAGAGTTACCGGATTGGTCCCCGGTCTGCCAGATGTCAATCCCGGTGGCTTTACCATTGGGCAGGCGGCGGGCAGCAGCAGTTAACAAGAGGCCACGCCCGCAGCCGACATCAAGTACACTTTCGCTGCCTCGCAAGTATAGCCTGTCCAGCAAGCGTTCGCGCTCATAGACTTTGCCAATCTTACTGCTACCAAGCATCAGGCCTGCCGTACCAAAACCCCAGAAAGTACACCACAAACCCAGGCCTAAAACTATACCCGCCAGGGCAGGTTGCCAGTCAGCCAGTAAAAGTCGAAATAAACCACCAAGCAGAAATCCTGCAATGCCAATTATCAAAAAAGCAAGCACTACACCGGGCGCGTCTACCCCGTAGTCAGGCCTTATCTTCCGACCGGGCCATTTAAACATGCTCTGCTCCTTCACTAACCGCTAAAATAAGCCGTTAAGCATCCAGACCGTTGAGCCTTACCAGTCCTTCTTCCGCGCTCAATTCTCCGCGCGATACTGCTTTCAGGACAGCCAGCATGGTAGAGCGCCGCAAGGAAGGCAATTCCCTTGCTTGATTACCACTCTTCTGTACATTACGGGCCTGTTTTGCCTGGCGGTCTTTTTTAACTTCCTCTTGAAATTTCTCAAAACGCCCATGTGCCATATTTTTAAGCATTTCAAAGTCACCAGTAAGCATTAGTCCACTCCTGTAAGTCTTATTATTTATCTAAAAGTGATGGTTTGAAATAGTGGCCATAGTGGAGCGGCAGGACCAAGCACCTGCCACTCCGAAATCAGTTTTGTGGTAAAAACAGTGTAATAAACAACTAATCTTCGAGCTCGCCCAGGCGAGCCAGGCCTTCCTCAACGCTTATCTCACCGCGCTCAATCGCCTGTAGGATCTCATATTGGCGGGATTTGCGATCAGGTTCAACCTGAGACTGGTCGCTGCCATCTGATGCTGCTGTTGCCGCTGCATCCTGACCGGCGTTCTCACCCGAGGTGGCTTGCTCCGAAGCGACTTCCTGGCGAGGGGTGGTATTAGCGGCGGGCCAGCCTGACGCTTCCGCCGATGGTTCTGCCGTAGGCCAGTTCGTAGTTTCCGGCCTGGACTCCGACTGCCAGGCACTTTCAGTTGCGACCGGCGGAACAGGCGGTACCGGAGGGACAGCACCGAATCCTACCGGAGGCACCACCGGTGGGACAACGCCGAACCCTACCGGAGGCACCACCGGTGGGACAGCGCCAAAACCTGCCGGGGATGGAGGCGGGGGAGGAGGCGCAGGACGTGCCGGCGCAACAGGCCACTCACCATCAAAATTAGGTTCGTTTCGCGTTTCGGATTCATTATATAAATTTACTCTGATATTACCGCTGATAGTATTGATACTCACCTGTCGCCTGCCTCCATTCAAATCTATATGCGCCTGAGTCTGCCCTGGCCGGTTACGAACGTCGGCGGGGCGGTCAGCCGGATAAACCTCTAGCCGCCCGCTCAGGGTACGGCAATCAATCGTGGCATCAGATGTTTCCGGTAAGTTAAACTGGACGTGCGCGCTGGTGCTTCTGATCTTGTAATCACCGCTATTCGGGCCGGCCAGTACGGTATCCAGCAGCACGCGACCGCTGGTAATAGACATGTCAAGAGCGCTCAGTTCACAGCGTACCAGTTTCACACTACCGCTCATTAGTTTGGCTTCAAACTCTCCCGCCAGCGCGCGGCCTTCAATGTCGCCACTTACTCCTTTGACACGTACTCCCCCTCGCAAATTTTCAAGCTGGGTGTGTCCCAGGGTTGTATCCATGCGGCAGTAGCCTCTGATATTTTCCACTTTCAAGTTGCCGGAAACGCTTTTAATTTCCAGGTCCACCCCGGCAGGCACTTCGATATAGAGATCGCCCAATCCGCCGATTGCTTCGGTAACTGTGCGGCTAATATTGCTAACAAGATCGCCCAATTCATCCGGGTCAAAACCAAAGCGGAAAGGAAACCCGCGCCGGGCCGAAGTAGCTTCACGTACCTGCTCTTTTACCCGGCGAGCATACTCACGCATCTGGCGGCGGGCATCGCGAGCGGCTTCGCGATCATAATCTTCCCCGGCATCAAAATCTTCGAAAGGTGGTTGGTCTGCCATGTCGCGGTCCATCATTATCCGGAACTGGTGCGGACCAAATTGTACACCGGGTATGGATGGCGCGGCGGAGATTTCAGCTTTTTCACCCTCCTGCTTTAATTTGATGAAGGGGCGACCCGTACCAATCGTACCGCCGTGAACTACGATTTGCGGCTGATTGGTACCCTTGATGTAGGCATTGCCGCTGACATTATTGATTTTGACTACCCGCAAGCGGCTGGGGTCTACCGCCAGAACCTGTCGTTCTTGCTGGTTATAGTTCGTTTCGTTGTTCTCATGATTTTCAGGCATGATTACTCTCCTGCGTTACGGTTAAGAGGTTCTGTGGTGGCGGGGGCTTTGGCTGCGCCGTTAGCCGCTCCAGATAGCATCTGCTGGGCCTGTGCCGCGTTAATCTTGCCCTGGCTGAGAAGTTCCAGCACTTCCCGGCGGCGGTCGTTAACAGGCTCTGGCTCGTAACCGAGCGCTATAATCAATTCATCCAGCTTTTTAATAACTGTCGGGTAAGAGATATTCAATAGTTCCTGAATTGCTTTGTTCTGACCGCGACTGCGGATGAATACTTCTAAGAACTGCAACTGGTCGGGTGTGAGGCGATGAAACGGCCCCAGGTCGAACTGGCCTTCCAGGGCGCTGTGGCAGTTGTCGCACTCCAGGCGAGTGACATACATCTGTTCGTTGCAGACCGGACAGCGGCCACTTACCTGGTACTTTGGATTAGGCATGACGGTAACTCCTTTGCCAGATTGATTTAGAACTTAAAGATTCTTATAATTACACATTAATAGACAATTATTCTTAAGTTCTGTTTTAATTTTTCTTACTTCCTGGTTTGATTATACCGCAAAATACTCCCTTGTCAATACTTTTAATTACGAATTTAATAAAATTGATATCAAAATCAAAATAATTAATTTAGCTGCGGGGGATATTGCTTATTACAGACTAAGTAAAATACCCGGAAAGAATCTACCTGTGACTCTTTCCGGGTATTTTATTTTGTAGTCCGTAGGATGAACTTATGAGCAGTGAAAATCAAACCTGGTAGATCTGAATAAGATTGCCGCAGGTATCATCAAAGACGGCGATGGTTGGCCCGCCCATAGCGGTCGGTTCCATCGTAAATACCACACCCAGGTCTTTTAGACGCGCATATTCCTGCTGAATATCCTCTACGGCAAAAGCGGTTGCCGCTATCCCCTGTTCTTTGATAGATTTCTGGAAGGTTTTGGAGGCCGGGTTGCCATTTGGCTCAAGCAGTAGTTCCACACTGTCAGGTTCCTCGGGTGAAACAACCGTTAGCCATTTGGCCTCCCCCAGCGGTATTTCAGTTTTTTTAACAAAACCCAGAACTTCGGTATAAAACTTGAGGGCTTTGTCCTGGTCTTCCACAAAGACACTGCTGAGCTTAATCTTCATATAACCTCCCTACACAGTCAGACTTACCGATAATCAGCTATTAGTACAAAGGTTCTAAGAGTATTATATAAGCATCTGGCCGAAATGCAAGGTTATAAAAGAGTTTAATAGCAGAAGAGTTTTGCAAGAAACTATCGGCTAAAGGTAAAAGGGTCTCTTTATTCCATTGCTTAACTTACTGGAAAAAGAGACCCTTTGTTGAGAAAGACATTTAAAAAGAAATTTGGTAAAGAATGTAGCAGTCTATCAGGCTGATTTAGCACCGGCCAGAGTGGGTACAGTTTTACGGCGAGTTTTCGGCGGCTCGACAGCAGGTAAACTGAAGCGCACTTTAGTACCTTTATCCACTTCGCTTTCGATTTGTACTTCGCCACCTAAGGCCTGAACTGTATCATGTACAATTGCCAGTCCCAGCCCTGTGCCGCCCGTGGAACGGTTACGGCTCTTATCTACCCGGTAGAAACGTTCGAAGACAAAGGGTAAATGTTCTTTTGGAATACCGCTTCCGGTATCCGCTACTTCAAACCAGACTACTTTGCCTTTTTCACCCGGAACAGCTACAGGACCATTGATACTGACGGTTATAGAGCCACCGGCGGGGGTGTAGCGCAGGGCATTATCGACAAGATTACTCAGAACATGATTTAGCGCGTCATTGTCAGCTTTGACTTTCAGGTCGGGCCGCAGAGGATTTACCTTGAGATCCAGTTTTACTTCTTTTTCGGCCGCCTGGGGCTGGAACCGGTCGATTACCATCTGGGCAGGCGTTTGAGCAGGTAAATCTTCCAGGTTCAAGTATTCCAGGGCCTGTTCATTATTCATCCAGACGCGCATTGAGTTAACCATACCGGTCAGGTGACGCACTTCTTTCAAAATATGCTCATAAATTTCCGACTGGCGCTCTTTCTCGGTTACAAGACCATCACGCAGCACTTCCGTATATCCCTGGATAGAAGACAGGGGAGTGCGCAATTCATGCGCCACATCGGCCACCAGGTCTTTGCGTTTTCGCTCGGTCTGGCGCAAAGCGCGAGACATTTTATTAAAACTGCGGGCCAGGCGCCCCAGGTCGTCCTTGCCTTCCGGTTTGATTTCCAGATTATAATTACCGTCCGCGATGCGTTCGCTGGCATGTTCAAGGGCTCGCAAAGGTTTAATAACCGTACGCGAAAGAAACCAACCAATCAGAACTGCGCAAATCGCCGCTACTAGACTGCCCAGCAATGAAGCCTGCACTACCGGGCTAAAGAGAAAATCATCCGTTTGTTGCTCAAACGTGGCGCCATTTACCGCTATTTTGGGCCGGATATTAATCTGCTGGGACTGGGATGAGGAAGTATCACCAGTTCCATTGCTGGAGCCGTAAGAAATGGCCTGGTCAGGCGGTCTATATCTGGGAACAGGATGAGTAACCGGAAAACCGGAGTCACGCAGAATACTCCCGATAATTACGTTATTCGAAACTTCGGTGCTACGCATATAGCCGCGAGCTTTATCCAGTTGCTGCTCAGGGGTAAGATTCTGATCGTTGAGAATAGATTTTAGCTGATCGACTGAGGTTTGCGGCGGTATCTGCGCCTGAGTAGCTTTAGCCTGGACAAAAGCCTTTTGCAACCGCCCTTCCAGATCGCGGGTCTGGTTAGTAATAATGAAATTAAAGATTATGACGGATGCCAGGGCGGTCAGTAACACTACCCCTGCCATGCCTAATATTATGCGGGTGCTCAGGCTGAAACGAATCCGGCTCAGGCTTTGTCCTAATCTGCTCATAAACTTCACCTGTAACAAAACTTTACAGAGCTTCCTTTCCTAATTTATAGCCTACACCGTGGACCGTTTCAATCAGTTTGGGGTTGGGCAATTTCGCTCGTAGATTGGAAATATGTACACCGATGGCCCTGGAAGCCACCAGCGAGTCGCAATCGTAGAGAGCTTCCTCCAGTTCCGTTTTATTGTAAACGCGCCCCGGTTGCCGAGCCAGGGTTAAGAGTAGCTCATATTCTTTATTGGTGAGGGTAGGAACTGGCTCTCCGGCATAATTTACTTCGCGGCTATCCCGGTTGATGGTCAGGCGACCGATACTGAAGATGCTATCCGGCAGGGTCTGGGTCTCAGATGTAATCGGGGTGGTATGCTTTTCCAGGCGGCGAAAAATAACCCGGATACGAGCCATGAGTTCACGCGGGCTGAACGGTTTGGTCACATAATCATCCGCGCCAATTTCGAGACCAAGTAACTTATCAACTTCTTCTGTACGAGCCGTTACCATTATAATAGGTACATCGCTAACCGCCCTGATTCGGCGACAGACTTCCACGCCATCCAGACCGGGTAACATGAGATCGAGCAGCACGAAATCGGGCTTTTCGGCCATAAAGCGCGAAAGACCCTTCAAGCCGTCAATTTCGTGGACGACATCATAGCCTTCCGCTTTGCAATAGATCGAAACATAATCAGCAATATTGGGTTCGTCTTCAATAATCAGGATACGCCGGGCGCGAGAAATGCGAGGTGTATCAGTTTCATTAACCTGGAGTTGCGACATTTCAATATAACCTCAGTTCTTATAGCTGTTGATACCGACTCTAAACAGCTTATTGCTATTAATCTTAACACACTCTTTTCTTTTTGTTTTGAAACGAACGTAAATTTTTTGCAAAAATAAATCACATATCTAAAACCCGTATTATTGACTTCAAAGAAAATAACTGGTAGATTAACATAAAAAGAAATTGACGGAACAGGCTGGCTCAGTCCGACCAGTATTCTTTAGAAACAGGCTATGCCGCTAATTCTGCTAATGCCAGCGGGGAAACCGCGCAAAAATTCGCAAAAAGGCAAACCTACCAGGAGCTTTCCTGGTGAGGAGAATTCTCTACACCCCAACTCAGACACGTGGCAGGTAGCAGGTAAACGCTTACGCCAGCAGCTTGACACTATTCTGCACCGCTCTCGCGCTTCTCGCCAGCGCATGATGCACCGCCCAGCGCAGAAGAGCTTTAGCACTATAACCCCTGAGACTCCCTCTTTAGATGAATTCAACGAGCCTGCCACACGTCCTGCCGTATCTCCCGCCAGTTTTCCTAAAGGCAGCTATACGAGTCCACGTGGTCCTGTCATTCGAGGGCCTAATCCCCTGGCTGATTTATTTCAAGAGAATCCATTCCAGGGGACCAGTTCCGCCCCAACCCGAAACGGAGGTTACCAACCAGCGGCAGAGAATCGCCGGAATACCGGGACACCCGCTGGTAATACAGAGAGCAACAGGGTAGAACAGCCTGCCCGCAGAAGGCCGGAAGCCCCGACGATAGACAGTAATCTACCAACAAATATATACGCTACACCTGTTACAGAGTTTGATTTACCTCAGGACCTGGCGGACGAAGGCCTGACCATCCGGCGTAAAACAGCTAAGCCTGCTCAAACCCAGCGTGTCATTACTCCTGCCGGGCGTAATTTTGTCAAACGCACCACCGGAACCACGTCTGCTTCGCAGCCAGTACCTCTTCCACCGAGCGATATTCCAGAGGAAGAGCCAGATTTCGATCTGGGGCCGGAAGAGGAAGTTTACTATGGTATGCTCGATGGCAGACCAGGGAGCACCGGACCGGAAACTGTGGCAGACCGCTTGCGCCAGGAACGAACCTATACCCGAAACGACCAGGTTGCTCATCAAACTCGCGTGGTAGGTGAAGCACCCGAAGAAGAGGAAACTGAAGACGAAGAATTACTAGCTACGGCCCCGCTGCCTCGTGCCCGGCAAACTCCTCCTAATCCTGCTCTGGGTGAATTGGTGGTAGAGCCAACTTACAACCCTAATAAGCGCTTCGGACGTTCTGGCCGCCGTCTGCGCGGCGTACGCTTCTCTAGCCCGGCAGTTGCAGTTGGAGCGGGAGTAGTTTCCGCGCTCATGCTACTGATTATTGTGGTGTTACTTTACAATATCGGCGGCGGCCTCAATAAAGCCAATCCCGAAAAATTTTCGGTCTTGTTTTCTCAACTTGGGGAAGGGCCAAACTATGGGCGTAACCCTGATGATCAAACCCTGGCTAAAAGCTTCGGCGATAATTTTTTGACCAAAAGTAATCTAACTAATGCTGATGTGCGCTACAACTCCAACATCATCAAGACCACCGAGGAAGCCGTAACCACTGCTAACAATACCTCTGCCGATGTGGTTGTCTGGGGTTATAAAGATCAGGCCAATAACAGGCTCTATCTGAACCTGACCCTCAAACCTAACGGACCATTCGACCCGCCTTTTGGTCGAGGACGCCAGTTAGTGAATCGTTTCCTGTATGACCCCGATCAATTCGTCTTTGTCACCGCGCCGCCTGCGGATAACTCAAGCGGGACATTGCCCCTGACACAGTTGCTGACTGCCCTCTCGGCTTATTATAGCGGTAGCTACGATACTGCCTCAGCCAGTTATACGCAGCTTCTGAATATGAACATTCCCGAAAATGAAGCGGCCTTAAAGATGCTGCGAGGGAATAATCTTTTCCTTTTAGGCAAATATTCTGAGGCTATTAGCGACTATAATCAGGTCGAGAATGTCAATAACGCTGCTTTGAGTCAGGGCTTAAAGTTCCCGGTCAGTCCGGCCTTTGTTTATAATAACCGGGCCGTGGCTTACACTTTCGCCGGAAACGCCCAGGAAGCCAATAAAAGCTTTACTGCCGCGCTCTCAACCAGCGATAATCAGCCCAAAATATTTGCCAATTACGCTTACCTGCTTCTGAGTCAAACCGAAATTCAGACTCAGCCTGCCGCACTGGCCGACTGGCAGTCGCGCCTCTCCAATGCCCTCAAGCTTGATCCAAACCTGGCATCGACCAATCATTACCTGGGCCAAATTTATTTTTACGAAGGCAGTTATGATGAGGCGATCAAAAATGAAAACCAGGCGCGTATTCTGGACGAAAGTTACCTTGAGGCCTATTACGGGCTGGGTATGAGTTATCTGGAGCGCTATATTGCGAATCCCCAGGCGCAAGGATTAAATTCCGCAATGGACGTTTTTCGCTGGGGTGAAAGCCGCGCTGCCAATATGGTTAACCAGAATCGCCAGCGCTGGCAAGCCCTCAACGATAATGGCAATCCTACTCTGGCTGCTGTCTGGGATAGCCGCGCCCGCGAAGCGCAAGTGCAACTAGACCAATTACGCTTCGGTATCGCCCGCGTTTACCTGGAGCAGATGCGGGTCAAAGGCAAAGACCTCGGTAATCCTTTAGACCGGGTCTTACGCTGGGTCAAGGGTGAAAAAACACCCTATGAAGAAGCAGGGCCCCGCCTGAAAGAATACCTGGACGCGCATCCTAAGAACCCGGATGCCAACTTCTACTATGGACAATATCTTGACCTGAGCGGAGATGGTGACCCGGTTCCATATTACCAGAAAGCTAAATCGCTGGAGCCAAGCATCCCTAAACGCTTTAAGTACTATGCGCCCCTATCTCAACAGTATGCTAATGCCGGCAAAAAAGCCGAAGCTATCAAAGAATATACCGACTATATCGCCCTGGATAAGAACCGGGTGGAAGGATACCTGGCGCTTTCCAATTTGGAAACAAAATTTGGCATGTACAAGGAAGCAGTAGACGCCGCCAACAATGCTATTAAGGTTGCGCCTAAAGATGCAACTGCCTATCTGGCAGCAGGCGTAGCCCAGATAGCCAACCAGCAGTTACAGCAGGCGGTCAACTACCTGGACCGTGCCCTGGTGCTAAATCCCAACCTGGCGGAAGCTTACTTGCAACGCGGTATCGCTTTGTTCCATCTCAACCGCCGCAACGAAGCGCTCGACTCCTTTACCAAAGCCCTGGCCCTTAACGACCAATACGCGGTCGCCTATTACTATTCCGGTATTATCTACCAGGAAAACCTGAATAATACGCAGGCTGCCCAGGACCAATGGGAAAAGGCCCTGGCTGTTAACCCGAACTATGAGGAAGCCTGGGTAAAACTCGGCTTGCTCTACAGCCAGCAAAACAAGATAGATAAAGCCATTGAAGCGTATAATCACGCTCTGCTGGTAAATGATAAAGATGCCCTGGCTCACTATTATGTCGGATTGCTCTACGAGGGTAAGAACACACCTGACGACCTGGCTAAAGCTGAGAACCAGTATCGCCGGGCACTGGAGCTACAGCCCGGTCTGGTGAACGCCCAATACCACCTGGCTCAGGTAATGGAGCTACGAGGCGCTAAACCTGACGATGTACTCCAACTGGCTAAAAAAGCAGCTCAAATGGACCCCTCAAATCCTGATGCTCAGTTAGCCCTGGGTGATATATTACGTACTCAGAGCAAATTCGATGAAGCTATTGCGGCCTATAACAACGCTTTGAAAATTCGCAATAATTATCCAGAAGCTCTATGGGGACGTGCTTCAGCCCAGCTTGGCAAAAATCAATATGACGCAGCCCTTGCCGATGTTAACAAAGCTTTACAGCTAAAGCCGCAGTGGGGTGACGGCTACTTGCTACAGGGTCAAATTTACGCCGCCAAAAAGCAGTTGAATGAAGCAATGAGCAGCTTTGCGCAATCGAAAAAATATGACCCGAATAATGCCAGGCTGTACGCTGAGCTGGGTAAAGTCGAGGAGTTACAGGGTCTGCGCGACGAGGCTATCACCTCATATGAACAATCATTAAGCTTAAGTGAACAAAATGCTACCGTTCACGAGCGGCTTGGCGAGCTTTACTTCGCCAAAGGCAATTTTGATAGCGCCCTGAAAAACTTCCAGCGCGCGCAGATACTGGATGGCAATATTCAGCACATTTACTACTGGATAGGCCGTACCTACGCTTATTTAAAGCAACCGGAAAACGCCCAGAATTACCTGGAAAAAGCGGTTCAGCAGGACCCAAAACAGATTGAAGCACACCAGGAACTGGGCAACGCCTACCGCATTCTCAATCAGCGCGACAAGGCCCTGGCGCAGTACCAGGAAGCAGTTAAATTACAACCGGGGTTTGGTCCGGCGTGGCTCAGCATGGGACAGGTCTATGAAGAACTGGTAGATACGCCGAAAGCGATTGAAGCCTACCAGAATGCCCTTAAGTCGAATGACGCCTCGGTGGTAGATGCCGCGCAGACCGCGCTCAAGCGACTGGGCGCCCGCTAAGTTAACTCCTGTTTCAAATTTCTAAAGGTAATTAATCATAAAAATGTCTACGCCGTCACTACGTTCATCCAGTCATTTCAATAAAAACCTGGCGATTGCCGGAGTCTTTCTGGCGCTCTCTTTTGGACTGCTGGTGTGGGTAGACCTCGCCTATCTTATGCCCATCAAAAAACTGGATGTACCTAACCTGGATAATGATTTGAGTCTCTTCTGGGCCGGGTCTCGGACAATCTGGCAGGGCGGCAATCCTTATAACTACGCTCCGAATGGCCTTTTTCGCCAGATAGCGGCGGAGGCAGGCGGCCCGATAGATACTTTCGTCAATCCGCTCTACCTGACCCTGATTTTCATGCCGCTGGCGGCCTTTCCACTGAAAGTTGCGTCCCTGCTGTGGCTGATTCTCTCGCAAATTATCCTGGGAATTTCGCTCACTTTTATCTTAAAAGCTACCGGAGAGAAGTTGTCTCCCGGCGTCTTTTTGCGAGCGCTGGGGTTATCACTGTTGTGGCGCTACTGCTTCGAGGTTATGATTCTCAACAACATTAGTTTGTTGATGTTGTTTGCCATTGTCGCTTCTTTCCACTGGAGTCGCACCGGAAAACCCTTCCTGGCGGGAGCGGTAGCGTCGTTACTCTTGCTCAAACCGCAAATTATCTTCCTCATTTTACCCTTGCTACTGGTCATGCCAACTTCGGAAGACGGCTCAAAGTTCAGCTCGTCAGGCTGGCTTAATCAATGCACCTACCGGCGCTGGTTCGGTTTTATTGCAGCGGCCCTTGTGCTGGCGCTCTACAGCTTTGTTATTATGCCGGACTGGATTAGCCGCTGGTTACAGGCTGCCAGCGAGCGGGTTGACCCGCGCTTCAATAGCGAGATGACCTCAGTGCGCAGCCTGGTAGCCCTTGTCATAACCGACGATAAACTGATACCGCTGGTATACGGGGCGGTGGCAGTACTGGGTAGCGCCGCACTGATTGGGCTGTGGTGGGTCAATCGCAACAATGCCAGATATTTTCCCTTCTTGCTATCCACTTTCATTGCCGGAAACTTACTGGTAGCGCCGTATACCCGCAGTTACGACTTCAGCCTGTTGCTTTTCCCACTGATTTACCTCTATTTTACAGAGCGCAGGCTGGAAAACGAAAAAGCCGGTCAGAAAACCGGCTTTAGCTGGACTATATTATGGTGGCCGCTGGTACTATTTCCCTGGGGGTTGCACCTGATTGCCGTACGCACTACCTTCGCATGGGAAAATTTGATACCAGGATTACTGCTGGTAATAACTCTACTGGTTTGGAGGCGCCAGGCAGCTCGCCCGGTTAACTAAACTTCAGGCAGAGGCCAGCCAAAAAGGCTTTGAAAAGCGGTTGCAACTACGCGAGCGCGCACAAAGGCCCAGCTTTTATCATACTCGGCTTTCATATCTCCCAGCGTGCCACCCGAGTCCATCTGAGTCTTGATATCGGACCATTCAGCCTGAAGCGCATCGAGCAAAACGTTAGGTTTAACCAGCTTAATGTTAAAATCATTTTCTTCATGCGCATCCAGTTCATCCGAGTTGAGGGCCCGCGCAGTAAAAACATGCAAAGTGCGGCTACTGGTGCCGTTATCTTCCCCGGCAGTATCTTCCGGGCCGCTCGTCATAAACGTACAGTGAACGTAGAGCAGGTAACGCCCGAGATTTACTTTAGTACCATAAAGCTCTTCCAGCTTCTCTTTGAAAGCTACCTCAAAATCTTCGAGGTCCATAATATCGGAGGGAATGCGAAATTCGGGCAGACGATATAAATGGCTCTGGTTGGACTCTACCTGGGTCAGTAAGCGGCCACCCGCAAAAAGCAACACTAAAAAATTCCAGCCTTTGTCAGATTCTTTTTCCGCCGCCCGGAGCATTTCTAATTGATGCGGCAAAACTACTACCGGTAACAAAACGCTGCGAGCCGTCCCATAGCGCTCTTCAATTTCACGTAATAGCTGCATGTGGATTTCCCCTGTTCGCCTTTTACTGCTGAAGATAATAACAGCTCAACAATTTCGCTATTGTGGCGTATTCTAATAGCGTTCAGGCCTGCTAACAAGTTTCAGCGCTTTGTGTCAGGGACGAAAATCAAGGCTGAATCAGGCCTACCCGAATAGCAAACTTGATTAATTCGCCCCGGTCATGGGCATTTAACTTGTTCATCAAGCTGTAACGATGGTTTTCAACCGTTTTGACACTTAGGGTTAATTTCTCAGCGATCTCTTTGTTGGTATGGCCTTCCGCGATCAACTTGAGGGTTTCGCGCTCGCGTGCTGTCAGACTATCATACGCCGCTTCATTCTCTCCGGCTTCGACCCTCCGCAAATAGTCTGTCACCAACCGCCGAGCGATGCGCGGGTAAAGGTAGGTGTCACCCCGGCTAGCAATACGCACGGCTTCGATCAATTCGCGGTCAGCAGCCTGTTTCAAAACGTACCCGGTCGCGCCAGCCTGCAAAATCTTTACAAGATATTCTTCATTCTCATGCATAGTGAGAATAACTATCTGGGTTTCTGGAAATTCGTGTTTGATCAGGCGAGTTGCTTCCAGTCCATTTAACTCCGGCATGGAAATATCCATCAGTATTACCAGCGGGTGCAACAGGCGAGCTTGCTCTACCGCTTCGCGACCGTTAGTTGCCTCTCCGACTACTTCAATATCGGGTTGAGCTTCCAGCAGCATTCTGATGCCCTGACGCAGGATAGTATGGTCATCAGCCAGTAATACCCGGATAACTCGTTCAGTAATATTTTCTTCACTGCTGGCAGACTCTAACATGGACTGAAAGCCAAGTTCTTAAATTTTGATAAAAATAGCCGGCAAAAATTAACAAACTGAGATGATTATAACACAAAGGGGAATAAGAAGGGGCTTAAGCGTGAAGGTTAACCCGCTTTGAAGTAAAATAAAATCGGTAAGTTCTAATGGTTACGCAGCTCAATAAGGAACAGGAAATAAGGTGTTGCTATGAGGCAACAGATAAAAACTAAACAGGAATGAAGGTTAGATCGGGCAATAAAGCCTAGGCTAAAGCCAGGCCTGCCTGAGAATTTAACGAAGAAGAGCGCCGGTTGTGATCCACACTAAGACTGGCGAGAGCGGCTTCTGCCAACCGCAATTCATCTGATAAGCGGCAATATTCGAAAGCATCGTTACGAGTGCGGGCTTTCAAGATACACTGTCGGAGGGTTATTACCAATTCCTCAAGGTCATTCACGTTCATGTCAAGGCTCCTAAAAATCCGTGCTCAGCTTTTTGCACAATTTCGGTACCGTGCAGGCATCACCGAGAACAAGAGTGTTACATATCTGAAATAGTATTTACTACAAACTAGTTTTTGTAGTAAAAACCATTACAGGGTTTAAAAAGTTGGAACACTACTTTGGCCCAAACTTGTGCTTCGCTTCTTTGCGGAGTACTCTTATTATAACACTGCATATATCGTGCACAAGAGACCAAAGATCAATTGGAGCTTTTCTAAAGTCTTATAATCATTTCCTATGTTACCATAGATGGGGCCTATCAATTATCACTTTGTTAAGTAAACAGAGAGAATTTAAACAAAATAAATATTCGATTAAGACCGGATTTTTATTGACTTTTTCCATTCTGTAAGTGATAATGCTATCATTCTTATTGTACGCAACGCATCAGACGGCTTATGGTTTCTTTTCAAAACCTTCAGCCAAGTTGGTTCTTTTTCAAACTTACAATTTAATAGTTAAAATCAGGCTAACCTTTTTGGTATGTTTGTTTTAGCTGGTCAGAAGCATGTTATAGTTACGTGCCGGGTTTTTATACCTTAAATCTGACTGGGTTTTTCTGGTAGCCTTTTATATTGGTGTGGTCTCTGGCGTTCTGTTCTTTTGTAAGTTGGTGTCTAGTTAAGCGCTCAAGGAGGAGAGCAAATGTTGACTAAACGACGGTTTAGCATTTTAACAGTTATCAGTCTCTTTACCATGTTACTGCTGGCCGCCTGTGGCCCCAGCGCCGATACTCCCGTACCCGCGACCCCTGCCACCACCGCCGCGGCCACTTCAGCGGCAACCTCGGCGGCAGCTACTACCGCTGCGGGCAGTGGTAGTGGAGCCAGCACCGCTGCCAGTGGTAGCGGTAGTGATATTCGGATAGGCTTGATGGGACCGTTTACCGGACCGAGCGCCGGTTTGGGATTAGGCATTAAACGAGGGGCACAGATGGCGGTTGATGATATCAACAAAGCCGGTGGCATCAATGGTCGCAAAATTGTCTTGATCGAACGCGACGACAAAGCCACTCCTTCCGAAGGTGTTACCAATGCTAGAGACCTTATTGAGAAGGAAAAAGTCTTAGCTTTGTTTGGTACCGCCAATACTGCCGTAGGTGTTGCTCAAGCCCCAATTATCCAGCAATCCAAGATTCCCTGGGTAGTTCCTGTTACGACTGGTACTAAAATTACCCAGGAACCAGGCAATCCAAGCTATATCTTCCGCATTTCCATGACGGATGTCTACCAGACAGCTTATGTAGCCGACTTCGCTATCAACAAGTACAAGAAAATTGCCTTGATCCATGATGATAGTGGTTACGGTACGCTGGGCCGGGACGACCTGTTGAAGTCTTTCAAGAATCGCAACGTCGAGCCGGTCCTGATCGAAAGCTACAAAGTGGGTGGCACCGCTGATGATATGAAGCCGATGCTCAATAAAATCAAAGCGGCTGCCCCGGATGCAATTGTAAACTGGGGGTTAGGTGCGGAAGCCGCCAACATTAAAAAGGCCATGAAAGATCTCAACATTGATACGCCGATGATCGGCTCCTGGGGTCTTTCAATGCCCAACTATCCGCAACTGGCTAACGGCCTGGAAGCTGGCACAATTGTAGCTCAAACCTTTTCGGTTGATACTACCGATCAAAAGCAACTCGACTTCATTAACCGCTACAAGTCGGAATACAAAACCGACCGGGTAGATTTTCCCAGCGGACTTGCTCAAAGCTATGACGGTATGCATCTGCTGGCGGAAGCCCTCAAGCAACCCGGCGCTGCCGATAACCGTGATACGCTGCGTACTGCCCTGGAGAACGTGAGCGGCTATGACGGCATTATCAAAAAATATGACAAACCCTGGGCCAATCAGTACCACGAAGCTTTCACCGACAAAGATTTCTTCATCACTGTCTGGAAAGACGGCAAGATGGTGAAATTGGATAACAAATAATAAATAGTCCAGGAAGGCGTGCAGGGTTGCACGCCTTCCTGGACTGGTTTACCTCGCACCATCAACTCTCATTTGAGGATATGCAATCTGTTGCTGACTATTGCCGGGCGGCTAATCCTCATTAACTCTTGCTAACTTTATCTGCCACTGTGAACTGCAAGCACGAATGTGTGATTCGTAGGAGAAGGACGCACCGAACATGGATGTTCTGATTCAATGCCTGATTAACGGTCTTTCAAATGCTTCTATTTACGCCCTGATTGCTTTTGGTTTCAGCCTTACCTTTATCACTACCGAAACCCTGAACTTTGCTCAAGGCGAGTTTGTTATGCTTGGTAGCATAGTCGGAATCTACCTGGTAATGAACTGGGAGAATGATGGCGCTCTATCGGGCGTACAGCGCCCGCTCTGGCCGCTCTGGGTTGGTTACATTGTCTCGGTACTGGTGATGTCGGTGCTGGGTGTGCTGCTTGAGAAGTATGTGATGCGCCCATTCTCTGCGGGGCTTTCGATTGGCTGGATAATGAGTACGGTCGCAATTGCCATTATTGCCCGCAACATTATTGAAAACTTCATGGGTTCCGACCGGATGCGCCTTGACCCGGTTGTGAGCGGCTCGGTGGAAATTACCGGGCAGGCCATTGACTGGCAAAAAATCTTTAATATTGGTCTGACCCTGGTGGTTATAGTGCTTCTCCAGCTTTTCTTCAGGCGCACTATGCTTGGCAAGTCAGTCAAGGCAGTTGCTTTTAACCCAACCGCCGCCGGGTTGATGGGCATTAACGTCAATGTGGTGAAAGCCTTGTGTTTCGCCCTCTGTGGAGCACTCGCTGCTATCGGGGGCCTGTCCCTCACTCCTGTAATTGGCGGAATGGGTCCCCAAACCGGCGAAAGCCTCGGTATTGCCGCCTTCGCGGTCGCCATTATTGGCGGCCTGGATAATTTGCTGGGTATCGCCATCGCAGCCGTCCTGTACGGTATTACCGAACAGCTTATCCAGAACTACATTTCGATTGACCTGTACCGGGCTTTAACCTTTGGTTTATTGATTGTAGTGCTGGCAGTCAAACCGACCGGTATCTTTGGCCGCACAGTGGTGCAGAAAGTTTAGAGGACGGGTAGTAGAAGATGACCGAACTAGATTTAAAACTGCCACAGGAACGCCTGGATAAGGGCAAAAAACAGCAAGGCTTCAACGGAGTGGCGCTACCGCTCTGGGTTAAAGATTATGCCGGGATTGGGCTGCTGGCCCTGCTGCTTTACGGTGGGATTAATTTCTACGCCAATGATACCTATTATCTGCAAATCCTCTGCTCCATCGGCGTAGCCGTGATAGTGGCAACCGGTTTGAACCTGATCGTTGGTTACATCGGGCAGGTGGCTCTTGGTCACGCCGGATTTGTAGCCCTCGGCGGTTACGTGGTCGGGCTGATCCTGGGGCGCATTACAGGCAAAACCAACTGGATAGATTATCTTTACGTGCGCAAACTGGCCGCTTACGACCCGGACGAACAGCGCGACCCGGTCAGGGCTACTGCCGCTCGCAACGCCTCCCTCGATAGCACAAACAACTTGATAATGCTGGCTACAGTAGGAGTAGTGATTGTCACTGTTGTACTGGGAGTCTTCCTCTATATCCGCTGGCAGCAGGTAAAACGCAGCGGGGGAATTCCACAGCGCCATTTCTGGAATAATGCCCCCTTTATGAAGCTGTTGACGCGCGCGATCCTGGGAATAGGCGTGGCAGGTGGTTTAATTCTCTTTGTAGCAACAGCCGTCAGCCAGGCCGGCAATGCTCCCGGCAAAGAGCAGGGTGGCCTACCCTGGGTGGTTTTCGCTAACTGGGCTGTGATTTCCCTGATCCTTTACTACCTTTCGGAAAGAACCTATCGCCGGGTGAGCCAGGATACCGGGCGATTGCGCGTGAGTTTCTGGGATCGCCCGCAAACAGTTAAAACCTTTTTCTTGCTGGTAGTGATCACCGGCGCTCTCCTGACTGTAGCCGGATTGGTTTTCCGGTTTGTGGGTCTATGGACGCTTCAGAATTTCTGGGTTGTACTGGTACTGGGGGCAGCATTGGCAGCCGCTTTTGGCTGGGTGCTGGCTCTCCCTGCCCTGAGAGTCAAAGGGCCTTATCTTTCGATGGTTACGATTGCCTTTGGCACCATTGTCTACGAGGTCGTTAATTCCACTACCCTGCAACCGATACTCGGCTCGCAGGCCGGTTTAGGTCGTATTCCCTATCCCATGACCCAGCGCAGCCCGCAAACGGATATGATTTATCCGGTCCTTGATAAAAATACCCAGATGGTAGAATTTTTCTGGACCGCTATTATTATCGCTACCATCGCCCTGGTAGCGGTGTATGTCGTCCGCAGCTTCATGCGCACTCGCTGGGGCCGCTCGTTGATTGCCATCCGCGAAAATGAAATCGGGGCGGCTTCCGTAGGCATTAATGTAACGCGTTCCAAAACCCTCGCCTTTGTAATAAGCGCGGCCCTCAGCGGAGTAGCAGGGGTATTACTGGCGTACAGCTTCAGCTCGATTGACCCGAGCTTTACCATCTTAAGTGTTTCAATCAGCTACGTAACCATGCTAATTCTGGGAGGTTCAGGAACCCTTTTTGGGCCGGTGCTGGGAGCCATTCTAATCACCATTATTCCCGAATTTCTCAAAAACATAACCACCGATAAAAGTCTGGCTCGTTATGTCTTTGCTTTCGAGAATATCAATGGCTACCTGACGCCCTTCCTGTTGCTGGCCCTGGTAGTTGCTATCCTGGTTTTGAGACGTAGCGCCGCGATGGCCCGGTACGCACAATATCTGATGATGGCTGCCGGGGTGGTTGTCATTCTGAACAGTTACGAAATCTTTAAGTCACTAACCCTGGCCCTGGGCAGTATCAACGGAATCGGTTTTGCCAGAACTACCTTTGATATTAGCGACTGGCTGTTGATCGGTTTCTTTTATGTAATGATTGTGGCCGGGCTGGTTTTCACTACTTCCGCAGTGCGAAAAATTGCGGTACGTACGGTAGCAGCCTGCTTCATTCTCTTTATTCCGAGTTTCTTCAAACTCGGATACGGTTTCGCCAAAAATTCGGATGCCTCCAATTTTCAGGCCGTGACCACTCTCCTGACCATGTACGGCGCGATTCTGCTTTACTTCCTTTATTTAGTGCCCAATGGAGTAGGTGGTTTGATCGGCAAATTTATAGAACGCTATCTGCCCACCAGTCACAGGATTAATTACAGGCGCTTGCAGGGTCAACCTGTCGCCTCCGCCGATGGGGGTGGGCCTCAGTCTACGGTTACAACTTCAACCAGGCGCACTCTGGCCTTTCACCGTGAAGAAACAAGCCACGAACAAGGGGTGCTACGCGTAGCGCAGGTAAGCCGCAACTTTAAAGGCTTGCGAGCAGTAGACTCGGTCGAGATGGAGTTAAAAACAGGGACTGTTCACGCCTTGATTGGGCCGAACGGGGCCGGTAAGACAACCGTATTGAACCTGATTAGCGGTCTTTACCCGGTGTCAGCCGGTGAAATTCTCTTCAAGGGCGAGCGCATTGATGGTCTCAAAGCCCACCGCATCGCCGAAAGCGGCATCAGCCGTACTTTCCAGAATTTGCAGGTCTTCGGCGATATGACCGTAATTGAGAATGTAATGGTCGGTTTTCACCTGCATACCCGGCAAAGCTTCCTGGCTTCTCTGCTGGGTCTGCCGCAGGTCAGAGCAGAGGAACAGCGCATCGAAGCCCTGGCAATGGAGCTTTTGCAATTTGTGGGGCTGGAAGACAGAGCCTATCACCGGGCAAAAGATTTACCATACGGCTACCAGCGCTTGCTGGAAATTGCCCGCGCCCTGGCGGTTGAGCCGCAAGTGTTGCTGCTGGATGAGCCTGCGGCAGGCCTCAATCCTTCTGAGGTAGACGAGATGGTACGGTTAATCCGTAAAATCAAGGCGGAAGGCGTAACGGTCCTGCTGATCGAACATCATATGGATCTTGTAATGGAAATTTCGGATGAGGTTACAGTCCTTGACTACGGTCGCAAGATCGAAGAAGGCAGCCCTGGAAAAGTGCAGAACAGCCCCAGGGTAAAAGAAGCTTACTTTGGCCCGGAGGTGGTGTTAGATGCTAGAAGTTAAAAATGTAAGGGCGGCTTACGGCCGTATCGAAGCTATCAAGGACATTTCTCTGACGGTCAACCAGGGCGAGATTGTGGTTATAGTGGGGCGCAACGGCGCGGGTAAAACTACCACCCTCAAAACCATTTCAGGTGTTCTTAAACCGCGCAAAGGCCAGATAATCTATGAGGGCCAGGATATTACGGCCCTTTCGCCGCATTCTATTGCCCGGTTAGGCCTCAATATGGTTCCTGAAGGTCGCCAGATTTTTGCCGACCAGACCGTCTACGATAACCTCAACCTGGGGCTTAATTCGCGCCGCTTGAAAGAAAGTGCGGTTAAAGACCGCATGGACTATATCTTCCAACTCTTTCCCCGCCTGAAAGAACGTCTGCGTCAGCAAGCCGGGACTCTTTCAGGCGGCGAGCAGCAAATGCTGGCCCTGGGCCGCGCCCTAATGCAGGGCCCAAAACTACTGATGCTGGACGAACCCTCCCTGGGCCTCGCCCCTATCATTGTCAAAGAGATTATGCATGCTATTCGCGAGTTGCGCACCAGAGAAGGAATTACTATTCTACTGGTAGAGCAAATGCGTTACGCGTTGCAGATTGCAGACCGGGCCTACGTCATCAAAACGGGCAACATTGTCTGGGAAGGCAGCGGGGAGGCAGCTTTAAAATCTCCCGAAGTGGAAGAGGCTTACCTGGGCAAGCGGAAAGAACCAAGTGCGGCCAGCGATGACGGAACAATCGAGCAGGCCAGCCCTGCCGATGCTTGAAAATAAAGACCGGGAGGATCAAATGCCTCCCGGTCTTTATTTTGCTCTTTCTTACGAAGTTATAAAGAAATCCAGAGATAACCCCAGCGAGGTAGCCAGGTTTCGTTGGCCGGGCCGGGCAAGACAAAAGGCGTGATACCGCGCCGGCCCAGCATAGCCAGTGCCAGGTCACCCGCCTGCCCGCGAAAAGTTAGATCTGCCGGTACATCTTCCGCGACATCCCCCTCGACTCTGGCACTATTCGCGGCCAGCACCAGATCAATGGTATTGATTACTTCCTCTTCCTCCACTACTTTTCGCACTACAATATAGCGAAAGCGCCCGCGCATTCCACGTGCTCTTGAAGCATCGAGGCGTTTCGGCATAATTCCTACCAGGCCGGGAATCAAAAGCGCGGCATGGGTATTATTGGGTTGAGGGCGTAATTGCAAAGCTGTCCGAATATCCCAGGGATGAATAAACCAATCCACCAGGGCCAACCCGGCAAATTGAACAGCCGTGCAGGTTCCGAGGTAGGGGTGTGGCACTTCTTCCTCCCAGGAATTAGGAGACCGGCTTTCCAGCAATCCCAGCAAACGGTCGGCAACTTCCTTGAAGACGCTTTGCAACTGCGGCAGTGGCAGCAGAGCTACACGTTCAATCGCGCTGGTCTGCATCGCTTTGGCCATTTCTTTCGGGCGAAGAATACCTTCATGCTCCCCGGCAGCGGCTTGCTCCAGTCCTCGCGCCAGCATCTCGGTTGAGTCAATAATGTGTCCGATTTCATCCCGAACACTCCACCCGGTGCAAACTGTGGGCAGCGCCAGATCCTGGGGCATCAGGAGAGACAGCAGAGTATCAATATCCGACCGGCACTCGCGAAGGGCTTTAAGAATTGCGGTGGCCCTTTCTGCGCTGGCGCTTAAAGGCTGCGTACTCCCCATAGTAATTCCTTTCATTTATAAATTCTAAAATATAGCAGCGTCAAACGTTCTTATTATTATATCCGCAGCTTCACCGTTACTGCATTACTTTATAGCATATTTTACAGGTTTGAACGCTTCAAGTCTAGCTCTAGCATTATACACTTTATCTTTATGTAAAATAGGTCTAAAGGCTTAGTGCTGCTCCGCCAAAATGACAATAACGAATTAGAAGCGCCCGCGTTCTGATAAATGTAAGTGCAGTAGAGCAGCAAGCATAGCAGTATACACAGTTGAAACGTCTCCAATAGAAAGGACCTGCTTCGGTAACTCATTATGTCGAACGTGGATAAGAAAAAAACTACTGGTTTTTTTAATGTACGAATCGCGTTGGTTATTATGCTAACACTGGCCCTTACTTTTATGCTATCCGCCTGTGGTGATAATACTGCTACCCCTGGTAGCATGGCTAGTTCTACCGCTACGGCTGTCCCCACCGGCGCAACTACTACTTCAGCATCTACCACCGCTGTTACAACCTCAGATATCTCCAGCGCCGGGGGAGGCCCGGCTACTACTACGAACAGTACTGACAGCGCTACAAAACCTACACCCGCTCAGAAAGCAGGTAAACCGGTAATTAGCTTTTCGACCACTACTCTGAGACTTGGCGATACATTGAAAGTCAGTGGCAGCGGTTTTCCGGCAAATACTCCCCTGACAGTTCAGATTAACGGCGTCAACACCAAGGTCACACCTGCCACCGATGCTGACGGCAAATTCGCCATTGACCTGATGCTGGATACAAGTACCAACCTGGGAGGCACTCCTCTCAAAGCCGGTAAGGTAACGGTCGGTGTAACTGACGCCAGCGGCAGCGCGAAAGCCAGCGCCAGCCTTACCCTGACAGCCCCGCTCTCTAATGCCAATGAGGTTATCAACGGCTTCTTTAACACCCTCAAGATCGACCCTGAAGGCGCTCTAAGCTACCTCGGCACGACCTTCCGGGCCAGCTTTGCCGACGATCCGGTGGCGCTAGCCCAAAAACTGGGTGTTCAGAATATTCCCTCTACGGTAGAAATCGGTAAAGCGGCGGGCATGAATTACACCTACAAAGTGACGATGCATTTTGCCAGTAGCAACCAGGTAGTATATATGGATGTGCTGCCCGACCTGGATGGCGGTAGTCTCAAAATTACCGACATCCGCCAGACTCCGGATACAGGCGAGCGGAGCAGTGCCGCCGAGAACGACCGGCAAGCGCATGCTACCATTGAGCAATATGTCAATGGTCTGAACAATAAGCAGTACCGGTCGGCGTACGAGGCTTTCAGCAACAGCTACAGGCAACAAATTGGCAGCTATGAAGACTTTGCTAAGAACCAGGATAGTATTAGCAGCATTAAGCTGGTTGCGGCAGACCAGGAGAATGTAGCCGGAACCGGCGAAAGCAAGTTAATCTATAAGGTCTTATTGAATGTCCAGGCCGGTAATAAGCCCAGCAACTGGTCGGCAGGTAATAATACTCGCTGGTTTGAAGTAACCAGGGAAAATAACGCCTGGAAAATTTCTCAGATTACCACTTCACCGATTGCCTGAAGGCTGATTAACAGGGATTAAGAGAGTACCAGGAGAGGTTGAGTTAAAACTTAACCTCTCTTTTATGTCAAAAAAAATTCCAGTCCACTTTGACCGCTTTTTACCATAAATTTAACTTCAATATAATAAAATTGATATGAGGAATTCCAGAAGTGGGCTTAAGCAGGCTTTTCCCATTCAGTCACTAAACGGGCAAGCAAGTCTGCAAGAGTCAGAAGGAGGGATATATGGAAGACCGTATTACACTACTTCACCGTGTCCTGCTCTGGGTCCAAATGGTAGGAAGCCTGGTATTTGGCCTTGCTTACTTCTTTATACCGCTACGATTTACCGATTTCTTAGGTACAACCCTTACTGATCCCGGCGCAGTGCGCTCGATTGGTGGGTTTATGATTGGAGCGGCAGTCGGGGCAGGTTTCTGCCTGCTGGTAAATAAGTGGAGCGAGACGCGCATTGTAACTTATTACCTCATTACCTGGAACCTGCTTAACGGTGTTGGGTTGGCCTACAACATCTGGCAGGAAAACGGCTCTATGTCCCTGTTAGTGAACACTATTGTGTGTGGCTTGATGGCGATTGGTTATACGGTAGTGCTGTGGCAGCACCACGTCCTGAAATGGCCCATTCACTTCACCTTTGGCCAGACCCACAAGCCTGTACATCCCGTCTAAGCGCTGCTTAATGATTGAGTAGAATATGAAGAAAGGCCATCCGGTATATGCCGGATGGCTTTTTTGAGTCATTCTTTATTAGCCGCTGCCAGAATGGCGTTAATTATTACCTGGGGGTCAGGCGGCGATCCCGCCACATAACTTGCTATGTACTTACCGGGAGGTAAAGCATTACCAGGGAGGTCTTCCTCTCCAACGCCTTCCGGAGCGGGGATTAGTGGTCCTAAAGTAGCATAAGTTTCCGCGAAAGGCGCCCCACTGGTGGCATCCGAACCAAGCAACACCAGCTTCACACTGTCAGGCAAGCTTTGCAGTAAATCGAGCGCCGGTCCAAGCGCTTTCGGAGTAGCCGCCCCCAGTAACAAGATTACATCGGCCTGGCGTGGGCTGCTGGTGAAAGTAATCCCGTATTTTGCCGCGTTATAAGGGGGGGTGAAGATGGCATCCAATTCAACTTTGGAACCGTTTGAACCACCCAGATGTAACGGGAAAACGCTTATAGAACGTGAATTGTTAGTTTTTTTAGCAGATCTCAAAACAGAACTCATTAATACCAGCCGGCCACCTTATTGAGAACCAAAACATTCAACTTGCCACATCCAGCCTACTCTACCGGTGCCGTCATCAGGTTCGACTTTGATCCATGTCTTACCTTCGTTGCTACGTGTTTCAGAATAGAGTTTGAAGGCTGTGCCGGGCGAGAAGACACCGTATGTAGTAGATTTCACACTCGCTTCCTGGCGCAAGTTACAACTATCTTTTAGATTTCCGCGCCGGAAAGCAGGGGTAGGAGCGGGCGTATTGGTGGGCGGCGCCGCCGGAGCAGCCGCTGCCGTAGTAGGGGCCGGAGTGGAGGCTGTTGTATCCGCCTGACCGGGTGTAATGATGGCGACCGGGGCGGCGGTATCAGTGGGTCGAACCGCACCAACGGTAGGATTCCCGTTGCCAAATACATCCACTACTTTGGCGAAATCCGAACGTAGCAAAACAAATATCAAGATTATAAAAGCGGCTATTGAGGCTATTGAAACAATCGTTACATCCGCGCACCCAATCCGGGCTCCACGGGGACGCCCCCACCATTCAGGCGGTTGCTGCGACATAGTATCTTTACATCCTCCGGGTGAGGGCCGCGTACGACCTACTTCCCCTCGAAATAAAATGATTAAACGACATACGGCTTTAGCAATGCAGGTAGAGCTGGAAGCCTTTGGCTATTCTACTACAAACTCAGGCAAACACCAAACCACGCTATGATTGTTATTACCCAACTAACTCGCCCGAAGGACGAGCCTGCCGTACTTCCTGATCTATCGAACGGTAGCATCGGCTCAGGTAATCCTCCAGGAGCAACCAATCACCCTGGACATCGGTAGAAGTTTTCTGGGTAATACCGTCCACCGTGTTGTTCGCCAGCACCCGCCACTCGGCGGAAGGGCGGGCCTGCTCCAGTGAGATCCCAAAGAGAGCGCTATGCAATTGAGCCAGGCTCTCGATAAACTCAGTTTTATCCGGCTTTCCCACCAGGCGGCGATGCACATACCAGTATTCCAGTTCGAGGCCCGTTACTCTATCCACATCGAATTTAAGATTACTGTAGCGCCGGGCTATCTTGTAGTAGTTATGGATAAAACGGCGCACCGTAGCAGTGTCATGGGTTGGACTGGCAAAAATTGAGGTTGCCCTGGCTATATAGTAGCCCGCCTGGACTGAACGAAGGAATGGTAAATTGAACTGCTCCTGACAAATCTTCAGCACCAGCCCTAACAACTTGAACCAATCATGCTCGTAATATGCTTTCCAGCCAGTGCCTTCATAGTGGGCCAGTTTGTCCGGGTCAAAAAGTTTCTTCGCTTGCATCTGCTTTCCCTCCTGGCAATTTTCGGTAAAAACCTTGACACGTTATGATAATAAACGTAAAAAATGGCTGGCTGGATTAGCCTTAAAACCAGGGAAAATCGCCAGGAATAGAGGAGCTAAGTGCGAATTAAACAGATGCCAGCGGCGAGGCCGGTTCGTCTTGCGCCTGCCGGGCGACCACGCCGGTTTTTACAGCCGGTTGTACTTTAAAGCGCGTAAAAGCGATCACCGAGAGTACAAACCAGGCAAAAACCAGGATAACTACGCCGGAGAGGACGTTAGTAGAAAGTTTATGAACCTGATCTATCTCCAGGCGGGGATTTACATCCGCCGGGTAATCGTCCAGAGGTTTGGTCAGGCTATTTTGTAAATCGGTAATGCGGAACACCAGCCAGCTAAAAACGCCGGTCAGCGCGAGAGACAGCATCAGTAAGACCAGGCGAGCCAGTAACAGGCGGCTGACTGGCCGCACTTTAAGGAATGTAATAGCGGCAGTAACCAGCAGCAAAATAATCCCGCCAAAGCCAATCCAGAGCCAGATTTGCAACATCTGACCGAAAGCGCGTCCTGCCAGGTCACGAGAAGTTACTACTTTGAAGAGACCAGGCCCGACTATCAGGCCGAGGGTGAACATACTACCTTCTAGCAGGGCAAAGAGCAACCCTTCAATCCCTACCAGCCACGCAAAAGACTTTGTTCCCATGAATTAATACCTTCCGGCACAACTACAGTAATGGTCATTTAAGAGATATTTCCAGGCAATAATATGTCGCTTTTCAGGCAGACTGTCAAGCTTGATTGACTAACCGTGAAAATATAGTTTCCTTAAAGGCCCTTTTCGCTGTAAAATCCGGCATAATAACCAGCGTCACGTAGATGCGGATGGCTGTTCTGGCCTGGCTTTTTCTGCAAAAAGGGCAGGAATGACACCGGTAGGGAGTGGGGCTTTTATAACACAATTGCGATTTCGTATCATTAAGTAAAGTCATAGTTTGAGAACTGGCAAAGGGGAAAAGAATGAGTCTGGTGGCAATTTCAATGGTGCTGGCTTCCGCCTTCATGCACGCTAGCTGGAATCTCTTAGCCAAACGAGTGGGCAGCGGGAGAGGACCGGTTTATGTCTGGCTTTTTGATGCCCTTGCAACCTTAATTTATGCCGTTCCGGCCTTAATCTTAATCTTGTTGCTAAAGCCAAAGTTTGGTCTGCTTGAAGTGGTTTTTATCCTGGGTAGCGCCACTCTGCACCTGACCTATTTTATCCTGTTACAGCAAGGCTACAAAAAGGGGGATCTTTCCCTGGTCTATCCGCTGGCACGCGGTACCGGTCCGGTGCTTTCCACTACCTGCGCTATCCTGCTTTTTGGCGAGCGGCCCGGTATCCTGGCTATCATCGGGGCTGTGCTGGTAGCCAGCGGCGTTTTCATTCTGACCGGGGGAGTGGGTAAAATCAGACACTCCCAGGCCCGCGAGGCCATAATTTTTGGCCTGCTGACCGGAGTTTTGATAGCTGGCTACACCCTCTGGGATAAGCAGGCTGTTAGCACCTACCAGATTCAGCCGTTATTTCTTTACTACTTCTCCACAATGGTAAGAATGCTATTACTGGCACCCTACGCTTTGCGCTACCGCCCGGAAATTCAGCAGGCCTGGCAGGAGCACCGCCTGGAAGTGCTGGGAGTCAGTCTTCTCAGTCCTTTATCTTATTTCCTGGTTCTGACGGCGCTTGTTTTCACCCCGGTCAGTTATGTGGCACCCTTCCGGGAAATCAGTATTCTGGTCGGCGCGATCCTTGGTACGCGCCTGCTGGCTGAAAAGGACTCGGCCCGCCGTACGATTGCAGCGGGTGCTATGGTACTGGGAGTAGTCAGCCTGGCGCTGGGTTAAATCAAAAACATTATTCAACATTTCAATCACTTTACAGGCAATTACCGCGAAATTAAGCAAAACGTTTTACCACTTGACAGCTACTTATTCAGAGCCTATGATTGCCATCATTAAACAGGTTTATTAGTTTTTTTTGCATAGAATACAGGCCAATCCATATGCTATCCGCTCAAGAGTCAACAGTCACATCACAGGATATTTTGCAGGCTGCTCAACGCCTCCGGCAGAGCGGGTTTGTGAATCATACGCCGCTCGAATATGCCAGGGAGCTTTCCGCTCGGCTGGGAATTGAGTTATACCAGAAGCTCGAAATTTTCCAGCGCACCGGCTCATTTAAAGTGCGCGGGGCCACCAATAAGCTACTTAAGTTAAAGGAAACCGCGCCGGACAGTTTTGAAAAAGGCTTTGTGACCGCCTCCGCCGGAAATCATGCGCTGGGCATGAGCTATGCTGCTTCCCGGTTAGGCGCTAAAGCCACAATTGTTTTGCCACAAAGTGTTTCGCCTGCCAAACTGGAAAAGCTAAAGGGTTATCCGGTCGAATTAATAGTAGCCGAGGGTAATTACGATTTTGCCGAAGTCTACGCCCGGCGTCTGGAACAAGAACAAGGATTGGTCTTCGTCTCAGCCTATAACGACCCGGAAGTGATCGCGGGACAAGGTACGGTAGGTATGGAAGCCCTGAACGAATTGCCGGACGCCGATATTTTGCTGGTCCCGGTCGGAGGTGGCGGCTTAAGCGCAGGCGTGGCTCTGTGGGCTAAAACTGTGCTACCCAACTTAAGAGTGATTGGCGTACAGAGTGAGGCTTCGCCGGCCATGCAGCACTCGCTGGTTGCCGGTAAACTGGTGGAAGCACCCGAACTGCCCAGCCTGGCGGATGGTCTGGCTGGAAATGTCGAACCCGGTTCGATTACTTTTGAACTGGTCCAAAAACATGTTGATGAGGTCGTACTGGTAACGGAAGAGGCCATTGCCGAGGCCATTAACTTTTATGCTACCGAACTGCAACTGCTGGTAGAAGGTTCCGGCGCTGTCGGTCTGGCTGCTCTGCTCTCCGGCAAAATTAATCTCGCCGTGCCAGGCAAAACCCGCCCCAAAGTGATCGATATTTTAAGTGGCCGTAATATCGCGGCTGCCAAGCTCAAGAAGATTTTGGCCTAGATGACCGGATTTTTCGCCGAGGGCGACTTAAGCCCGAATATGCTGGAGCAAGCTCGCCAGCGCCTGACGGGTTACATAGACCTGACCAGCAGCAACCCCACCCGCCAGGGTTTACTTTTCCCGCCACAAATTCTGGCAGAAGCGGCCGGTAGTTACTGGTCAGAAAGACGCTACCAGCCTGACCCGTTGGGAGCGCTACCTGCCCGGCAGGCTATCGCCCGTTACTATGCGCAACGTACTCCGGCCCTTGACCTGGAACTCAACCGTCTTTTCATTACGGCCAGCACCAGCGAGGCTTATTCCTTATTGTTTGCCCTGCTGACCGAACCGGGTGACAATGTGCTTGGCCCGGAAGTCAGTTACCCGCTTTTTGAGTACCTGGCTGCCATCCACCATATCGAGTTGCGGCCCTACAAAATGGTAGAAGAGCGCGGCTGGCAAATTGACCAGGAGAGTCTTTTGCAACAGGCTGACGAGAGAACCAGGGCCGTTTTGCTGATCTCACCTCATAATCCGACCGGCATGATCGTACGCGAGCGGCAGGAAGCTTTAAGCCAGCTAGGGCTACCGGTTATATGCGATGAAGTTTTCGCCGAATTTACTTTCGGTGTACCGCATACCCCACCCTTTGGCGCTGTTCAACCCGATTTAACCGTTTTTCATCTCAACGGTATTTCAAAACTCTTCGCCCTTCCCGATATGAAGCTGGGCTGGGTTGCAGTCAGTGGGCCTCATACCGAGGATTACGCAGGGCGATTGGAACTGCTAAATGATACTTACTTGAGCTGTAGTTCGCTGATACAGTGGATGTTGCCAGCCCTGTTTGAAAAAGGCATGGGCTTTGTTGAGCATATGCGCCGCTATATTCAGCAGAATCTTGAAAAGGCGCTCGGTATATTGAGAAGCTGCCCGGCGCTCGATTTGAAAGGATTGCCCCCGGACGGTGGCTATTATCTTTTTCCGGGCGTACGGGAGTGGCGAGATGAAGAAGCGCTGGCGCTCTACCTCTTGGAGGAGGGGGGCGTGCTGGTGCATCCAGGCTATTTTTATGGTTTTGAAGGCCAGGGAGCGCATATCATGCTTTCCTGTCTGACCGAAACCGCCCAGCTTGAAGAAGGTTTAAACAGGTTGGTCAAAGCGCTAAGTTAGTATGGGATGTGGACATTTGGTAAACAGGCTATAAGGCTTGTTAGATGAAAGGTGGTGACAGGTTGGCAGAGAGGACAGTTGGGTTTGGAGTGGTAGGCTGTGGCGTAATTGGCCCCACTCATTGTCTGGCCATTCAGGACGCGGAAAGAGCCGAGTTGATCGGCGTCTGCGATACCGACCCGGCCAAAGCTGCCATGTTAGGTGACCGGTTCGGTGTACCTTATTTTACTGATTTGAATGAACTTCTGGCACAACCGGGCCTGGACGCGATTTCGGTCTGTGTGCCAAGCGGCAACCATGCTGAGGTAGGAGTACAGGCTGCCCGTGCCGGAAAACATGTGCTCTCAGAAAAACCGATTGAAATTACCCTGGAAGCCGCGGATCGTTTGATTGCCGCCTGTGAAGAATCCGGGGTTAAACTGGGAGTTATCAGCCAGCATCGCTTCGCGCCGGATGTACTTAAAGTTAAGCAGGCTATCGAAGCGGGCGACTTTGGCACAATGGTGCTGGGAGAAGCTTCCATCAAGTGGTATCGTACTCAGCAGTATTATGATAGCGGAGACTGGCGCGGTACTTTTGCCCTGGATGGCGGTGGCGCGTTAATGAACCAGGGAGTTCACTACATCGACCTGCTACAATGGCTGATGGGGTCGGTAGAAAGTATTCAGGCCGTAGTCAGCACTCGCACCCATCAGATCGAAGTAGAAGACCTGGGATTGGCTATTCTCCGCTTTCAGAACGGGGCGCTAGGCACCATTACCGGCAGCACTTCGGTCTTTCCCGGTTTGCCCGAAAAGCTGGAAATTCATGGTAGTGAGGCTACCGCTTTAATCGAAGCCGACAAACTTAAGCAGTACCTGCGCCGCTCTGAAATGGCCGAGGTCGGTAATTACGGGCTTGGCGCAAAAAGCCAGGTCGAAACCGAGAATAGCGGAGGCGCGGCTGACCCGGCTGCTATCGGGCATAGCTTACATACTGCCCAGGTGACCGACTTTGCCAGTGCAATTATGGAAGATCGCCAGCCTGCCATCACGGGACGGGATGCGCGGCGCCCACTTGAGATCATTCTGACAATCTATAAATCTTCTGCTGAAAAACGCCCGGTGCTGCTGAATGAAGTGGTAAAGCCGGGCTAAGCTGCCTTTTGATGAGGTGATTATGACCATATCTAATCCCTGGAAACTCTCTCCGCAACGCTGTTTTGATGCCGACCCGGCCCAGCGGAGCATGGCATTAAATCTTTACGAAAGTGTCTGGAATTTGCCCCTGGTCTGCCCGCACGGTCACGTAGCGCCTGCGCTGCTAGCCGACCCTCAGGCTCGTTTTGGCTCGCCCGCTGACCTTTTAATAATTCCTGATCATTATGTCTTTCGAATGCTGTATAGCCAGGGAGTGGCCCTGGAAGACCTGGGTATCCGCCGGCAGAATGGCCAACCTACCGAAACTGATCATCGCCGCATCTGGCAGCGCTTTGCGGAGCATTTTTATCTTTTCCGCGGCACTCCTACCGGTGTTTGGCTGGCCGATGAACTGGTGAATGTTTTCGGCGTAGATGAGAAGCTGAACGGTGAGAATGCCCAGCGCATTTACGACTATCTCGAAACCCAGCTTGCCAAACCGGAATTTTCGCCGCGCGCGCTCTTTGAACGCTTTCGGATTGAGGTGCTCTGTACCACTGATGCCGCCTGGGATAAGCTTGAGCATCACCGCAGCCTGAGAGAGCAGGGCTTTGAAAATATCCGGCCTACTTTCCGGCCCGATGGAGTAACTAACCTGGATGCGCCGGGCTGGAAATCCAATATGGACCAGCTCTCCGAAACAGCCGGGCGTGAAATTAAGAATTATGCTACCTTCATTCAGGTACTGGAGGAAAGGCGAGCTTACTTCAAGGAGATGGGCGCGACCGCGACCGACCAGGGAGCCCCTACGGCCTACACCGGGCGGTTATCGGAACAGGAAGCGGAGGCTATCTTCAGCCGTGCCCTGGCAGGTAAGCTTGAAAAGGGAGATGTGGAGCGGTTCAGCGGGCATATTTTTATGGAAATGGCCCGCATGAGCGTTGAGGATGGGCTGATTATGCAGATGCATATCGGCAGTTACCGTAATCACAACCAGACCCTCTTTGAGCAATTCGGGACCGATATGGGGGCCGATATTCCTCAACGGGTAGAGTGGACCAATAATCTCAAACCGTTGTTGGAAGCTTACGGCAATGATCCACGCCTGCGCCTGATTCTCTTTACCCTGGACGAGAGTGGCTACAGCCGAGAATTAGCCCCGTTGGCAGGGCATTATCCGAGTGTTTTGCTGGGGCCTCCCTGGTGGTTCCACGATAGCGTAAATGGCATGACGCGTTATCTGGATCAGGTTATGGAGACAGCAGGGTTATACAATACCTCTGGCTTCAATGATGATACTCGCGCTTTCGTCTCGATTCCAGCCCGTCACGATGTCTGGAGACGTGTCACCTGCAACTGGCTGGCCGGAATGGTAGTACGCGGCCTGCTGGACGAGCAGGATGCGCTGGAAATGGCCCGCGATTGCGCCTACGAGCTGGCTAAAAAAGCTTACAAACTTTAGTAGTGCTGGTCGGGAGGTTGCCTCAACACTTCTACCTGCATCCAGGCTGGCAACTCTCCCCACTCTATTATGCCTTTATCCAGCAAATTGCGCATATAATCCAGGCTTGCCAGCTTGAGATGCTCGAACATCTCCCTGAGAATAGCGTTCTCGGTCTCAAGCTGGTCAATTCTGCCCCTGGCTACTGTTAGTTGCCATTCCAGGTCGCTTGCGAAATTCGATTTGTTGTCCCTCATGTAAAGTCACCCTCATATACTATTCTCCTTTTTCTCTGACTCTTACTTACCTACCCAGCATTCTCACATATATTTTTATAAATAAGAGCCGCTTTGACGCACAATAATACATCTTTCTAATTATTATGGTTACTATTTTCAGGGTTATAATGGCCTGGTCAATTATTGGCATAATTTGAAGAAGGTGCTTATGTATAATCCTCAACCAGGAGATAGCCTGGATAAGCTGGATACTCCGGCAGTTTTGATTGATCTTAACAGGATGGAAGCTAACATCGAAAACATGATGAGCCGTTTCAGATCCACCCGAGTTAGAGTACGCCCTCACCTGAAAACAACTAAAAGCCCGGAACTGGCTCATATATTGATGGCAGCCGGAGCGGTTGGAGGCTGTGTTTCAAAAGTCAGTGAAGCGGAAGTCATGGCCGCCGCCGGAATCGAAGACCTCCTGATCACGACCGAGGTAGTAGGACCACAAAAAATAGCCCGGTTAGTAGCGCTGGTTAGCCAGCACTCTGATAGTAAAGTAGTAATTGATAGCAAAGTTGGAGCCTCTGAACTAGACAGGGCGCTGGGAGAGGCAGGTCTATCTATGCCAGTCCTGATTGAACTTAATGTAGGGCAAAACCGTTGCGGAGTAGCTCCAGGCGAAGAAGCGCTGGAACTGGCGCAATTTATTAAAACCTGCAAGAATTTGCGACTGGTTGGAGTACAGGGTTACGAAGGTCATTTGCAGCATGTGCCTGACCCGCAAGAACGTGCCCGCTTATGCCTGGAAGCGATGCAACGACTGGCCGGAACTGTCAAAGAATTAAGGCAAGCCGGAGTGACACTTGATATTGTTACCACCGGGGGTACAGGTACGGCTGATATTTGCGCCACCTGTGAAGAAGTAACCGAGGTGCAACCCGGTTCATTTATCTTTATGGATACCGATTACCGCAACGCACTGGGAGCGACGTCTTACTCTAACGCTCTGACGATTCTATCTACGGTAATCAGCCATCCTACTCCCACCAGGGCCGTAATTGATGCCGGGCTTAAATCGCTTTCTACCGATAGCGGTCCGGCTGAGCCAAAAGGATTGCCGGGAGTACGATACCGGCCCGGTGGAGATGAGCATGGCATCCTCGAATGGGATAAAGAAAATCAAACCCGGCTGGAAATAGGGCAGCGCATCGAAATGATTCCAAGCCATATAGATACAACCATTAATCTCCACGATTACTACTATGCCCATCGCAACGGCAGGATAGAAGCAATCTGGCCTATCTCTGCCCGAGGTAAAGTACAGTAGTACTTAGTCTGAGTTAGTGCATATAAAAAGACCGTCCGGCTTGACCTTTGTAGGTATCGCTGGACGGTCTTTTGTCAGATCTCCTTAAGACGCAAGGAGTATCTGCCTGTGTATTACGAATTTAAGGGGCGCTGTTGCCTCTAAATGAGCTACAGCTAAATTTAGAGCCTTTACTTCCACTCAAGTTCAAGTGGAAGCCGTTACCGTTAGTTACAGACGGTAACTGTATGCCCTTGATAAAGTCACTGTTACCCAGCTTGAAGTCGGAAGAACCAGTGAAACCGTTGGCTCTTACCAGCTTCACGCCCGGACCGGAACTGATACAGCGGCCATCAATACCGGCATTATCCGCCAGCGTCAGGTTGGTCAACGGATTGGTCTGCCGGGTAAGCAGAGTATCGGCTACCTGGATGGTTATCTGGCTGTCGCTACCGCTAGGCCGCAAACTATCCTTAAACCGGATAATCTTTTCCCCTGAAGTAGAGGTGCCACTCAGCAACCGGTCCAAAGCGCCACTGAAGGTAACTGTACAGTTCGGGTCATTAGGCGTAGAGCCTGGATTATCCGTGCCATCTGTGGTGGTCGAAACCAGCAGGTCATTACAAACCGAAGCTGCGGTGATGTTAAGAGCGCTGGTTTTAGTAGCACCGGCAGCGCTGGCCGTCAAAGTATAGCTGCCAGCAGTAGTTGCAGCAAGGTTACTGAAAGTAGCAGTGCCTCCGCTTGCCGTAGCAGTTACCGTTCCGACTCCGCTGCCACTAGTTTCGGAAACGGTGACAGGGCCATTATAACTGGATAGAAGATTCCCGCCACCATCATTAACCTGCACAGTCAAACCAAAACTCTTGTAAGCTACGGCATTCTGTGGGTCAGGAGTAATGTTAAGGCCACCGGCATTGATATTAAAGGCATTGCTGACAGTTGGGAAAATTGCGGCACTGTTAGCGGTAGCCAGTAGCTTGTAACCTCCGCCTATCCTGTTAATCTGGTAGCTGCCACTGGTAGTGCCAGAATTCAAGCTTGCACCCGGTGTGCCGGTGCCGCTCTGAATGCTTAAGGTTGCATTAATGCCAGCAGGGAACGGAATAGTACTATTGTTCCCATCCTTCAGAACTACCGCTGGAACCGTGAAATCCTTGTTAACTACACCATCAGGAATGGTACTGGAAAAGCTTAACCTGGCTGTAGCATTGAAAGCAGCGCTATCAGCGGTCAATGTAGCCGTGCCGTTGGAGGTGGCAGTGATTACAAGGCCAGTAGCAGGAGTATCAACTGAGAGTGCATTAAAAGTAGCCGTACCCTGAGTTACAACCACACTGTTTGGCCCTTTTAGTGTCGCTCCATTGACGGCAGTCTTCAAGCCCACAATAATGTTACCGTTGTAATTTTTTACCAGTCCGCCATTAGCGTCATGTACTGAAACTGTAACAGGCGGGAGAGTATTATTTACCAGGGTAGTACCCGGTTGGCTATCGAACGACAGGAAAGCGGGTGCTAGAGTGCCAGCAGTGGCTATGTTAGAGGGAGCAAAATTGGCACACCCGGTAGTACAGGTAGCCGTCACCTGATAGTCATAATAAGTGCCTGGCGCCAGTCCTGATGTATCCGAGTAGCTTGTAGTATTTGCCGGCAAAGTTACAAGCGGAGTAAAGGTAGGACTACCTGCTTGTCGGCGAGATACCACGAAATGCTCCTCAATACTGGAGTTATCCTGCCAGCTAAGATTAATCTGACTGGACGAAACAGGTGTAGCGCTCAGATTGCTAGGACCGGAGTCGAAACTGAGCTGAGTATAGCCAACCTCGGTCTCGCGGGGGTTCTTAAAAGTACCGCCCATGTAAATCCGCTGAGAGATCGGATTGAAAGTACTTACTACTATTTCATTATCCGGGTCGTGAGACACAGCCAGTTCTGGGGCCGTAAAAGAAGCCCCGTGATCAGCCGAGACTTGCGAGGCAATCCCCGGCAATGCTCCGGTCGAAGTCGAGGTAAAACCCAGGGTGACCCACACTTTGTTAACCGGCTTGTCAGGGGTAACAGTCACA
>DATAKM010000198.1:0-18941 GCA_036261665.1 Chloroflexia bacterium
GCAGTAAAGCTTACTGGGCGAGACCTCGATATTTTGCAAATGGCTGGCATGGATGGTCTTGCCACCCTCGCCTGCCTCAACGAGAAGTTCTGGCCTGGCCAAAGTGGGAAAAAGTGCCGGGAGCGCCTGGGCCAGCTTGTACGGGCCGGCTGGCTGGAACGCCACTATCTTGACACGGTCTTCAGTAGAGGTGAACCTGTCTTTACCCTCACTCACCTCGGAGCCAGAGAGCTAAAGAAAGCTACAGGCCACCAGGCCCTGTTTGTAGGGCTGCCTGCCAGGGGTGAAATCCACCAGCAGCTCCTGGCCCAGCGCGCCAGGCTGAGGCTGGAAAAAGAACTCGGCGCGAGAGGCCTGGTGCTTGTAGAGTGGACCGGCGAGCGCGCCCTTAGAAGCGAGGCCTACCGGGGCAGGCTGTCCGGCAGGGTTGATAAGAAGCAGGCCGGTGGAGCTGGCCTTAATAACACCAGGACTGCACCCGGTGAGTGGGGAGATGCCAAAGCTATCTTCCAGGACAGGACCGGGGGGCAAAGCTACAGCTTTAACCTTGAAATAGACGGCCAGTACTGGGGCCGGATGCTCAGGGAGAAGATTGAAGGCCTGGCTGAGAGCGGCCATCCGGTAGTATGGGTCACCCTTCCTTCACGGGCCGGAAGGATTCGGGCCGAAATTATGAGGACTGGCGCTAACAATATCCAGGTAATGGTGCTGGCGCTTAAAACCTGCCAGTACCACCGTAAAAGCTACCATAAACAGGGTAAAGGGAGACAGATGAATGAGTACAGGAGAAGATCGGTTGGAAACTGAAAAAGAGGCTACCCCTCTCTACAAGTCCCAAATCCTGGGCTTACTGGTGCGCTACCGTTTTCTCACCTCCTACCAGATCTGGGAGAAGAGCGGCCTCCTGGCCGGTAAAAGCTACGGCCAGACCAGGGTGGAACTGGCCCGGCTCAAGAAAATGGGGCTGGTCAGGAGCCTCTCGGTCGAAAAGGAAAAAGGTCGGGCTGCTCCCCACCAGTGGTTCTTAACCCCGGCCGGGGCCAGGCTGGCCGGTCTCGCCTCCTGCCCTAACTATGCCGGTACCAGCCGCCTCAGCCGGGAGCGGATCAGGCTCCAGGGCTTGCAGCTGGATCTGGAAGAGCAGGTGGCCCTGGCCGGGGAAGGCTGGCGGCTGGCAGTGCCGGCCAGGCACCGGGTGCAGCCGGAGCGCTCCGAGCAGTTCCACCGGTTGGCCGCCGCCCTTAACTTTAAGGAGTACCGCGAGACGGGTAAGTGGCCCGTCAACCCCTACGGCTCTCATACCCTGGGTATCCCTCTCAGGATGAGCGACTACCTGGCCTACAGCCAGCCGGGGGGAGAATTTGTCGTGGTGCTGATCCTTTGCCCGCCGGGCGCCGGGCGCCGCTTTTTTGAAAGCCGCATAGCCAGGTACCGTGCCCTCACGCCTAAAGTGCCGGTAGTGGCCCTCTTTAACCAGGAAAGCCAGGCTAAATTGCGCCGCCCTTTGCTCGAAAAAGACGGCGTGGTAGCCCTTGAGCTAAAGCGCTTGAGCGAGTTTCTGGTGGCTATTTTCTGAGCTTTCTCCAGACCGGTTTAACTCTTTACGGGATGAAGATATTGCATAAGGAGCGGCATAAAGCTTACGCCAGGGGTACTTTAAGAGGGCTCTTTGTTAGCAGCATTCGAATCTAGTTGTTAACACGGGCTGTTAGCAGGACCGGGGCAACCGTGCTAACGCCCCTGCTAACAGCCGGGTTTACCTTTTACCTCCTCCTGAAAGCATAGCTACCAGGAGGCAAGAACCGACCTTTCGAGCAGAGCTTCTTAGAGAGGTTGGTATTTCGCCCGGTATTGGGGATGTGTGCAGGATGAGATGGAATGGAATAAGAAATTGAGAAGAGTAAAGCAGAAGTAAAAACAAAGGAGGGAGAGATGGTACCTCTAAAACTAAAACCCCGAAGAAGCATCTGGCGGGTGATCAATCTTGTGGCAGTAGTTTCGGCCGGCTTTTTGGTCGTGCTTGCCCTCGTTACGGTTATAGTTGAGGATGACGGTAGTAAGAGCGGAGAAGGTCTTAAAGATAAACAAACTCCTGGCCTTGCCGCTAGCGGCCCAGTTAGCTCCCCGTACGCTGCCATAACCGAAGCCTACTTCGCTACTCTTTCCGCCCGGCAGGTAGCCGAACTCTACCTGAAAGCCTACCGGGAGGAGGATTACGCCACCTGCAAAAAGCTCTTTGCCCCTTCGGTGGTATGGTCCTCTCCCGACGCCTTCGACCTGAAGGCCCATTCCTACCGCAAGGAACGCGGGCCGATCCAAAGCTTTGAAATAGTGAAGGAAACGGATCTCGGCTCGGTCTTCGATTTCTACTCCTCGGTAGTCTATGCCGATCCTGGACCTGATGCTAACGGTAATGACAGCGCTGCTCCTGCTTTTCCGGTTACGGAAAAACCCGGAGAGGCGAAATGGCTCAAGCTGGAGGTGAGACGGGTTAAAGAGGCCTGGAAACTCACTTACGCCGACTACTTCTAACTCTCTTGAAGTACCTGGAGCTTTGGAAAGAGTAAAAAAAGCACCTGGCCTACTGAGAGCCAGGTGCGAGTATCAGAAACAAATTATTGGCTGAGATAACCCTCGCTAGCCCTTAACTGTGCAGGATTATCTCCAACATGCAACCCCTCCGGACCGGGGAGGACTTGCTGTTATCTATTTAGAGGCACATCCACCTCCTCTGAATTGAGCATAGCACTCCCTTCCCCTGCCGTCAAGAGCTTTTCCGGGGAGGTTGGGCTGGAAAGGCGGTATGACAATGGCTAGTTACGCAACTAATCACCTGCCATCAAAAGCGCGGGAAGGAAACAACCATGAAAGCCTTTACAGATCAGGTCGGATTACCCCTGGTTACGACCGGTTGCCGCGGGCTTTTGTGCGCTTCCAAATGCAGGATCTCTCCGAAGCCGAACTCAAGGTGATGCTCTACATCTTCGACCACACCTGGGGCTACCTGGACGAGCGAGGTTGCCCCAAGACGGCTGACGCCATCAGCCGCAGCCAGTTCCTTTACGGTATCAGGCGAGCGGACAGCACAGTCGTAGACCGGGGAGCCGGGATAAGCGAGCGCAGCCTGGACCGCGCCCTGAAGAGCCTGGTAGCAGGCGGCTTTATCCTCCGTCACCGGCATATTGACGCTGGCATTCCTACTTCTGCCAACATCTACGAACTTAACCTTGACGGCCAGCCCGGCTGGTGCCTGGACTGTCATAATTCGCAGCCTCTTTCTATTGAAGCGGCCGGGCAAGCGGAAGTTAAAACTTCTGCTGACTCGCTTCGGGCACCCAATATGCCAGCTTGTATATGTGGAGAAACCGGCTACCTGGAGGAGAAGAAGGGTAACTTTACCGACCAGGAAGACTCTTCCAGGCCAGGACAGGGAGAAGCAAAGCCTGCTAACCCCGGCACAGTGCCGGGAGCAAAAGTGACTGCCTCCCGCAAAGTGCCGCCCTCCTCTCCGGCAGATTTACCGCTCTCCCCTCCTGTAAATTTGCCGGAGACAATAACTAACCAACAAAAGAGAATCTACAATAACCCACAAACACACCATACAGGGAAGGGGTGTGGGTGGGTGCTGCCGCCAGAAAATTCAACCGGTCTTAATACAACCCAGTGGGGATGTTCAGGCCAGGTAGAGCATGGTTCGGGCATAAAACCGGAAGTAAAGGGGAGTCTGACAAAACATAGGTCTCTTCTTGAAAAGGAGGAGGTAGAGAAGCTCTCACAGGAATTGCTGGAAGCTCACATAGCGAGGTCTGAAGCGGTAAAACTGGCAAGAGTAGCCCTTGCCAACGGTCACCGCCCGGGTTACGTCACGCAGGCCCTGGCCTACATCGACCAACAGGAGAGTGTCAGGAGCCGGGAAGGTTTTCTCATCCACCTGGTCCGGTCTAACTGGTTGCCTCACCCGGCGGTTGCTAACGAGAGTCGTGATAATCGGACTGGCAGCTGGCTAGGAACAGGTTCAAAAGTGGCCGCTGCAACCACACAGCAGGATTACCTGCCTGACAGCACCGTCCCCCTGCCTTCTCTGGCTAATACGAGCCCGGCCCTTTTGCCGAAACTGATTGAGATGGAGGAGGATAACCTCTTGCATGCTTACTCCGAGCGTGACCGGTTGGTGTCCACTCTCAGGCTGGAACGCTTCCGGCAGATGAAGGCGCAGCTGGAAGAAGCCGCACTCGCCTCCAATGCATCCGGTAGCTCTTCCAGAGATGGAAACAGCAAAAGTAGCACGGCAAGCTGTGGTAGCGCTCAGTTTCAATCTGACAGGGGAAGCTTGTAATTAAGCCCAGAGAAAATTGGGGAGTGGATTAGAATTGGGATTGGAAAGGAAGTTTCTCAAGCCATGCCCTATTCTTACCCTGAAAACCGGGATAAAGCTGACTACCGTCCCAGAACTGGACAGCAGTCGGCTGAACCGAAGCCAGCCGGTATGGCAGGTAAAAATACTGGACCTTACTCCGGGCCTGGCGGGCCTTCTGGAGAGGAATTACCTGTACCGCACAGCATTGAGGCCGAGGAAGCTGTTCTGGGCAGCCTCCTGATTGACCGGGATACCATCTCCACGGTAGCGCCCGTCTTGAAGCCGGAACACTTTTTCAGCCAGGAAAGAGCTAGTCTCTACCGGACTCTCCTGGAGCTGTACACCGCCGGTACCCCGGCAGACCTGGTGACTGTAAGAAGCGTGCTAATAGCCCTGGGTGCGCTGGGAGATGGAGAAGGGCAGGTCAGGCAGGCTTATCTCCTGGCTCTTATGCGGAAGACCCCCAGCCCGGTCCATGCCGGCCACTACGCTCAGATCGTCTTCAAACACTACCTGGCCCGCGAGCTAATCCGGGAGTGCAGCCGGACCATCAACCAGGCCTGTCAGGGCGAAGGCCTCACCGCTCCCCTGGAACTACTGGCCATTCACAGCCGCCGCCTTCAGTCCCTGGAAGCAAAAGCGACCAACCTGCACCCGGCCTATTTTCTTTCCCACGAGGAAAGCCTGGACTTTCCGCTCAGGCTGGAAAAGACACCCTCAGCGCTCTCGGCCAGGGATGAAGCTATGAAGAGTGCCGTAGATCCCTGGGATGGGGCTGGCTGCACTCGAATTCAAAATGAGATAGGTGACAGCCCTCAGAAAAGGCCAGGCCTGCGCTTCGGCTGGGCGGCTTTTGATGGGGTGGACTGGGCGGAGCCTCCCCGGCTGGCCTTATTGCCCGCCACCCTCACCACCATTCTGGCCCGCACCGGGGGAGGCAAGACTATCGCCGCCATGCAGATAGCCGACACCAACGCCGAGGCTGGCCTGAACGTGCTCTACTTCCACGTTGAACTCAACCGCGAGCAGATGCTGGCCCGGCGCTACTGCCGCCTTACCGGAGTGCCGGTCCTCTACCAGCTCCTGGGGCGTTTGAGCGACGAGCAGAGAGCGGCCCTCCTCAGGGCCTCGGACGAGGTGATGCGGTGGCAGGGTAGAGTGGATTTTGTGCACTGCCCTAACTGGAAAATCGAGCGGGTGGTAAGCGAACTGAGAGCACGCCATTTTGCCCTGGTGGCAACCAGGGGCCAGGGTTATGACCTGGTGGTGCTGGACTACCTCCAGCGGCTGGGGAGGCCTGAGGGCCATTATGCCGAGCACGAGTCCCTGGCCGCGAACGTCAGGGGGTTTTCGGACGCGGCGAACGAGCTGAACATAGCTGCTCTGATGACCAGCCAGGTCTCCAGAAACCCGAAAGAACTGTCAGAACAGGAGCCGCCTTCCCTGGACGAAGGGCTCGGCACCGGGGATATCGAGCGCTGCTCCAACCAGCTGGTAGCGCTCGCGATCAACGGGGCTAAAACCGCCGCCAGGTACGCCGTGCGCAAGCACTCTTTCGGGGAAGGCGGTTACAGTGGGGAGCTACCCTACAACTCGCACCGGCTCGCTTTCCTGTAGTAGCGGGTTTGTCTTTCCTATAACTATTCAGATCAGCCTGCAACTCTAAGGTTCTTATAGCAATTCTCAAAATGATTGGCCTAACCTTAATAATGCACAGCACAAATCGCCAGGGCAATAGTGGTTCAATAACTTTGAAAATAGCTCTAATGTTACGCTAAGCCTGGCAAATACATGTTTGGATTGGCTTTTGCAAAAGCTTTTTTTATTCCACCGGACCTATAAGTTGCTACCGCATTCCTGCCGTTAAGTACTTCATCCATCCTGGCACCTTAAAACGATCGGAGAAGAGGGGCAGGATAGAGGAAGAGGCCATCAAATAATTTGATTTGTGTCAGAACGCGCTTCATAACGTATAAAGCAAAGTAAACAAGGAGCAGTAGAGTTGAAAAGAGGCAAGATACTGGGTAAGCTCTATATATGAAAACAAACGAGAGGGTACCTGGCAGGAGCAACGGTTATGAAGGTAAGCCCGGCTCTCTCCACGCAACTCGCAGCAGGTGTGGTCACAGGCAAAAGCCAGTGTTTAGTGAGCGACTATTTGCTTGGCCTTGCTGATGCTTAGAGCTTGACCATGATCTAAATGCCCTCTAGACATTCGCGCTACCGGTATCCCCATTCCCCTGAATCCACTAGCTGGTCCCATCTCACTGCCGACAACTCCGGCATTAGCCTTGAAATTCAGAGCATCACTGCTTAAATCCCGGTTGGGTAAACCACTCAAGGCCGCCAGTCCCTATTTGTAGGTGGTAGCTCCGGACAAGATGCCGGCAAATCTGGTTTTACAAACTTGTTTATCCAAAATATACCAACCAACACAGGGCGGATCAGAAAGTAACGGCAGGTTTAAGAGCCGAAATGTGCAAACACTTGCCGCTGGAAGTAACATAGACAAGTCCTTCAGCCCGGGGCTCTCGTATCTTGGTTTTTTCAGAGCTGCCGAGCCGTATTTCTTGATTTCAGTATTACAGCTATCCCTTGAAAGGATCCAAACAGGACCTTTATAGCACTTTTATCCTAGTAGGTACTAGTGCACACATTCCTACTTTACACTAAAATATATACTATATTTAAGGTTAACGTGGCATGGGTTAGGGTTTAAGGTAAACAGAGCTTTTAGCTTTGTAAGGTTATTTGTAATTCTGGAAATTTTCCGGTTGTATTAGGGCGATAACTAATTGCTTAATTTTTTCCTCTAACATTAACACTTGCCAATTATACCTGGATATTAAACCTGGTATCTCCTTGAACTGTCCAGAGTTCTGCTTCTGTTGTAATCAAGCTTTTAATATGTGAGGAGATGTTCTCTGTTATGAGTACATACTTTCCACTACGCTCAGGTGGAATAGCAAGGCAGCGCCGCTTGAGCTTCTGGCTGGTACTGCTGGTTTTTTCGTCTTTACTGCTTTCTGGTGCCAGTTTTAGTCCTCCAACTATCCGTCTGCAACCGGAACTGGCCCAAATAGCCAGGCAATCCCCTGACCAACCGGTGAGTATCATTGTGCAGAAAAGCGTTGGAGAAGCGAGCCTTGAAAGCCAGGTAGCCAGCCTGGGAGGGGTAGTTACTAAAGAATTACCTATTATCAATGCTTTTTCAGCTACCCTGCCGGCCAGCAGGCTAAGCACTCTGGGACAGACGCCGGGCGTTAAGTGGGTTTCCTTAGATGCCCCGGTACACCGTACCGGTACCATCTGCCTGACCTGCATTGATACTTCTAATTTACAAAACATCTATACTTCATCCACTAATGCCAGCGAAGTCTGGAACAATCCTGGCGGAACGGCGGGATGGTTGCAGGGGCAGGGTATTGGCGTAGCTGTCGTTGATAGCGGCGTTAACCCTAACGTCAAAGATTTTTTAATCCCCGCCCAGAATGGCTGGACTCGTGTAGCTGCGAATGTCAACTTTAATCCCAATACCAGTAACATAAGTGATGGTTACGGTCATGGTACCCTGGTGGCAGGCGTAATTGCGGGTAATGGTACTCTCTCCAGTGGAGCGTACATTGGCATCGCACCTGAAGCTAATATCATCAGTGTTAAAGTGGCCGATGACCAGGGTCTTTCGACCGCTTCGGATGTGGTGAATGGGCTGCAATGGGTGCTCAACAATAAAGACAGGTACAACATCAGAGTGGTCAATCTGTCACTTAACAGCAGCCTTGCGCAGTCCTATAACCAGGACCCCCTGGACGCGGCTGCGGAAATCCTCTGGTTCAACGGGATTGTGGTAGTGGTATCCGCCGGCAACAATGGTAACAATGCCACTCCTGGCGGAACTGCTCCCACTCTTTATCCCCCAGCCAACGATCCCTTTGTGATTACGGTGGGAGCAGTTGATAATGCCACTTCTACCACCATCTCCAGCGCTAACGTCGCACCCTTTTCAGCCTATAACCTGGATGAAACCGGCAATGTTAAACCCGACCTGGTTGCGCCCGGTAGAAATATTATAAGTACTATCCCGACTGCTAATATCCAGATTCTGAAAGATCACCCTGGTTTCCAGGTAGACAAGTATTACATGCGGGTGTCGGGTACTTCCTTTGCGGCTCCCCAGGTAGCAGGTGCGGCAGCTTTGTTACTGCAAGCAGAGCCTGGTCTTAATCCCGATCAGGTAAAAACTCGCCTGAAAGCTACCGCGCTCCAGAATGTACCCAGGGGTAGCTGGGATAAGCGCAGTCCCTGGCTAACCTATAATGCAAACAAAGCGGGAGCAGGCTTTTTAGATATCTATGCGGCTGTAACCCAGCCCCTGGCTAGCTCCGCTTACCCGCCGGCGAACTACAATTTGCCGGCCAGCCGGTTACTCTGGTCGGGCAGTAGCCCCGTAACCTGGAGCAGCGTCAACTGGAGTAGCGTCAATTGGAGCAGTGTCAACTGGAGTAGCGTCAACTGGAGCAGTGTCAACTGGAGTAGTGTCAACTGGAGTAGCGATTACTGGGGCAAATGATGCAACTCCGAGTTATCTTCTGACTTTTACTTCCTCTCCGGGTGATAAAAGTCTAACTCTTCTACACGCTAAACCAGCATCAAACAGGTTTAAGCCGGTCCTGAAATGATAGTTAGCTGCTCTACTATTTGCCTGTTCTGTGGCGTTTGAATTTTAAGTCAGGCTAACCTGGATGTAGAGGTAGGATCTGATCTACTCTATTTCCAGGTTCGTCATAAAGACGCAGCTAAAACCAACACTTAAGCAGTGGTTGGGCTGGAAAAGAAGAAAGGTATAAATAAAACAGAACGATTAAATGAAGGGTCTGTCTAATTTCAACGGGAATAACAATGTCAGTTAAAGCCTCGCTCTACGTTTATGGCATCATCATTCTGGGAATTCTTCTTACCGCTCTCTCCCTGGTAGAGTTTAACTTTGCCAGCCCTCTCTGGGGAGCCTGCTTGCTCTTTAGTGGCCTGGCCATCATTTGTCAGTTTTACGAGGTAGAAGGTACTTTCCGCAACTCGTACTACCCCCACTCGGTTTTCTTCGTTGCCGGGAGTATAATGCTGGACCCCTTCCTTTTTACCCTGGTCATAATAATCCCGCATACCTTTGAGTGGCTGTATAAGCGGCTGACCAACAGCCCGAATTTGAAAGCCTGGTATATCCAACCCTTTAATATAGCCAACCATATTCTTGCCGGTCTGGCCGTACGCTTACTTTTTAAACAGGTGGAAGGTAAAAGCGATCTTTTTCACACACCGCTCTGGGTAATCTTTATAGTTTTTATCGCCCTGGTATATGCCCTGATCAATCATTTTCTGATAGGGCTGGCCCTTTGTCTGGCCCGCGGTGTCTCCTTTAGCCAATCCGGCATTATGCAGTTGCCGCAACTCCTGCCAGAAATTGTCCTGGGTTGTCTGGCTTATATTGTTGTAATCATGTGGCAGGTTGAACCTTTCCTGGTAGTCCTGGCAATTTCTCCGCTCGTACTGATGTTTCAGGCCCTTAAAGTGCCCCAGCTACTACAGGATGCCCAGATTGATGCGAAGACCGGGCTGTTGAATGCCAAGTACTTCAATAAAATTTGTAGCTCCGAGTTTTATAATGCGGAACGATTGGGGCGTCCGCTTTCCTTGATAATGGCGGATTTGGATCTGCTGAGAAAGGTCAACAATTCGTATGGGCACCTGGCGGGAGACCAGGTGCTGAGCGGGGTTGGCAAAATTATTCGGCAAACTCTGCTTGACCAGCATACCGCCGGTCGTTTCGGAGGGGAAGAATTTGCGATAGTGCTACCAGACACTTCGCCCGGCGAAGCGAAAATAATCGCAGAGCAACTCAGGGTAGCCATCCAGGAGACTGTTTTTAGCGAGGCCAGCAGTGGCGAGCGGATCACTATAACTATGAGTAGCGGTGTCGCAAGCTATCCAGAGCATGGTAAAACCCTGACCGAACTGACCCAGGCGGCGGACCGGGCGGTCTATCAGGCCAAGAAACTGGGGAGAAATCGGGTAGTGGTTTTTGGTGAAGCACGGCTTGAAGAAAGACTCGCCAGGGGAACTGGCCGGGAAAATTCGGTTGGGCAGGGAAGCCAGGAGCAAAGCCTGCAAGAACTGGAATTAAGACGGGCCCTGGAAGAGGGCCAGTTTGAACTTTACTACCAGCCTAAAATAGATATGGCAACCAATCGTATCAGAGGAGCGGAAGCTTTAGTGCGCTGGAAACATCCGGAGCAAGGTTTATTGCCACCCGTTGAATTTATACCGCTGGCCGAAGAAACCGGGTTGATTCTCACTTTAGGCAGGTGGATCCTGGAAGAAGCCTGCCGGCAGGTTAAGATCTGGAACATATTCACTCGGCGTAAAACCCCTCTGGTGGTAAGCGTCAATTTTTCGGCGCTTCAGTTTCAACGAGAAGATGTGGTAGAGACGATAAGCCAGGTTTTAAAGACGACCAAAATAGATCCGGGCTGGCTGGAGATAGAAATAACCGAGAGCATCCTGATGGAGAATACAGCCTATATTGTCAGTACCCTCCAGGAATTAAAGCAGCTTGGAATTAAGCTGGCGATGGATGATTTTGGAGTAGGCTATTCCAGCTTGAGTTACCTGCGCAACTTCCCGCTCGATACCATCAAAATAGACCGCACCTTTGTGACCGGGCTAGACAAAGATCCCATCAACCAGGCGCTGGTAGAGGCTATTGTGACGCTTGCTCGTACCCTAAACTTTGCGGTAGTGGCCGAAGGTGTTGAGACCCAGGCCGAAAAAGAGAAACTTTTTTCGCTTGGCTGTTATATAGGGCAGGGTTATTTATTCGCCAGACCTTTACCTGCCCTTTCGATTGAAGAGTTTTTGTTAAAAGAAAAACCTCGGATTGTAACCAATCAGACTGTTAAATCCTGAGAAAATGCCACTCTCCCCGGCTGCTCTCTCAAATTTAGAATCGAGTTAGCGGCCTTTTTCCCCTGTCAAATACTTTTCCCACTCTCCAGCTACCCCATCTCTACATCCCATCACTGGACCTGATTGCAAAAATTAAGATGCCATGCCGAATTATGTGTAACAAAAGGGCGGCTTGCTAAAACACACTGAAGGGCGAAACTGGCCGGGCTTGGCCTGGAAATTTCTTACTGGGGTTAAGCCTTTTGGACCTGAAAATAGCGAAAAAAAGAATCCTAACCTGCTCGCCCAAAACGATTATTTTTGGTCTATAAGTTTGAACGGTTTGGAAAGTGAGAGGGAGGGAGCGGGCGGAAGTAGCTGGCCCCCGCCCACTGCTTCCTTTCCCTAGAGCCTGGATACAGTGTTGCTGTTACTATTAGCGACCCAGATATTGGTGCCATCAAAGGCTACCCCATAAGGGGCAGTCCCTACCGAGTAATTTCCCACGACGGAGCTATCACTGGCTTTGAACTTGGTCACAAGGTTTTTAAGCCTGTTATCGCTTTAACACCTAAAGTCTTTAGAATTTCTTTAGAACTTTCCCCTTTATCTTTAGAGTGGTACTGCCTGGAGAATAATACACCTCTAACCCGGGTTAGAGGTGTATTATTCCGCCGGTGCTATAGGGTCAGAACTCCGGTGTCATTTTGTCACAGTAACGGCAGCCGTAAAGACTTCTTCGCCCATAACCTGATCAAAACGTCCGTCGGTCCAGACTGGATGGATTGTCCCGCCATACGCCACTATGCCCTCATAGTCTCCGTACTGGTCACCGGCATCCGCATAAGGATTGGCGGCACTCTCATCGCTCGGCACATCCGTAACTTTTATATTGGGGGCATAGGAGAGCCCTCCATTGGTCGATACCCCCAGGTATACATCGGTTTTGGTGTTATTGGGGTCGTTGCGAGTATCATACCAGCTCAAATTGACTGTGCCTGTCACAGGGTCAACCGAGAGCCACTGGTTAAACTGATCCCTGTTTACCCCCGCCGCATCATCGTTTACCCGTACAGGCTCAGACCAGCTTACTCCCTGGTTAGTGGAATAAGCTTCAAAAATATCGGTGCCACTTGAGCCATTCCCGTCCATCCACGAGCAGTATAAGCTTCCCCGGTTTGGACCGTTACTGCGGTCGGTATCACAGGCTGGATAAATGAGAGCTCCCCGGCTGGCTTGGGCTGGAATGATTGCCTGGTAACTCAGGCTGGTCGCAGCTACCGGGATTTCCTGTCCAAATGTTTGCCCTCCATCAAACGAGCGGTTCACCATTATCCGGCTACTCACAATATCGGCCCAGGCTACATAAACCTCCCCGTTAGATCCTACAAAGGGGTCCGCTCCTATGACACTGTTTGGGCCGCCATTAAGGCTATTGAGAGTCACAGGGCTACTGAAAGTGAGCCCGCCGTCAGTAGAATGCGAAAGAAGCAAGGCATTGTTGGCGGAAGATTTGCCCTGGTTGTAAGAGGCATTGTCCCAGGCAATATAAACCGTGTCCCGGTAGGGGCTGGTGGGATTGGTATCCACAGTAAGCATGGGCTTGTCGTTGAACTTGCCGGTACCGCTATTAAAGTTGAAGTAAGTAACCTGGGGCCAGCTCCTGCCGCCATCACTCGATTTGGCGACCGCCATCTCCGTTCCCTGGATTGAAGCGAACTGGCGGTTGAAGAAAACTATAATGTAGCCGTAGTAAACATTTCCCCTGGTGTCAAAAGCAACCGCCGGGTCAGAACCGAAATCGGTACCGTTGGTGGTGCTGGCTGGTGGTAGGGGCAAATCCACCGCTCCCCAGTTGGTCCCGCCATCGCTCGAATAGTAACCGCGCATTGCCAGACGGTCTATTTCGTTAGAGCCTGCCACTAGCTGGTCTGGATTGGCCGGGTTAAGAGTGATGGCAGTTTCACTCTGCGGACCCTTTTCATTACTCACATCTATGTTGGACCCCACTTTAACAGAGCTGGTGGGTCCTTTATCAAGGGACTGGCTGTTATTAAGCAGGTGCTGGTACTTGGCCCACCAGGTTGGCTGGTTATAAGCGGTGCCTGTGTTAGTCTTGGCGCCTAAAGCAACTGAAGTATCCACGCTCAGACTGACCAGGCTCAGAAAGAGCACCGCCACCACCAGGCGGCTTAACAGGCCCTCGAATGGCTGAAAAGTTCTGGATAGGGACATGATTTCCTCTCTTTTCATTTAAAAGACGGATAATGGACGAAATAAACTTGCCTGAGACTAGGTAATACCACTTCCAATTAGCTACCATTCTAGCTCTGGCATCGCTTCAAGTCCAATTTCACGCGTTTAGGGAGTAAGCCTCATCGCTAAACAGAGGCCTTTTGAATAGGGCATAAAAAGCTACTCTTTATTTGAACTGGCAGTAGCACTGTAATCCGAAGTTAACTTCATCAATATCTTCTCCATACCCCTCGCCCTAAATTTAGGCCCATTTTAGGCCCCTTGATTCCAGGTCGGCTTGATACAATAAGCTTAGAACTACTTCTTAAAGGCCAGGATTGTGGGTATTTGAGTTAGCGGCTTTACCAGGATCATCCTGGGACTGATACTCAGCTCTTCGAAGCAAAGCTCTCGAACCAGGTAGGTTGGTAACCAGGGTGGGAGAGTATACCAACCGGCGATTGCATTGCAGGATAATTCACCTCTCGCTCTGAAAGCTGAAAGCGGTTTTAGTCCATTTGCTTCATTATGACCTGCTAGAAGTACGAGCGATATTAAAACAGATATACTCTAGACCCTGCAAGGATCCCCGCTAGTTCAACTCAAGTGAAAAGGTGGTGAAAGCTATTTAACAGCCAGGAGGTGTATCTTATGAAGTGGGTAATCGAACCTCAACATTCCAGCGTCGAATTTTCTGCCAAGCACATGGTCTTTTCCACTGTGCGAGGTAGTTTCAAGCAGTTTGAGGTAGATATAGACCTGGACGACAATAACCTGGAAAATTCCAGGGTGGCAGCCCGGATTGATGTAGCCAGTCTTGATACCAACCAGGAGATGCGTAAGCAGCACCTGCTCTCAGCCGACTTCCTTGATGTACAAAATTATCCAGAAATAACCTTCAAGAGCACCAAAATCTCCAAAACCGGAGAGGGTGAGTACGAGATGGCGGGAAATCTGACCATTCGAGGTGTTACCCGGCCCGTCACTCTTCAACTGGAAGGAGGCCAGGCTAAAGACCCCTATGGCAATCTACGCTGGGCATTTACCGCTGTAACCGCCATCAATCGCAAGGATTGGGGCCTCGCCTGGAACGTCGCTTTAGAGACCGGGGGAGTAATGGTAGGTGAAAAGATCAAAATAGAACTGGCAGTTGAGCTTATTACTCAGGAAGCTTACCAGGCGATGATGGCGGCTTTCCAGAAACGGGCCGCCGAGGCCGCTGAGAAAGCCGCTCAATCTTGAAATCCTGAGCAGCACTTTTTCAAGGCGATCAGGGCAAGAATTTTCTTCCTTCTACTGCCATCTTCATCTTCTAAGTACTCCACTTCTTTTAGTTCACTGTGATTACTCCCTGGCCTGAAGTAAGAGCCAGTTCGCCTGATTACAGCTATCTATTATCTATTGAAATTGAAAGGGCACTCTCTGTCATAACTACTCTAGAGAGTGTCTTTTTAGTAAAGGTTACTGGCAGTCAGCCAGCTTAAAACTGTCTATGCGGGTACTGTAGTTAAAGGTGCCACTGCTTTTCAGGTACTCACTGGTAAACCTAAGTGTGAAATAATCTATCTGGTTTAAGTGATAGCACTGTAGTCACCCCAGCGACTGAGGTTGGAAAGCTAGGAGTCACCCCAGCGGATAATGCTGATTTCCGCTCCCAGCGTACCAGGTGCTTGTTGTCGCCGCTCTGGGGGTGTAGCGAACGGAAGGTATACGCTTCTGAAAGCAAAGCTGTGTAATCATACCCGAGCTTCGCGAAAGTAGCCAGAACAGACTCTTACTCCCAGCCTCGAACGAGGTGATGCAGTGGAAAGGCCGGGGAGACTTAGTGCACTGCCCTAACTGGAAAATCGAGCGGGTGGTAAGCGAACTGAGAGCGCGCCATTTTGCCCTGCTGGCAACCCGTGGCCAGGGCTACGACCTGGTGGTCCTGGACTACCTCCAGCGGCTGGGGAGGCCCGAGGGGCACTATGCCGAGCACGAGGCCCTGGCCGCAAACGTCAGGGGTTTCTCCGACGCGGCGAACGAACTGAATATCGCCGCCCTCATGACCAGCCAGGTCTCCAGAACCACCAGAGAACTTTCGGAAGCGGAGCCGCCTTCCCTGGACGAAGGGCTCGGCACCGGGGATATCGAGCGCTGCTCCAACCAGCTGGTGGCCCTGGCTATCAACGGGATCAGAACCACCGTCAGGTACGCTGTGCGCAAGCAGACCTTCGGAGAGGCAGGCTACTCGGGGGAATTACCCTATAACTCACGCCGGATGCAAATCCTGGGTTAGCAAAATTAGCCTTATGGTCTGGATGGGTTAGCGGTCTCTCTGGCAGCAGCGGCCGTTACCACTACTGTCAATCATCTGTTTCCTTATGATATCCCGGCTTTAGCCCTTACTCTTACCCATATTGAAACCTTGAGGCTAAAGAACAGGCCTTAAATGTTATGTAGGGATTAGCTTTTGAATTGGGCAGCTTCAGGCTGAATTCAGCTGGCCAGAGCTTTCTCTCATATAAGTAAATTGTGGGTAAGAGGCAGAGCTAAAGCCAGGGGATTTACGCGACTAATGTTAAAATAATCAGGTTAATTTAGCACCGAAATCCAGCAGGAAGCCTCCTGCGAGTATGCGAGATTGCGCTTTTTTACTATTATTCAGATTAATCAGGCAGTATATTCAGAAAGCAGAAAGTAGCCTTATTCTTTAGAACAGTTATTTTTTCCAGTTTGCTTACGATGAGTGTAGTCACATAAAGCAGGTGATAGCTATAGATTGAGAGGATTATGGAATTTGTATTTGATGCCCGGTTGCCTGCCTCGTCTTATGTGGAAATGATCTGGCACACCCGCAGTGAAGGGGCCGGCACATTTACTTCCACCGCCAGTAGCAACTGGGAGATGGTTGTCACCATCTCTAACGGTAAGCCCCGGATGGCAGTCCGAGGTCCGGAGACACGGGCCTCCCCGGCTGATTTTCCCTCAGAGGCGGAGTTCTTTGGCATTACCTTCAAACCCGGCACCTTCATGCCCCATCTGCCCTTAAGAAATCTGCTGGATAGACAGGATTCCACTTTGCCAGCAGCGTCGGACAGGTCTTTCTGGTTGCATGGTTCGGCCTGGGAGCTTCCGACCTTTGAAAACGCCGAGGTGTTCGTCCAGCGGCTCATCCGCCAGGAGATAGTGGTGCAGGACCCTCTGGTCGCGGCGGCACTCCAGGGCCAGCGGCCCGCCCTATCGCCCCGTTCCCTCCAGTATCGCTTCCTGGAGGTGACCGGCTTAACCTATAAGACCATTCAGCAAATTGAACGTGCCCATCGCGCCGCCGTACTGCTTGAGCAAGGCAGGCCCATTGTGGACACCGCTATCGAACTGGGCTATTTCGACCAGGCTCACCTCACCAACTCGCTTAAGCGTTTTTTAGGGAAGACGCCTGCGCTAATCGTGCCGAATAGACTGGCGGCCTAGATTGCGTTTTTTTCCAAGACGCCACGCTGCTACTTTGCTACAATTTGGTTGTAGTTAATCAGTACAAACAGCGAATGGCAAAAGGAGAAATTCATGCGGAAGATAGTTGTCACTGAATTTATGTCACTGGATGGGGTTATGGAAGCACCGGCCTGGACTGCGGCTTACTGGAATGATGAGATTGCACGCTTTAAGGCGGAGGAGCAACTGGCCTGCGATGCCTTGCTGCTGGGGCGTGTGACTTATGACGGGTTCGCGGCTGCCTGGCCGGAGAGTAAGGACGAGGGAGCAGCCCTCATGAACAGCCTGCCCAAATATGTGGTGACAACGACGCTGGACCGGGCGGAGTGGAATAATTCACGGCTGATTAAAGGCAATATTGTGGAAGAAATCATCTTGCTCAAGCAGCAGGAGGGCCGAGACCTGCTGGTCTACGGTAGCGCCACACTGGTCCAGACGCTCATGCAGCACGACCTGGTAGACCGCTACCGGCTGCTGGTTTACCCGGTGGTAGTGGGCGAAGGCAAGCGCCTCTTCAAAGAGGATACTACCGCAAATTTGAAGCTGGTGGAAGCTCAGCCCTTTAGCTCAGGCGTGGTGGCGCTTATCTACGAACCGGAGCGCAAGTAAGGGTTACTCTATGGGCCAAAAAGGAGCGGTGCCTCTAAAAATCGAAGCTCAAGTGGGCAGTACAGGTCTACAAGGCCGGCGAGCGCATAATGCCCCGGCCTTTTATGAGCAATGTACCCATTATAGAACGTTTTGCGTTGCCAGAACAGGAAAATCGCACGTATGGCAGGTAAGTTAAGGTTCACCACTTTGCCCTGCTGGCAACTCGTGGCTATGACTACGACCTGGTGGTCCTGGACTACTTACAGCGGCTGGGGAGGCCGGAGGGCCACTATGCCGAGCACAAGGCCCTGGCCCGGGGTTTCTCGGACGCCTCAAACGAATTGAACATCGCCGCTCTCATGACCAGCCAGGTCTCCACGAGCCCGAAAGAGCTTTCAGAAGCGGAACCTACCTCTCTGGATGAGGGGCAGGGCACCGGGGACATCGAGCGCTGCTCAATGTTGTGGTCCTTCTCATCGTTGGAGCCAGAACAGCGGCCAGGTATGCCGTGCGCAAGCATACCTTCGGGGAGGGCGGTTACAGCGGAGAACTCCCCTACAACTCGCACAGGCTCGCTTTCCTGTAATACCAGGTCAGTCTTTCCTCTATTTGATACTAGCCACTCTGCGCGCACTCATTTCCAGAACCAACCAAATTTGCGCTGATTATTAAAGCTGCCTGGGCCAGTTATTCCGCAGACACCCGTGGGAACTTCTTGCTCATGAGGCGGAGCGACAGCAGAGCGATCCAACTCCAACCGATAACGATGCCAATCCGTGAAATGAGTCCTGCTGGACCACCCTCCAACAATTTGACGGTGAGGACGAAGACCACATCACAGACGGCGACCAACAGACCGGTGGCAACTGAGTACCAGGCCCAGCCGCGCGCGGTTGGCTCTGCGGCACCGGGCCGTGCCAGCACGAAGCAAGCCGCGATTAGCGAGATGAACTGAAGCTGGCCAAAAAGATTATGAAAGGTGCCGTGAACGGTTGGCGTGCTCGACGCACCGGGTGGGTAACCCAGCACCGGGTCGGTCACGAAGATCGCAAGCCCGATGAAGCTGAGGCCGAAGAGGCCTAGCAGGAGGGGTCCCCAGGTGGAACCACGTCCTGTAGGCAGGACACGCCTGAGTCCGATGGTAAATCCGAGCAGGAGCGCTCCGCAGACGAGGTAGTTGGTGATTTGGATCCACCCACCCTCCCCTAGTTCGAGGTTGCTGTCGGGGACTTGCCAGGCGTTGTAGTAAGGCCGGGTGGCTCCAAGGATCAGAAGGACCACAACGTTGAGCAGCGGACCGATGACACCGCAAGCCAGGAGTAGCCTGATCGCCATAGACTCTTCT
>DATAKM010000007.1:0-23678 GCA_036261665.1 Chloroflexia bacterium
GGTAGCCCAGGCCGGCCAGCCCGCTCACAATATCGGCGCTATCAAAAACGACAGTATCTTCGCCGGTAGTCTTACTGCCGCTGAAGCGCGTGGCAAACAGGCGAGGATGGTGGCCGGGCCGGGCCGGGGTTGGCAAAAACCCGGCAAAAAAAGCCTGGTGGGCGGCATACGTAAAACTGCCCGGTGAGTGCCGCTCCTCCCACCGCCCGCCTGGGAGGACTGCCGCCAGGTTGGGGGTTTGGCCGGCGGCCAGGGCCTCTATGGCCACATCGTAGCGCAGGGTATCCAGGGTGATAAAGAGGAAGTCATGGCTTCCGACTAATTCAGCCGCTTTCACACCCGCACCTCGCCCTTTTCGGTTTCTACAGGGTGGCCGCCTGCCTGCTTTTCCCCGGTCCTGTTAACAAAAGTGGAAATTTCGGCGGTATAAGTATCCTGGCCCCGGTGCAGGGTGCCGTAGAGTAGATCTCCAAAGGCGTTGATTTCGGCTACGGCATGCTGGCGGTAGTCTGAAGTGATCATCAGATCAATTCCGGCATAGAAGCTGGTGGGGAACATTCCCATAACTTCCACGCAACTCTGCCGGGCATCCGCCCACACTCCTGGCTTCAGGCGCGGGAGCAGCGCTTCCAGGCCGGCGCGGTCGCTGGAAAGGTGCAGGTTAGTGAGCGAGGTCCGGCTCAGCCGCACTACTACATGCCGCACTTCCCCGCCGATCACCACCACCCGTAAATCAAAGGTGCGGTTTTGCAAACCCGCTTTAGGCACCCAGCGTTCTACCTGGACCCGGTGGCGGCAGAGGGCGTTTATGAGCGCGGCAATCTCGCGCTGGTCTCGATAGGTGCGCAACCGGCGTGAGTTGTATAACTTCAGCTCCTTATTCCTCCCTGGCACCATCTCCACGGTGGTGGTTGCCTGGTGGTAGTGGCCGTTCGTCTGGTATGCCACCACCCCGGAAGCGCTCGATCCGTGGGCCAGCTTGACAAAGACCCGGTAGCAGCCCAGTTCCGCCATCCTGGCCAGGAGGGCTTCGTAAGAGTGGATTTCACCCAGGCTGCCTGGTACCGCGATTTTAGGGCTGGCCTGAAAGAGGGCGTGGCAGCGCGGTTTGTCAAACATGGTTACAATATCTTCCGGCTGGTTCATTTGGTAATGCCGGGGGCTTCCGGCCAGTTGCTGGTTAATTTTGCCAAGCAGGGCGCGGTAGCCCAGAAACCACTGGCGCGGGTAAAGAATTTCTCCTTTATCAAAAGCCAGGCTGTTGGCAGCCTTTCGAGAGTAGCGGGCGTAAAGCCGGCCGCCCGGGTCCTCCTCATCCTCTATTTCGGCAGCGCTAGCCAGGAGAGCTTTCTCTAACTCAAAATCCCGCTCCGGCGACTCTATTCTCACTATCCAGCCGGGCTGAATAACCTCACTCAGGTGGGTCTGCCCGGCCAGTAGCTCCTGGTAAGGCACCAGTAGTGCCGGGGGATGGCAAAGCGCTGTGAGTGCCTGCTGGAAGAGGTCGACCCGCCGGTTGCCGGGATTGCCGATTATTACGAACTGCGCCGGAGTGAAAGGCATACTTCTTTACTCGCTGACCGCCACGTAACGGTAGACTTCACCATGGTACTGGTCCTCATTCTGGGGGTCGCCAGCGTCTATTTCGATGGGAATCTGCTTGAGCTTTTCCACTATCTCCTGGCTACAGTAGTGGTAGTGAAGATCCAGCTTCTTGAGTTGCCTTATTCTAGAACCGGCCAGGAGAGCCTCTGCCCCGCTATCGGTAAGGGTCCCCAGCGACAAATCGAGGACCTTGACCCGGTCAAGGACAGGAGCGTCCGCGATAGCTCGCGCTACATCATCGACAATCGCACAATCGCGCAGGCCCAGATATTCCAGGCGGGGAAAGATCTGGCCGGAAAAAAGAGGCGCCAGGTCTTCCACCCCGGCATCTCCGCCGTAATCCTCAACCCCCAGCCAGATTTCAAGATGTTCGACGTTCGGTAGTGCGGCGGTTACGATCTGGTGTACCACCCCCCGCGGTAACCCGCCGCTCTGTACCACCAGCTTCTTCAACCTGTCGTGCCGGAGCTTGCCGAAGCTGAGGTTGTTACCTCCCCGAACCCAGAACTCTTCCAGGCGAGGATAGGCGGCAAGGAGCGGTGCCACGTCGGACTGCTGAATCCAGGAGATTTCGCTCTCTTCCGCAATAATCTCTCCCAGAAAGAGGGCGCTGAGAGCCGGTAGCTGGTCTCTGGCGCTAACCAGGGCTTCTACCACCCTGGTCGCATCATCCTCCCCGGTGGCTACCTCGCCCCAGGGCCCCACTAACAAGGCGATTACTTCGCGGCTGGCCGGGTTGGAGAGGAAAACTGCCAGTTTATCGGTCCAGCGCACCTTCTGTTCGGTCTCCTCCCACGACAGGGAAAGCCGGTAAGCCTTTCTGGAGGCCTCCTCAAGTGGCATGTCAGGCTCCCAGTCCACTACCGGTAAGCCGGAGAATTCGGTAATATGCTCGTAAGTCCTGTCCATTGGCAAACTCTCCTGTAGATAATATAAGCAAGAATGAAGAAACTGAGTCCGTTAAAAGGTGCCAGGGATCAAGTGCCGAGTAAGCTTAGACTTTTCCGGCTGGGCTGTCAAGCATGGATTTAGGCAGACAAGCAATCAGGAAGCGCTAAATTTATTCTGGGAGCAACTATAGATCGCAAACCAGCTGATAGTGAGACCTGAAATTGATAACCCTTTAATTTACAGGTAGTGGCTGCCAGGGTTTTACAGTTAATCCCACCAGAAAAACCAGAATGTGCTAGCCATAAAAGTTGCGGCTAAAGCTTCCAGCGAACCGGCTCCCTGATCAATAGAATCCGGACAGTAAGGATAGGTTTCCTTTGCTAAGATGAGGGCTGTCTTCCTGTCTGTTACAGGCTTACCAACCTTCAACTCTATCACATCATTCGACATTACTACTATTTCGGTCTGGTACAGTTCCTGGTAATAGCGCATAACGGCGGTATGTACCTGTGGTTCGGGACACGCGTTCCAATTGCCAAAGTTTAGATAAGCCGGAACCTGCCAGCTTATTCCTGTAGGCACCAGGGCAATGTAGACCGGTTTGTCCGCTGTATCCGCTTCGTTCCAGAACTTAACTAAATCTGTCAAAGAATCGTTAGTTTCAGGCCAGTCTGCGTGCAACTCATCATAATCATCCGGCTCGTCGAACATGTTCGAGTATTCATTTTCGAACCATTCCGGTGCATTTATGGTTTTACTTGCTTCGATTAAGGCTGCCGGAGAAAAATTACTATTTAGCTGGTACTCCATGATGTTTTCAAACTCTGTAAGTCCACCCAGTATAACCGGCCAGTAACCCGTTTCTTCTACGAGTACTCTCAGCTTTTGCCAGGTTGAAAAAGCCTGGCTTCCAGATACAGTTAAATAGTAATAATTCAGAACCTGCTCAGTGGTGGTAGAAGTTAAACTCTCCTCAGAATCAGAAATATAGACCCTGGAGCTATCAACTATCTGTACAAGCAGTTGCAGGGTGGATGGGTCAATTCCGTTATCTTGAAGTAATGCCTCTAATTTTTGCATGAGAATTTCTCGCTTCCTTTAGGCAGAAGTTAGTGTCATCCATTGGTTAGAAAAAAGGCTCCCGATCATTTTCTTCATTATTCTAGCTGCCGCTTGCTAAAAATCTACCGGCTAACTGGTACAAACCTCTTTCAGGCCTTCCTCGGGAATAAAGAGCGGGGCCTTGCCAGGTTAAGTTTCCCGCTCTTTTGGCCTGTTTTACCCCTGTTACAGCCCGGAGGGTTTTTCCTCACTACCGGTAGCTCTTACCTGCCAGGTATAGCTGGAAAGCTAAAAAGCCGGGAGTTCAATAAAGCCGGTGCCATCGTCGCTGGCGCCACTCCACTCTTCCCCGCTACTAAAGCCCTGCCGGTACCGCTGGGTAATCAACTGGGCCGGGACCAGTTCGGTCAAGAGGAAACGGAAGGTACCGAACCGCTCCAGAATCTGGGGGCCGTAGAGATAGACGATCCAGCGCCAGTAGGTAGAGAGGGAATGCTGGTTGCCCAGCGAGATCTCGCTGCCCCGCCGGATAAAGTCCTGCACCAGGGTTTCCATTACCTGGTTGGGGTCCGGTTCCTGGAGGCTAACTTTACCCAGGAACTGGTTGTAATAGTGGTACCACTCATTCCGCCGCCTCTGCCAGTCCTGGGGTAGTGCGCTATTATCCGGCGGGGTCGGGGTTTTATACTTTTTGAAGTTCTCGGCGTAAGCGGTCGCTATCACCAGGGGGTGCTGGAGACTGAGGCCTCCCGCGGTCACCGGCCAGTATAACCAGCCATCCGGTATCGCGGTTTGAGCTTTCCTCTCTTCTTCTCTTACAGCCGCCCCCATTACGCTCTTCCCCTGACCTGCCCCCAGGTAGCGTTCCCGGATTAGCTCGCCCAGTTCTTCCACCATGCCTTCACCCGGGCCAAAAAAGTCCTGGTGAAAGCGGGAGATAGCCTGCCTGACGCTCTGGCGGTGGCTGGCGTCCAGCTTAAGCCGCATACCGAGGGCCTTGACCAGGTAGTTGAGGCTGTTGTTGTAAACCTCGACCTGGGAGATAAGCGAACCGGCCTTGAGCACCTGCTGGCGGGACTGCTCCAGGTAACTCTCAAAGCGGTCAGAATCAATACTCCACTCTCCCCGGCTGTTCAATGTAACCATGGACCAGGTGGGTGGCTGCTGGGGTAAGACCCGGGGCAGGCTGGAGTCTTCTTCCACTCCTTCCAGGGGAAGGCGGCTCTGGCTGAAGCTTGCGCCCTTAGTCGTGCCCGGCTCACCATCCTCCCTACCTGTAGTGTTGTCCGGCACTTGCGCAGAAGGCATTACCCGCACGGCTCCACACTTGGCGCGATTGAGTTCCAGGCCGAAGGCCCGGCAGAATTCTTCGAGGGCTTGCCAGGCTTTGAGGGCTTCTTCCTGGGAACTGGCGATCAGGCAGATGTCGTCGATCATCCGAATAACCTGAACCCTGGCCGTCCTCCTGAGGTGGTAGTCCAGCAGTAACAGGACCAGTTCCCCTAAAAGGTCAGCCAGCCTGCGGTGGTTGGGTACCCCTCTTCTGATGCTAAGTGTAGCCGTCTCCTCCGGCCCCGTCTCTCTTTCCTCCGCCCGGCTCGCCTGGCCCTCCGGCCTTTCCTCTCCGCCTGGCCGGTTACTAACCCGTACAGCCAGGTAGCGCTCGAAAAAGCCCAGCTCTTTTTGCTCCAGCCCGAAGCGGGCCAGCAGTTCCAGCAGGAGAGCGTGGGAGAGGCCCGGGTAGTAATCTTTCAGGTCGGCTTTGAGGATGTAGAGGGGACGACCGGGAAAAGCCGCGGCTGCCAGGCACACTTCGGCGTTAATCTGCTGCAAGGCCGTCTCCATGGTGCTCAGTTTTTCTTCCTGGGCCGGACCCTGCCCGTAACTATCGATCTGGCTGAGGTCACGGTACTCGCTTTTGAGGGCGGCCCGCTTGCCCAGGATTGACTTGTCGCTGGCCCACTGCAACAGAAGCTCTTCCAGGGAAGTATTGAATTTAACTTTTTCCTTGATAGCCGCTGGATCTTCCCACAGGTCGGTTTCCCTGACCCGGCTGGCCTCTTCATCGCTCCAGATATCGATCTCGCTAAAAGCTGAAGGCGGAATAGCAAATGCCTGCCGGTGGAGCCTGAGGGCCTGTTCCACTCTGGTGGTCGGGGGCAGTTCCGTTACAGCTTTACGCAGCTCCTGGAAACGCTGCCTGTGAGCATAGCCGAAGTACTCCCGGAAGAGTTTCTGGTAACGGGTACCTACAATTTCGAGCAGGCAGGCGGTAGGCAGATCCTCATCCAGGAAAAGGCGCCATTTGGTAGGAGTAAGGCAGGCCCTGGCAGCTACCCCTTCCCGGGGCCAGTCCCAGTTTTCCAGTTCACCCAGAATCAGGCCGAGCGCATCTGCGAATTCCTTGCGCAAGAGGTCATCACTCAGCAGGCTCCTGGCCTGGCGGCGGGTGGCGGGGGCGTGATATCGGTCGCGGCTGATTTTGGTCAGTACCTCGGTAAGCCCGCGCGGCTCCACTCGCCGGGAGAGCTGGTAAGCGCAGCTCTTCCTGAGAGTGCTCTTCAGCTCAGGCCGGTCAAAGGGCAGGGAGGCGAAGAGGCGTTCCACGAAGCGGCGGTCAAAATCAGCAGCGGGAGAGGCAGGCGCCCCAAAGTTAGACTGAGAAGAAGGAGAAGCGACAGGGGAAGGCCCGGTCACCCTCTCCAGGAGCCGGCTTAGCTCAGCGGCGCTCTCCTGGTCGGTCTCCCGGCCAGGATCATCTTTAGCCCATTCTTCCAGGAGAGCCGCGAAGATAAAGACGATCTCTGAGCGCAGCCGGCCACTGGCCAGTTCTTTCTCAAGCCGCTCTATCCAGAAGCGGGTGGTCTCGGGAGTAGCACCGGTAGTGGTCGGAGCAGTAACTTTCTCCCCGGCAGGCTCATTCTCTTTAGCTGCAAACTGGTAGAAGAGCGGTTCGAGATTGGCGACATCGGGATGGAGCGCCTGGCCTGCGAAACTGATCTGGCGCAAGCCGTTATAGAGGCCCTGGAGGCGCTCGACCGGGCTTGAGGCAGTGGCCAGGCTGCGGTTAAGCTTATCGTAAGCTGCCCTTAAGAGGGTGCGCTGTTTGCGCAGTTCGCCCAGTTTCATCTGAATAATAAACTGCTCGCTCCTGGTAAACATAGGGTGTGGGTCTCCTTCCTGGACTAAAAAAAACTCAGCCGGATACCGGGATCAAAAATGGCGCAGTGAATAAACTGACGCAGAGCAAATATGCTGCTCAGCAGGTGAAAACAGCCGGGAAATTTAAAGATAGACAGAGCAAGAAATACCAAAAGCTGGTAGAGACAGTTCTCTCAGACCGAGGTTGCGGATGGCCTGATAAAGTCGTAAAACTGAAACAAATGTTTCTAATGAGGGATATCGGCAGGATGCAAAAATAGAGCCGGACAAAAACAAAAGCAAAATGAAAAGGCTAAAAGAAGAGTGAGCAGGTATTCCGAATTTTGTTTATTTAATGTTTAGCCAGCGCAGGCGGAGTACTCAGATTGGAACCATGCTAAGTGGGAAAGTACTCCACAGGCTTTTGAAACTCTAGCCGTCTCTTCCGAGCCGGTTGCATCTGGCAGTTATTGTTAATATTTACTTTTGCAATGGGATTAAATATAATATATCTTACCGGTACTTGATTTAAGTATAATTGCGGTTCCATCAAACAAAAGGATATATCGGCAGCCTTCCTTCCAGCAGCTTTACCCTAATTTTTAACAAAAAGAATATTTACCGGGGAATTATAGCTATGCCAGTTCGTATTACCCGCCATAGTAGCTTACTTGTCCTTACACTTGCAGTTCTGCTGGTCCTGCTTTCGGCCTGCGGCCAGGATTCAACCTCTCCCGTCAGCATTGCTGTCTCCACCACTGAGAGTAATCCTCAGGCAACCGCTACCAGCCCAGCCACGGTGTCACGGGTTGTAACTGCCCTGCCAGCTACCCTTTCCCCGGCAGCCATGGCCAGCGTTACTACTCGTGATTCGCAGCTACCCACCGCTACTCCTCTACCCGCTACCGCTACTCCAGGACCTAATACCCCTGCCCTTGCGACAAGCACTGTTCCGGCAGCTTCAATCACAGCCATTGCAGGAACACCTCAAAAGGTGATAGTAGTCCGCCTGCTTCCCGTTCCCATGCAAGTCTTGGTTAAAGACTCTGCAGGTAAACCGGTAAGCGGAGCCACGGTAACTTTTTCCGCACCCACACCTCCTCCCGGTGCCAGGGGCAATGCTGCGGCCATACCGAGTGGAACTTTTGCAAATAAGGCCACAAGCCTTACCGCTACCTCAGATAAGTCGGGTTTAGTGACCGCTCCGCCCTTTACGGCCAATAACATTGCCGGGAGCTATGTGGTTAAGGCTAGCGTACCGGGAGTAACTACCCCGGCAGAGTTTAACCTCACCAATCTGGATATACCGAACCCGCCGGAAGCTGTGGTGGTTACCGCCGGAGATGGCCAGGTGAGTGTAAAATGGAGCCCTCACCACTATACCGGTGAGTCGCCGATTACCGGCTATAATCTCTACCGGCTTGATGCTAACGATAATGAGGTAAAATTAAACACCACCCCTCTCACCACGACCACCTTTCTTGATAAGGGCGTGTCCAACAATCAGGAGTATCTTTATATGGTAACAGCCATTAACAGTGTTGGCGAGAGTGGTAAATCCCTCTGGGTAAGCGCTATTCCGCGTTCCAGCCTGCCGGTGCAGGGCGCGCCTGCCCTGGTCTCCGCCTATGGCCGTTCGAATAAAGTTTTACTATTCTGGTCACCCATTCCAGTTGAGGGAAGGCCTTCTCTGACTGGATACATGATCTATCGTAAAAGCGCCGCTAACCCTGATCCCATAAATATTGCCAGCCTGCCCGCTACTCTGACTCAATTCGAGGATACGGGCGTGACTAACGGGCAAAAGTACACCTACACGGTAACAACTCTTAACAGCGCCGGGGAAAGCCTGCCCTCAAATGCTTTAAGCGCTATACCCCAGGAGGAAGCCGTTCTGCCTGGAACACCGGTTCTCCTGGAGGCCAGGGCTATTTCCGCCAGCACCGTCACCGTAACCTGGAAAGCTCCCACTGAAGCGGGAGGTCCGGCGATTACAGGTTACAATATCTATCGCTGGGGGGCTACTAACATACCGGAAAAGATTAACTCCAACCCGCTACCCGGCACAGTCTTCAGCTATACCGACAGCGGCCTGGCTCCAGGAGTTTCTTATGCCTACCTGGTAAGAGCGGTAAGCGCGGCCGGGGAGGGAGACTTTTCGAACCTGTTACGAGTGAATCTCTAAAACACAGAGCCAGTGGACTGAAAAAAGGTAAAGAAACCCTTGTATTTACTGGCGCTCCTTTTGTATAATACAAATAGGTTAGCAATCAGAAGAATGTGTGGCAGAGGGTTAAAGCTTCAAAAAGCCTTAACCACCAGCTATCCGGCTAGCGCACTGAATTGACCCGCTACTCAGCAGGAGAGGATTAAAGATAAAGAAATGTTACTGACCATTACCTGTACCCGGTCACCGGCTACCGACCTGGGGTTTTTACTGCATAAGCATCCCGCCCGCCTCCAGACTTTCGACCTCTCCTTCGGCAAGGCCCACGTCTTCTACCCCCAGGCAGGCGAGGAACGCACTACCGCTGCCCTGCTGCTGGACATTGACCCGGTGGGCCTGGTAAGAGGCCGCCCGGGTGGAGGTGGAGACGGCGGGCTCCTGGAGCAGTACGTCAACGACCGGCCTTATGTGGCCTCTTCCTTTTTAAGCGTGGCCATTGCCCAGGTCTTCGGCACGGCGCTTGGCGGCAAAAGCAAGACCAGGCCGGAACTGGTAGAAGAGATTTTGCCGCTTGAAGCGCGATTGCTGGCGGTGCCGGTGAGAGGTGGAGAGGAACTCCTCAGGCGCCTCTTCGAGCCGCTCGGCTACACCCTCCAGGCGGAAGGCTGCCTCCTGGACGAAAGCGAGCCCGGATGGGGCCCCAGCTCTTACTACAACCTTACTCTCAAGACTCACTGCCGCTTGCGAGAACTCCTGGCCCACCTCTACGTCCTCCTGCCGGTGCTCGATGATGACAAGCACTACTGGATTGGCGAGGACGAAGTGGAGAAACTGCTGCGGCACGGAGAGGGCTGGCTGGCAAGCCATCCCGAGCGCGAGCTGATCGCCCGGCGCTACCTCAAACGGCGAGGACGGCTGGTGCGAGCGGCGCTCGCCCGGCTGGTGGAGGATGAGCAGGGTGACCCGGACGCCAGCGAAGAGCGCCACGCCGGGGAGGAGGCCGTGGTCGAGGAACGCCTCAGCCTGAATGAACGGCGGTTGGGAACGGTCATGGCCGCCCTCAAGCAGAGCGGAGCCCGGCGGGTGCTGGACCTGGGTTGCGGGGAAGGCAAGCTGCTGGCACTTTTACTGGAGGACCGTACCTTCGAGGAAATCGTGGGACTGGATGTTTCCTACCGGGTGCTGGAATTCGCCCGTGAGCGGCTGCACCTCGACCGCCTGCCTGACCGGCAGAGCGCGCGCATCAAGCTCATGCAGGGTTCCCTGACCTACCGGGACAGGCGGCTGGCCGGCTACGATGCGGCCACGGTGGTTGAGGTGATCGAACACCTCGACAAGTCCCGCCTGGCAGCCTTCGAGCGGGTGCTCTTCGAGTTTGCCCGGCCTGGTACGGTGGTTCTCACCACGCCCAACTTTGAATACAACGCCCGCTTCGAAAACCTGCCGGCCGGCAAGCTGCGCCATAAGGACCACCGTTTCGAGTGGACCCGCCGGGAGTTCGAGGAATGGGCCAGGGCGGTGGCGGAGCGCTTCGGCTACGCAGTAAGGTTTGTACCGGTCGGGCCGGAAGACCCGGAACTGGGGACGCCCACTCAGATGGCCGTATTCAGTTTGCAGCAGCCTTAAAGCCTGCTTACTCCTGAAGCAAGCCCGGTTTGTTTAAGCTTTTGAAGCTACGCGAAGGAAGTCTATTTATAACCTGTTTTAGTTGAAAGCCAGCCAGCCATGAAAATCACTATCCCGGAACTGGCGTTGGTGGTACTGATCGGCCCTTCCGGTTCAGGTAAATCCACCTTTGCCCGCCAGCACTTCTTGCCCACCGAGATTCTCTCCTCCGATTACTGCCGGGGGCTGGTCAGCGATGATGAGAACAACCAGGAGGCCACCAACGACGCTTTTGAGGTGCTGCATTTTATCGCGGCCAGGAGGCTGGCCAGGGGCCGGCTGGTGGTGGTGGACGCCACCAATGTCCAGCCCGAAGCCCGCAAGCCGCTGGTAGAACTGGCCCGCCGTTACCACGTCATCCCGGTGGCTATCGTCCTGAATACTCCTGAAAAAGTCTGCCTGGAGCGCAACCGGCTGCGGTCGGACCGCGATTTCGGCCCGCACGTCATTCGCCGCCAGCTCCAGCAGCTAAGGGCCTCCCGCCGCAATCTGGCACGGGAGGGCTTCCGCCACGTCTTCGAACTGGCAGGGCAGGACGACTTCGAAACCAGCGTCATCGAACGGCAGCCTCTCTGGAATAACCTGAAGCACGAACACGGTCCCTTTGACATTATTGGCGATGTCCACGGCTGCTATGAGGAGCTGGAAACTCTCTTGACCCGCCTGGGTTACCTGATCAAAAGTAATAGCAGCCCTGCCACTACCGGAGGCGAGGAGGGCGAGGGGGCAGCGGCCTTTGAGGTAAGCCATCCCCAGGGTCGCAAAGCTGTCTTCGTGGGGGACCTGGTAGACCGGGGGCCGCAGATTCCGCAGGTGCTCAGGCTGGTAATGAGCATGGTCAGGAGCGGGAGCGCCCTGTGCGTGCCGGGTAATCACGACCTCAAACTGATGCGCAAACTGCGCGGCCGGGATGTGCAGAGCACGCACGGCCTGGCCGAGTCTCTGTCCCAGCTGGAGGCTGAGACTCCCCGGTTTAAGGAAGAGGTGGCGCAGTTCCTGGACGGGTTGGTAAGCCACTATGTGCTGGACGATGGCCGGCTGGTGGTAGCCCACGCCGGGTTAAAGGAGGAGCTACAGGGGCGCGGCTCGGGCAAAGTGCGAGACTTCGCCCTCTACGGCGAGACTACCGGGGAGACGGACGAGTTCGGCTTGCCGGTGCGCTATAACTGGGCAGCCGAATACCGGGGGAAAGCCATGGTGGTGTACGGCCATACCCCGGTCCCGCAGGCCGAGTGGCTGAACAATACCATCTGCATTGATACGGGCTGCGTCTACGGCGGCAACCTGACGGCTCTGCGCTACCCGGAAAGAGAACTGGTCGCGGTGCCTGCCGCCCGGGTCTATTACGAATCCACCCGGCCTTTCCCGGTCCAGGCCTCAGCCTCAGCCGCTGAAGCACCAGAGCTGAGTGCCCAGCAGGCCCACGACGAAGTGCTGGACCTGGAGGATGTGGTGGGCAAGCGCGTAGTAAGTACCCGGCTCTACCAGAGTATCACCATCCGGGAGGAGAACGCCCTGGCGGCCCTGGAGGTGATGAGCCGCTTCGCCGCCAACCCCAAGTGGCTGGTCTACCTGCCGCCCACCATGTCACCGAGCGAGACCAGCCAGGCCGCCGGCTACCTGGAACACCCGGCCGAGGCTTTCGCTTACTACCGGCAGGAAGGGGTGCCGGAGGTGATCTGCGAGGAAAAGCACATGGGCTCGCGGGCGGTGGTAATCGTCTGCAGGGACGAGGAGACCGCCCGGCGGCGCTTTGGCGTGAGCGGAGAGGGCGCCGGTATCTGCTATACCCGGACGGGACGGCGCTTTTTCGACGACCCACTCCTGGAAGCCGAGTTTCTCGACCGGCTGCGGCAGGCTTTAACCGCCAGCGGGTTCTGGGAGCGCTTTAACAGCGGCTGGGCCGTTCTGGACTGCGAGCTGATGCCCTGGTCGGCCAAGGCCCAGGGGCTGATCCGCGAGCAGTATGCGGCAGTGGGTGCCGCCTCCCGGCTGGCCCTCTCTGGGGTAGTCCGGACCCTGAAAGAAACCGTGGCAGGAAATCCTGATCTTTCTCCTGAGGTAGGCTCTCTACTGGAGCGCTACCGGGAGCGCCAGGCCCTGGCCGAGCGCTATGTGGCGGCTTACCGGCGGTACTGCTGGCCGGTACGCTCTATCGCCGACCTGAAGCTGGCGCCCTTCCACCTTCTGGCGACGGAAGGGGCGGTCCACACCGGGCAGCCCCATAGCTGGCATATGGAAACTCTGGCCGAGCTCTGCCGGGCGGACAGCGAACTTCTGGTAACCACTCCCTGCAAAGTGGTGGCCGTGACGGACGAGGCCAGCCAGGCGGAGGGCGTGGCCTGGTGGGAAACACTTACCGGGCAGGGAGGAGAAGGCATGGTGGTAAAGCCTCTCGACTTTGTAGCCAGGGGGAGGCGCGGGCTGGTCCAACCGGCCGTCAAGTGCCGGGGAAGGGACTACCTGCGGATCATCTACGGGCCGGAATATACGATTGAGGAGAATCTGAACCGGCTGCGTTCAAGAGGGCTTTCGGCTAAACGCAGCCTGGCTCTCCGGGAATTTGCCTTGGGGCTGGAAGGCCTGGAACGCTTCACCCGAGGAGAACCGCTCCGGCGGGTGCACGAGTGTGCCTTCGGAGTGCTGGCCTTGGAAAGTGAACAGGTAGACCCCCGACTTTAGTTTAAGAAGGGCTTTCAGATCGCTTAATCAGGTTAGGGGCAGCTTATTTCCGCTGAAGTAATGAAAAAAAGAGCGGGCCGTCATTTAAAGATGGGCTTTGAATATTAATTATAGTGGGGAGTTTGAACAGTAAATCAGGATAAGACAATATGCGTATAGAGCTAGATGTGCCAGAATATTCTCTGGAAACAGGAATATCTTTAGATTGGGAAGAAGGCTTTACAATTAAGAGTAGGATTGAAAATAGTAGCATTGTTATTGAAGCCAACCGTGAGGGATTAATTTCTCTTGCCAGGCATTTGCTAACACTTGCTCAAATTGAGATTCCTTCAAATAGCCATATCCATTTGGATGAGTATAACTCCCTAGAAAATGAGTCTTGTGAAATTATCATCGAAAGGATCTAAACTGGAAATGGTTTGTGGAGAATTAACTTCAGGCTCCGACTTCAACAAACGGTCGAAGAGATTGTGATATTTATTGAAGTTATCCAGGTTTACAGAATATACAGGTTTTAATGATAAATGCTTTAAGCGAATTACTTGATGACCCAAACCCTCAAGTGCGCATTCACGCAGCCCAGGAACTGGCCAGGAGACCTGAGAAAAAAGCTGTTGATATCCTGGTAGCGGGCCTGAATGATAGAAATGCGCGAGTGGTATGTGCAGTTGCGATGGCTTTAGCTGATATAGGCGATGCCAGAGCAGTGGAGCCGTTGCTAGAGGTATTGAAAAGAGCTGATTACGGCCTACAAAATATGCTGGGCAATGCACTCGTCAGGTTTGGAAAAATGGTTATAGCACCTGTACTTAAGTTACTGGATGAACCAGATGAAAATACACGTGCTGAAGCAGTTAGCATTTTAAGTTCTTTCCACGACTGTTCAGTAATTTCGTGCTTACTCGCTCTCTTGAATGATAAAGACATCAGTGTACGGAGACTGGCAGCCTACGGATTGGGGAATCTTCAGGTGAACGAAGCAGTGCTGCCACTGATACCGCTCCTTAAAGATGAAGATGAGGATGTACGCTGGGTAGTTGCTGCCGCCCTGGGAAAGATAAGTGACAAGCAGGCAGTTGTTCCTTTGGTGGAGTCGCTTGAAGATGATTTCTGGCCTGTGAGAGAAGCTGCCCTGATTTCACTGATGCAGCTCGGGGATAATCTAGCGACTGAAACCATTGCGAAACGTCTCTCTGACAGAGAGGAGAATGTGCGCTACTGGGCAGCTATTGCTTTGGGAAATCAACTGGATAAACGGGGCTTTGAACTACTGGTAGCCGCCCTTAACTTTGGCGATGACTCCCTGATCCCGGTAAATGCAGCGTTTGTGCTGGGAAAATTAGGCGATCTAAGAGCTTTACCCCATTTGCTTGACTTGCAAGAGCTGGAAGAAGATGTTGAGACCTGGGATGGCAAGAGTTTGTTACAAACAGTTGCTCGTGCCATTGAGCAGCTTAGAATGAAATAGAGCTTACAGTTTGATTTGCAATGAAGATCATATCCTAACAAGTACTAGAGAATACAGTATGCTTTCGCATCTTGATAATATCGAACGGTCAACAAATCTAAAACAAAAAGCAGAGCCATAGACGAGTGTTTTTTCAAAATAACAAAGGTAAATTTCATAGAGCTAAGGTTTTACCCGATTAGAAGGAGCTTGCCGAAGTGACTATTGATGAGTTACTGCACCAACTGGAACCACTTACCCATAAAGACCGGGCTAAGCGGATGATAGAGCTGGGACATAGAGCCGGAGCATCTGTCACAGATCCTGAAGCTATAAATATCCGGGAAGTGCTTCGAAAAATGGAAACTGGGGATTTTTACCAGCGCTACCTGGCTCTCCAGTCCTGCCAGGGTAGCCGGAATGGTGAACACGTCCTCAGGGCTTTTTCCGATCCTTCCCGCATGATAAGGGGCCTCTCCATCAGTCTTGTACCACTGATGTGCAGTGACCCGCAGGTACTTGCCGCGCTCGCTCAATCAGACATTCCGGCCGCCAGTAAACTTTGCCGGGGTCTTCGCAGGCAGGCTCGCCAGGCAGTGATTGATACTTTTCTTAAAGAGCTTGCGAACAAGAGTGAAACCGAGGCTAACCGGCATTTCCTTAAATTACTGGCCTTTGGCTCTACCGCCCTTGTCGCCGTTTATCTTCACAGGTTACGGGAAAGAAGTGAGGCCTACCATTGGTCACGGCTGGCTAAACGGCATCCTGAGCCTACGGCAAAGGCCCTTATCCAGGAGGCTGCCGGGCTTGAACGGCCCGACTACCGGCTGTTACTTAACGCTAACGGTGCCTTACCGCACCTGGCAGAGAGAAAGCCGGACCTGGCCCTGGAGCTTGCCAGGGCTCTACTTAAGCAATTTAGTTTAGGGCAATTGGAGCTTGACCGGCTGCTTACCCGGCGGCCTGAGGAAGTGGCCGAACTGGTACTGGCCTCTCCTGATAGGACCCATTTTAACTTTGATCCGGTAGCAGGGAGGCTTACCACCGCACGCTTAACCGGCCTGCTTACCAATCATCCCCAGGCGCTTGGTCGCCGGGTCAACTGGCTGAAAAAGCTCAGGCCTGCTACACGCCGGGCAGTTTATGTTGCCCTTAACAGCGGCTGGCGCCAGAGTGACGGGAAAATTGCCCCTACTCTGCTTGACTGGCTACCTCAGGATTTACGGGAGAGCGAGGGACACCGCCACCTGGCCCTGCCAGCCCTGGCCGGTAGCCCCGAGTTACGCCTGTTATATGCAGGCTATTTGCCCTGGGAGGAAGCGAGAACCATCCTGGACCCCTACATGGGCGACCCGGAACCGGCCTTGCGCGCGGTAGCGCACACCGCCCTGGCAAAAGTAGTTTTCTATTACCGGGAACACTTACCAGCACTCCTCGACATTGTGCGCGCCCGGCGTAACGAACAGGACCCGGTGCGGCTGGCGATGCTTACCGGCCTGGCTAACATACCACCTGGGAGCTGGCAGGAAGACCACCTGGAAAAGTTGGGCTTGATCGTGCGCGATGCGCTTAATGCTGCCGATTTATCCATGCTCACCACCTCCCAGATCGAGCGGCTGATCATCAAGGTTCTCCCGCGCCATACCGCCTGGTCTGCCGGGTGGCTGGCAGTGCTGGTGCGAGAACGTGGGAGAATAAGTTTTTATGACCTCGCTTCCCGCTTAAGTGACCGGGATGTGAAGGCGATTAAAGGGCCGCTCTTACCGGTATTCCAGTCCTGGTCGCGCCGAGAGCGGGAGGAACACCTGGTTGCCGCTGCCGAGAGCCTGGGACGCCGGCTCAGAGTCTTTGACGAACTGGTTACGGTGCTGGTAAATGTCCTAAAAGATACCCGTAAGGTCTGGCATGCAAGGGGCATTCTGGACCTTTTTGCCCAGCACCGGCGAGATATTCTCTTCCAGCTTTTACCCGAACTGTTAGAGGAGGACCCTAGCTGGATCACTCTGCCGGAGGTTTATCAGACCCTCCACCGCTGGCGGCAGAATTTAATAACGCCTTACCTGGGACAGCAGGCCTACCAGGGCCGCTTCAGTACCGGTAAAACGCGTTTTCTCTTGCCCCTCTACAGCGGTTTTCACCGCTGGACACCCTCCCAGCAGGCCATCTTTGCCCGGACCCTGTCCGAGGTAGCCGGGGATGACATGCGCGACAGCCCGGCCATTATCTCTGCTATCCGCCAGTTAGAAGCTTTGCCGGGAGTGCCGCCTACCCGTTTGCTTGAGCTGGCCGGGGACAAGCGGGAGGCGGTCCGGGACACGGCCATCCGGGCACTCGCCAGGCTGGACGCGGGGGAAGGTATCCCGGCGCTACTGGAAATGATGAATGACGAACGAGCCCGCATCGCCATTTATGCCCTGCGCCAGGCAATCCTTGCCATGCCTTCTGAAAGAGCGCTATCCGTCCTGACCACCCTTCCAATGAACAAGGTCACGGTTGCCAAGGAGGTCGTGCGTCTTTTGGGAGAAATCCGAAACGAAGGGGCCTACCGTGAATTACTGAGGATGGCCGGGGAAAGCGGTTTGCACCGGGATATCCGGGTAGCCCTCCTGCGTGGGTTATGGGAGTATCTTGAGCGGGATGAAACCTGGCCTATCCTGGAGGAGGCCGCCCGTAATCCCGACCCGGCTATCGCCCGCACAGTCGGCCGAATTGGAGCTAATGGTCTATCAGCAAAAGCACAAAACCGGCTGGTATGGCTGCTGACGGTGCTCCTTGACCATCCCGAAGCACGCGTACGGATAGAAGTGCTGGGCCGCTGCTCGCAGCTGCCGGTGAACGACCGGGAGCAACTCCTCCTGCCCCGGCTTCTTTCGGCTCTCCAGTCGCACCTGCCGCTTGAATATACCCTGGCAGCCTCGGCTATTACGGCCACTTACACCGGGCAGGAGGCGACCCTCGTCGGCCAGGCGGTAGCCGGTATTATTACACGCCGAAAAGTATTACAAACCCTGGTTGACTACCTGGCCAGCGCGGCTAAACAACGCAAAGAGCAACTCCTACCAACCGTCCGGTCAGTCCTGGCCGCGCTTGAGGCTGATGCACTCACAGCTACCTTACGCATAAAGTTAGCGCTCTTCGTGTTAAGCTGGGACGAACTGGTGGGGATGCTAACTGAAATGGTAAACAGAGGGGAATTGCACGAGGAAGCCCTTATTAGCGCCGCCCGCTTACTGGAGGCTACTGAAGACAGGGTAGATGTCTCGGGTATGCCGGTTTTGGAAGAAGCCCTGGCAAAAAGCCCGGAAGCAAAACTGAGGCGCCTGGCACTGGCCGCTCTTTTAGGGCAGGCCAATTCTTCATTAGGCTGGGATGTCGCCCGGCTGGAACGGCTGGAACAGTACCGGATCGACCCCTCGCCCCTGGTTAGAGCTGCCGCTCAGTTCACTTTCCCTCCCGCAGAGGAATAGAGAATTTATCAGCGTAACCTGGAGTGTTCAAACTAGATGAGTTAAAAAAGGCTCTATGGGGGATAGTCATTTTAATTGTAACTACGCGCCAAAAGGGACGTTTAGGCTTTAGGGGCTACTAAAAGAAAGGCCGGTTCTAAACCCTGGCAAGGCCTATTACCACTACACCCAGGCTCATGCCGTCTTCCCGACTTTTGATGACCCCGTTTTTGGCCTGATGCAGATTTCGCACATTGAGGGTGACATTCAGTCCGTACGGAGGGTTTTTAACAACTACGTGAAGCACTGCCGGAAGGACGACCTGCCTGTCTCTGAAATTGTGGTGGGCTGCTACCGGGGGTACACCGGAGAAAAAATTACTGGCAGCGAAGGCCGCAGGAAAACTCGTTCTAGCGGGTCTAAAAGCGCCTGAAAATTTTAAGCAGGTTATGTGAGGCTGATTTTCCCTCTTATTTTCGCCCTGCCTGGCTACGCTCCTTAATCTTCTTAATAGCCCCGCTAATAGCCTCTTCTAATTTTTCCCGCCAGGGGCTCTGTCCGTGATCATTCCCGGCTAGCAGGAGTAAAGCCGGTAACGCTTCCTCACCCGCTATATTTCCAAGCTCGACTACCGCCGCCAGGCGCATTTCGGCTGCCCCATCCCTTAGAGCCTCAATTAAGAGTTTTTCGGCTTTGAAGGGAGCCAGCCTTGCCAGGGCATGTAAAGCCTCCACTCTTACCTCCAGAACCTCATTGCTTTGTAGGGCTTTCATAAGAGGGGGTACCGCAACCGGATTACCTGTTGCAGCTAAAGCTGACGGAACCAGCTTGCGAACTTCGTTTGAAGGGCTTTTCAGAAGAATTTCTATCAGAAGCTCACTTGCTTCTACCGCCTTCAATTCACGCAAAGCCTGGACCGCATATATGCCCACCACTTCCGATTTATCCTGCCCAACCAGTTGTATTAAAGCCTGAATAACCCTGGGAGTAGCAAACCCGGCTAAACTTCCACTGGCATAAGCTCGCACATACTCGTCATGATCCCCTAAAGCCACCAGTAACGGTTCAATAACCTGTTCATCTTCAAAATCGCCCAGAGCTGTAGCGGCATCCCGGCGCAAGCTCGCGGAGGGACTATTTAGCAGGAGATGGGCAACTGGTTTAATCGCTCTTTCGACTCCAAGTTCACCTAAGGCAAATATAGCGGCACTACATATAGCGGCATCGTCTTCAGCCATTGCTAAAAGCAGGAGTTCTATTGCCTGTGGGTCGTCCGTCCCGGTTTCTCCCAGGGCATAGATAGCATCTAAACGTGCTTCCCAATCGTGCTTATTCGCCAGCAGCCTGGTAAGGGGTCCCACTGTTTCGGCCTTGCCTGTGTCAATATCTCGTATGGTGCGCGCTGCCGCGGCTTTGGCCGGAGGGCTGCCGTTTTCGATTATATCGATAAGTAGTGGAAAGCTTCGTTCAAGATCCAGGGCAGCCAAGTTGGCAGCCGCTATCTCGCAAACGGTCGGATCAGCTTCAACTTGAAGCAAATCTGCTACCGGTTGAAAAGCTCTCCTATCTCTTATTGAGCCTAAAGCCCGGACGGCTGAGTAACGTACCCATCTATCCCCGTCTTGAAGGGCTTTGATTAATGGCTCAACCGCCACGACCTCTTTGATATCATGGAGGGCATTGGCTGCGGCACAACGTGCAGCGCTATTTTCTGAAGTTAGTAAAGTTTCGATCAAATCAGGAACAGAAAATGGTTTACTCATTATCCTTAAGCCCTGGAAACTATTTCATCAGCCTGATTTGAAGCAGCTTCTAAACTCTACCTGCTTCTGCGCTCCCCTACATGTAATTCAAAACGGCTGCAAACAATATTGAATACATCATCATAAGTATTAAACTGGTAATGCTTATGGTAGGCCGGATCAACTTTTCCGCCCAGTTTTCTAATCCAGGAAGAATTTACTTGACTATCCAATAGTATCAAGTGTCATCTTGCCGGGTAAATTAAAGCTTCGTTAAGCTCACTTTCATCACCAGATTTTCTATCCAAGCGATTTGCGTCTGACTTCAGAACTGGGTTCTGGCAACTACTATTCTACTTACTTTTAGAATCAGGAATGGCAAGACAGAAGTACTATTCTTCGCTCCCTGCCGGTTAAAGTAATTATTCTTATGCTATTATAAACCTGCTACACTTTTCAAGCGATTATTCCTCAGCTCCATTTGAGGCGGGTCCGAAGATCACGCAAGCGCCAGTGTAATGGCTTAAATAACGATACTTTCCGGTAGGTTTGGTTTAGCCCGGTCGAAGATAATTAAATAAGAAAGATTGAAGCAGTGCTACAAGATAAATTCAGCAACTACCCAACCCCGTCCGCCCGTTTAACGCGTTTCGCTCGACCGATTTCTCTATTGGCGGTACTCTTGCTCCTGCAACTCTTCCTTGCGGCCTGTGGAGATTCAGCCGAGCCGAACGCCAGGGTCGAATTGCGCCTGCCGGAGGGTTCGCCGGCCGTTTCTGCCGCAGTCTCGGCCGCTACCCCTCCGGCCACTCAACCGGCTTCGGTGACAAGCACCACCCAGCCAGCAACACCCGGCGGCACAGGAGTAGCTACGTTTACCCCTGGCGAGAGCGCTCAAACACCTAACAATTCCCGGCCCGCCCTGAACTCTAAATTAAGTTTGAAAAGTACCACCCCTGCCCTGACCGGCCACAGTAAATCGATTGATAACCTGGCTTTTAGTCCTGACGGGAAAACAATTGCCAGCGCTGCAGGGGACGGTACGGTCAGAATCTGGGACAGCACCACCGGCCAGCAAAAGAAAGTTATTTATTCCAATGCCGCTAATGTAGCCTTCAGCCCGGATGGTAGAATTTTAGCCCTGACTAACGGTTATGGTGAAATCACCCTGTGGGATGCTGCCACGCTCAAACAGATTGCCCGATTTGGCAGTAACGGTCACAACGGGCCCATTACTTCACTGGCTTTCAGCCCGGACGGGCAAATGCTGGCCAGCGCCAGCCTGGATAGAACCGTTAAACTCTGGGATGTGGGCAAACAGACTTTACTGGCTACCCTTGCCGGTCATAGCGGAGAGGTGCGAACGGTCACTTTCTGTGGAGACAACCGCCACCTTGTAAGTGCTTCCAGTGACTCTACGGCCCGGGTCTGGGACGCGACCACCGGCCAGCCGCTGGCCGTGCTGAAAGGGCATAGCGGAGATGTTAACCAGGCAGCCTGTACGCCGGACGGTAAGATCATCGCGACCGCTGGCGAGGATAGCACCATTAAACTCTGGAAAGTCGAGGATTCGCAAAGCTTTAAAACGCAGTTAGTGGCCACCCTGAACGGCCATACGAAGGGGGTCTCTTCCCTGGCTTTTTCACCGGACGGCCAGACCCTGGCGAGTGGAGGCGCGGACGAACTGCTAAAAGTGTGGGAAGTCGCTAGCGGTAAAGAACTGGCAGGCTGGAGCGCTAACAGGGGCGGAGTCTGGGTAGTGGCCTTCAGCCCTGACGGTAAAAGCGTGGCAAGCGGCGGTAATTCTCAGGAACCTGCAATCAAAGTATGGAATATCCCGGCGACCGGCAGCGTTTCCCATAACCCTAAACCAAACCTTGAGATAGCCGGGCAGCGCGAGGCCATCGAACAGATGGCGCTAAACCCGGACGGCCAGACCTTCGCCGTCGCAACGGACCATAATATAACCATCCGTAACCTTAACGCTCCGGGCAAAGCGCTTATAACCATCCAGCAGGCCTTAACCGGTGGTGTTTGGGATTTACAGTACAGCCCGGACGGGAAAGTCTTAGCCAGCGCCGGGTCAGCCAAACAAATCCAGCTCTGGGACCCTTCGACCGGTAAGCTTTTAGTCACGCTTCAGGGCCATAGCCAGGGTATTCACGCCCTGACCTTCAGCCCGGACGGTAAAACCCTGGCGAGCTCGGCCTATGACGGCACGATCAAGCTGTGGGACCTGGCAGGCGGCAAAGAACTCAAAAGCCTGCACACCGTTACCAATCTTAACTTCCTGGGCATAGCTTTCAGCCCGGACGGTAAAACCCTGGCCAGCACCGGCTTTGATAATACGGTCAGGCTGTGGGATCTCCAGAGCGGGCAGGTTAAGGCCACTTTAAGCGGCCATACTAAAATACCGTATAGCGTGGCCTTCAGCCCGGACGGCAAACTGCTGGCGAGCGGCGGTGGAGATGCAGAAATCCGGTTGTGGGATTTAGCTACCTTAAAACCGGTCGCGATCTTAAGCGGCCACACTGGCATCGTGGGCTACCTGGCCTTTAGCCCGGATAGCACTTTACTGCTAAGCACCGGCTCGGACAATACCATCAAGTTATGGGATGTAGCTAACCGCAGCAATATCTTTAGCACTACCGAAGAACAGACACCGGGTATCCAGTCTGCCGTGCTGAGCCGGGATGGCAGGACACTGGTAAGCGGCCACCAGGATAGCTCCATCAAACTGTGGGAAGTAACCACAAAGTGAATATATTCTGTTTACAGAGTTTAAAGCCGGCCAGAAACGAGTTATGGTTTACCAGCCAGAGAACTACTCTTATTTAAGCCGTTATTTAACCCTGCTGTTAATTGGAAGGTCCCGGACCATGCATTCTACACCCCGTTTTTCTCTGGAGCGCTTCAGCTGGGAAGTCTGGCTGGCGCTGGGAATCGTGTTCATCCCGCTTTTCTGGTATTTCTTTTCTAACCAGAACTCTTTTACCGGTCTCCTGGAACCTACCGCCATGGCAACCGGCCAGAATGACCAGCTCTACATCCTGGACAGGCTGAACCGCAGCGTGCAGCAGTTCGATTCAGAGGGCCATCTGGTTAGGAGCTGGGGTGGCAGGGGAAAAGCCCAAGGCGAGTTTTCGGCCGAACTTGGCGAAGGGCCGGACGCCCTCACGGTCGATCCGGCTGGAAACCTCTACATCTCGGACCCCGCTAACAGACGGGTGGAGGTCTTTGACGGTAGCGGCCACTTTCTCCGCCAGGTACGGGTGGAGCAGTTGGATAGCCTGGTGGAAGACTCAAGACTGGGGGCAGATAGCCAGGGCAATCTTTACCTGGTAGCGCCCTCCCCGCCCTTCATTCACAAATTTGATGCGCAGGGACGGCAGGTAGCGAGCTGGGGCACCCTGGCCAAAGACGGCGGCCAGTTCAGCTCAAAGGCCCTGGGCCTGGCCGTCTCGCCCGGCGGGCAGATCTATGTCAGCGAGAATAACAGCCGGGAGTTACTGATGTTTGACGGGCAGGGCCACTTGCTCGCCAGGTGGAAAATTTCAGCTGGAAAAGTGCTGGGGTTGGATGGAGGAGGTAACCTTTATACCCTCTCAGATGGCTTAATCCACAAATATGACCGGGAAGGTAACCCGGTAAAGGAATGGAGTACCTCCAGTAGCGAGAACCATAAATCCATAAATATCACTCTCGACCTGGCGGTAGACCGGCAGGGGAAGGTCCTGACCCTGCACGATCTGGACGGCGGTATATATGTTCAGAAATTTGACGCGGAAGGCCGGCCTCTTTCCGGGTGGGCTTTCAGGCTGCCCTTCTGG
>DATAKM010000009.1:0-17651 GCA_036261665.1 Chloroflexia bacterium
CGACCTACGCCAGTTGGCTCAACCCGATTGAGAAGCTCTGGCGCAAGTTGCGGCAAGAAGAGCTACATCTACATCGCTTAGCCGATGATTTGGCCCAACTGCGTGCCAGGGTAGATCGCTTTCTCGACCGCTTTGCTAATGACAGTTTAGAGCTACTGCCTTACCTTGGTTTGTATGCTGATTAATTTGTTAATGTTCATCATCCCCGCGCTAGTTTAACGAACCCCCATGAATGGGGCTGCGAATACATTTGAGGCGCTCAAACGGGTCGAAATGCTATCAAGCGGGTTCAGCCGCTTTCGTTGCAATAGCCCGGATCTTTCAGGTCCGGGCGCTCTTGCCTTACTCCGTTCTTAATTATGAAAGGCTTTTTTTCTATAAAACAAAATAGCGGCCTGCTTATGAGGCAGGCCGCTCATCGTTCAGCGCAATAATCTGCTGGATAACCGGCTACTTTTGCAGGCGGTGGCGCAGGGCTTCGAAGATAATCAGGCTGGCTGCCACCGAGGCGTTCAGTGACTCGGCGCCACCGGGCATAGGGATGGTCAGCAGATGGGTGGCAGCGCGGCGGGCCTCAGGGCCAGGGCCATGCGCCTCGTTACCGATAATGACCGCGCTCGGTTTGGTCCAGTCTACCTCATAATAAGACATAGCGGGCAGGCTCTCACCCACCGGACCTGCGCTGCCTTCACTCTCGGCCAGGAAGATTTGTTCCACTCCGGCCTCTTTCAATCGTTCCAGCAAATCCGGCCAGGCTAACCCGTAGGCGCTGGGTACCCGGAAATGAGCGCCCATACCGGCCCGCACTACTTTAGGCGAGTAGAAGTCCACCGAGCCTTCGGTTAGCCAGACGGCCGTATCGCCTGCCCCACCCGCTGAACGCATGATGGTTCCCAGGTTGCCGGGATCTTGAAGCTCGTCCAGCACGATATGCAATCTGGCGGCGGCCAGTTGTTCCGCTTGCCAGTCGAGAAAGGGCACGGCAGCGACAACACCCTGGGGCGTGACGGTATCACTCATAAATTCCAGGATGCGAGCGGTGGCCGGAAAGACCCCTTTTTTCTGTTCGACCATATCGTAAAGACGAATGAGCAGACGTTGCCCGGCCTCGGTTTTGCCCAGGGCCTCTGGGTCGTAGATGGTATAGAGGGACGGTTTAGGCGAGTTAAGGGCCTCGTCTACCAGACGTACTCCTTCGGCCAGAAAATGGCGGGCTACGTAGCGATCTTTCTTGCTCAAGAGGTTGTGAATAAAACGCACCTTATCGTTGTCCGGGCTGGTCAGGAGGCCGGGAATTTTTTCTTCGGGCAGGTTTTCCTGCGGCTGAGGTTTGCGCTGCGGACGGTTCTGGGCCGGGCGCTGCTGCTCCTGGTTCGGCTTCTGTCCCTGATGAGCCCGATGGTCGCCGCTGGGGCGTTGTTTCTGGGGCCCACCGGATTTATTGTAGTTTCCTTTAAATGGCATAATCTTGTGCCTGTATTTCTCACTAAATAAAAGAGCCGGTTTAACCGGCCTTATCATAAGCTATAATAGCAAAGCCGGGCAATTATCTGCCCGGCCTCGGTTCCGAATCCTTACTTCGCTGCTGCGACAGGCCCGGTCTGGTGCTGGCGAGCCAGTTCCACGAAGCTATTGAAGGCTTCGGGATCACGGACGGCCAGTTCGGCCAGAATCTTGCGATCCACCTTTACGCCCGCTTTGGTCAGCCCTTCGATCAAACGATTATAGGGCAGGCCACCCGCACGCGAAGCGGCGTTGATGCGGGTAATCCACAGGCGGCGGAAGTCGCGTTTGCGCTGCCGGCGGTCGCGGAAGGCGAACCAGAGTGAGCGCATCTCGTGCTGAATAGCCATACGATAGAGGCGATGGCGGGCGCCGCGATAACCTTTGACTGCTGCAAGCGTCTTCTTGTGACGTCTCTGGCTCGCTGCGCCGTTTGTTGCTCTGGGCATTGCTGAGAAATTCCTTTCTTTTTCTCTTGCTCTGAAGCAAATTACGACCCCGGTTACATTGCGGGTAACTCTCCGGCACGGTCGCAGCCGGTGGGGTCAAACTTCTGGTAATAGTTTAACGCTTTTGCTTAATCGGGCAGGCCGTAAGGCAGCGCTATTTTAACGTGCTCGGCAAACGCGGGAGCGACTGGCAGAGACTTATCGTAGAGCTGCTTTACCCGGTTCGGTTTGCGGCGGCGCAAGTGGCTTTTCTGGCCCTTAGCCCGCAGAACTTTGCCGGTAGCGGTAATCTTAAACCGCTTCTTCGCGCCCTTGTGAGATTTCATCTTGGGCATTGAACCGCACTTCTCCTTCGGTTAATCCGACTCCTGGCCGGACGCTTTTGGCTTGGTAAATGAGAGGCCGTTCGAACAAAAAACGCCGCAGCGCATAGCCAACGGCGCATCATTCTCACAGGCCCAGCTAGTATACCATAGCCGGGCTTTCATTTCAAGTTCACTTGAGCCGGGAAAGCCCTGGCGCTGACTTACCGGACCCGCTCCATTATTAGTTGCCTTAGATAAGCAGTGTTAGGCGAGTAAGATTATCAGCCAGTAACGTAAAGAAGTTACTCACTAATCTGCTATTAATCATATTATCATCGCAGTGTCACCTGGCGGGTTTATCCTGAAAATAGAATGCAGCCTACCGGCTTAGTAAAAAAGTTTAAGCGCAAGTTCAGCGTATCGGGAAAATACAGGGAGGTCAGGGAAATGCTTACAAAAATATTAGTACCCTTCGATGGCTCTTTAGTGGCAGCCCGCATATTGCCTTACGCCCTGAAGTTGGCTCAAGTTACCAGGGGGGAGCTGGTTTTGCTGCGGGTGATACCCACCCTGGAGCGGGACCGGGATAGCCACGCTCAACAGCAAGAACACCAGGCCCACCACTACCTGGAGTCTCTAAAAGCGCTCTTAACCGCCGTTACTCAGGCCGGCGCTCTTGCTGGCGAGAGTGTACAGGTAGCAGTAGTCCACGGCCATCCTGCCCGGGCCATCGCTGATGCCGCCGTAAAAGCCGGGGCTTCCCTGATACTGATGAGTACTCACGGGCGCAGCGGTTTATCGCAACTGGTCTTAGGCAGTACGGCCCTGGAGGTGGTGCAGCAGACCGCTTTGCCGGTTATGCTGGTGCGGCCTAACCCATCTGCCGAAAAAGAGGTGGAGCTTTCTGCGCTTCTCCGCGAAAAACCGGTTAGCCTGGAAGGCCCCATGGTTTTAACTCTCGATGGCTCGCCAGAGGCCGAGGTCGCCCTTAAACCGGCCCTGGACCTGGCGGAAGCGGCAGACTTACCGTTGCACCTGCTGAGAGTGCTGCATCCTTTCATCCCGGCGGATGAGTTAGCTCCCTGGTACGCCGATCACCTTGATATTCCGCCTGAAAAGCTGCATCAAGAGGCTTTTTCTTACATCCGCAGCCAGGCTGACCGCTATCTGCAAGCAGTAAAATTCCCTGAAGCTGCTAAAATCCGGGCAGACCAGCGCGTGTTGCGGGAAGGCGAACCGGCGAACGAGATTATCAAGTACGCGCAGGAGGTAAAGGCGGCTGTAGTGGTAATGGCTACTCATGCCCCCAACCGCTTTGAACAAGCCGTCCTGGGTAGCGTGGCCGATAGAGTGCTATGCCATGGACGCTTGCCGGTAATCATGGTACACATTAGCCCCAGGCAAAAAGAGCTTTGAAGAAGGGCTTTGAAAGAACTGAGGCCGGGTAACCCCGGCCTTAGTTTTTAATCTTGGAGAGCTTTAATCGCCTTAAAAAGTTCAGGTAGCGCTGGAATATCATTGGTCGCGCGGTCACGGTGCACATAGCGGGCGATTCCCGCTGTATCTACCAGGAAGGTTCCGCCAAGCTGGCTGACTTCCCCCACCGGTACACCTCCAAAATTACCCCGGCCAAGCTCCTTAAAAAGGTCGTTAACCGTACCGGCTCTCATTTCTTGCAGTGGTTTAATCCGCCCAAGGCCGTAACTGCGGTAAAAGCGCTGTCCTGGATCGCTCAGGAGCGGAAAGGGAATGCGGCGGCTTTCTCGAAAAAGCTGTGCTTCTTCCGGCATACTCATCCCGACTACGGCGAGTTGTGCCCCCAGTGCCTGAATAGTCTCAAAGTGCTGGCGCAACTGTGCCAGGTAAGAGCGGCAGAATGGTCAGCCGAAGTGCCGGATAGCCGCCAGCAGCAGGGGGCCTTCTTTCCAGAGGCTTGAGAGGGTAATAGAGTGGCCCTTTTCATCCAGTACCACAATATCAGGGGCCGCTTCACCCGGTTTGAAGAACGGATTGGGCCGCCTTTTTTTGCTGTTATCCACGAAATTACTCTCTCCCGGTTCTACTACTTATGCTCTATCTTCTGGTAAGCGCGAAAAGTCCACGCCAGAGTTTTATTCGGCTTCGAAGGTACCACTTTTGCCGCCACTTTTGTAAGCCAGCCGAATATTTCCGATGTTCATTCCCCGGTCTACTGCTTTGACCATATCATAGATGGTCAGGGCCGCCGCGCTGACAGCCGTCAGGGCTTCCATTTCGACGCCCGTCTGCCCGTTGGTCTTAACCTCCGCTTCAATCAGGATAGCCGAACGTTTCTCGTCGTACTCAAAGCGCAGGTCAACGCCTGTCAGTAGCAGCAGGTGGCACATCGGGATAATTTCGTGGGTCTTTTTGGCGGCCATAATCCCGGCGACCTGGGCTACCGCCAGCACGTCACCCTTTTTAGCCCGGCCTTCTTTGATCAGCGCCAGCGTTTCGGGTTGCATACTGATTTCGCCTCGCGCTACCGCTCTGCGCCCGGTTATAGCTTTTTCCGATACATCGACCATATGAGCGCGCCCGGCCTCGTTAAAGTGGGTTAACTGTTCCGCGCCGTTGCCTGAGGCAGCCTGCGCTTTTGGGGCCGCCGCCGTTTCAACCGCAGTTGCCTGAGGTGCGGGCGTAACTATAACAGTTCTTGGCGCGTCTTCCGGTAGTACAGGCTGTATCGCTGGCGCTGCTGCGGGTGGAGTAGCCTGGGCCTGAGCTGTTACAGGGGTTGCCTGCGGTTGTTGGGCGGGTACTGCCGCCGCAGGGGGCGGCCCCTGGACTGCCTGTAGCAGGTGCATTTTATCCAGTCCCCGGTTCTTAAAGATAATCGCGACCGGGTCAGCCGGATTATTCAGGACCGCCAGCAAAACATGCTCCGGCCCGGTCTGGGCGTTACCCAGGCGCTGGCGTTCGGCATCAGCTTGCACAAAGATTTGCTGAAGACGGGGCGACATAAAGCCGCCTGCTCCTCTGGTGTTGGCCGATTCTTTAAGCCGCTTCTGTAATTCCTGGGTTACCGCTTCAGGGTCAACCCCGGTCTTTTGCAATAACTCTACCGCCGGACTACTCTGCTGGCGCAGCATGGCGATCAGCAGATGTTCCAGGTCAAGCTGGTCTTGCTGGCTCTCGCGCAAAACCTGATAAGAACCGGTCAGGGCAGCCTGAATTTTGTCATTAAACTTATCAAAAGGATTTGTAGGCATAGTTAAGTTCTGGTTAGAAGTAAGTTACTTGATAATAAGGCTTTAATACTTCTTACCCCACTATTATAACCGTTTCCGGCTTAAAAAGCTGGCCCATCTGCTTTTTTAATCAAAAAGGGAGCCTGCTTAAATCAGACTCCCTTTCGTGAGCAGAAAAGATCTTTTTCTTAAAGCTAAACCGGCATTACCAGTTCTTGGCGGTCAGGACTTCATCAGGATGTCCGGCCAGTTCTTCCAGATACTTTTCAGCGTCAAGGGCGGCCTTACAACCGCTACCCGCCGCCGTAATGGCCTGGCGGTAGCGGAAGTCAAAGACATCACCGGCCACGAACACACCCTTCACGCTCGATTCACTTTCGTTCTTGAGGAGAACGTAGCCCTGCTCGTTCATCTCAACCGAGCCCTTGAAGATGTCGGTATTCGGGCGGTGGCCAATGGCGACGAAGAGGCCATCTACCTTCAAGTCGGTAGTTTCGCCGGTTTTGGTACTGCGCAGCTTCAGGGCTTCCACTTTGTTTTCGCCTACAACGTCATCCACTACCGTTTCGGTGATGATGTTGATCTTGGGATGCTGCTCGGCGCGATTCTGCATAATCTTGGAAGCGCGGAACTTTTCACGGCGGTGAATCAGGTTTACTTTGGTAGCGAATTTGGTCAGGAAGAGGGCTTCCTCAAGGGCGCTATCTCCACCACCGACGACCGCGATTTCCTTACCCCGGAAGAAGAAGCCGTCACAGGTGGCACAGCTCGACACACCGCGACCGCGCAGGCGAGTTTCATTGGGCAGGTCCAGCCACATGGCGCTGGCGCCGGTTGCAATAATCACGGCGTCCGCTTCGTAGACTGTTTCATCGACATAGACTTTGTGCCTGGGGCCCGAAAAGTCTACTTTAGTAGCGTCCATATCAACGAATTTAGCACCAAAGCGCTCAGCCTGTTTCCGCATGCTATCCATCAACTCCGGTCCCTGAATACCTTCAGGAAAACCGGGGAAGTTTTCGACTTCGCTGGTCAGCATCAACTGGCCGCCGGACTGGTAGCCCGCGATGATGGTAGTATCGAGATTAGCGCGGCTGGCGTAAATTGCCGCCGTTAAGCCCGCCGGGCCACTACCAACAATTACCACTTTTTTGTCAAGTTCGCTCATTGAATAAACCTTTCTTAATAATTACAGGACCTAATATAAGTTGTTTTATTATTCATTGCCCTCGTCCCATTCCAGGGCGCGTGAGACTGCTTTTTTCCAGAGACGATACTGCTTCTCACGCAGTTCTTCGCGCATATTCGGAATGAAAGTCCGGTCCGTCTGCCAGAGGTTGGTAATTTCTTTCTGGCTACCCCAGTAATTCACGGCCAGACCGGCCAGATAAGCTGAACCGAGGGCGGTAGTTTCAATAATTTCAGGCCGAACTACAGTTTTGCCCATCATATCAGCCTGGAACTGCATCAAAAAGTTGTTAGCAGTGGCCCCACCATCAACCTTTATTTCTTCAAAATCCAGGCCACTGTCTTCCTTCAAGGCTTCCAGGACATCGCGCACCTGGTAGGCGATACTCTCCAGGGCCGCGCGGGCCAGGTGATTGCGATTACTGCCACGCGTCAGGCCAAAAACAGCGCCCCGCGCGGTGCTATCCCAGTAAGGCGCTCCCAGCCCCACGAAAGCCGGGACAATGTACACGCCGCCATTATCGGGAACGCTCATCGCCATCTGTTCGGTTTCGCTGGCCTGCTTGATCAGCTTTAGCTCATCGCGCAACCATTGGATAGCGGCTCCGGCGATAAAAGTGCTACCTTCCAGGGCATACTCTACTTTATTATTATAACTCCATGCGATAGTAGTCAAAAGGCCATTTTGCGACTCTACCGGTTTCTCGCCGGTATTGATCAACAGAAACGCGCCTGTGCCATAGGTGGCCTTAATGCTACCGGGAGTAAAGCAAGCCTGTCCAAAAAGAGCCGCCTGCTGGTCGCCCGCTGCGCCGGTAATCGGGATAGGCGGGCTATCATCGCCCAGCAAACCGGGCGTAAGTTCTCCAAACCGGAAGGAATTGGGATGTACATCCGGCAACATGCTCATCGGGATGTTGAAATAGTTGATAATATCTTCATCCCATTGCCGTTTATGTATATCGAATAACAGCGTTCGGCTGGCATTCGACATATCGGTCCGGTGGGCTTTACCACCAGTCAGATTCCAGATCAGCCAGCTATCAATAGTGCCGAAGAGAATTTCGCCTTTACTGGCGCGCTCCCGTAAGCCCGCTACATTATCCAGCAACCAGGCTATTTTAGTGCCGCTAAAATAAGGGTCCAGGACCAGGCCGGTCTTGGCGTGAATTTCACCTTCCAGGCCATCCTTGCGCAATCGTTCGCACATCTCAGTAGTGCGGCGATCCTGCCAGACAATCGCGTTGTGCACCGGGTTGCCGGTTTCTCGCTCCCACAAAACGGTAGTTTCGCGCTGGTTGGTAATGCCAATAGCCGCAATCTGGGCCGGGCTGACCCTGCCGCGTTCAAGCGCCTCTTGAATACTCTTAACTACACCGTTCCAGATATCTACCGGGTCATGTTCCACCCAACCGGGACGCGGATAAATCTGGCGTATCGGGGCATAAGCTCTGCCCACAATATGGGTGTTTCTATCAAAAATAATAGTGGTGGTGCCGGTGGTTCCCTGGTCAATTGCTAAGATGTAACTTTTTTCTTCCGCCTCTGTCATAGTGGCTCCTCTTGGCCCTACTGGTTCGTTCGTGGTAGGGATCGCTTTAAATGATTACGCTCAGAAAAGCTTTCTTGTTAGTGAACAAGGCCGAACAACCCCTTGATAGCCAGACTATTATACCAGAAACGGTCAAACACTTCGCACAACTAACTAATAATGATTATTAGTTAGTAATTATTATAACCTTTTTCTGGAGTTTGTCAAGGGCTCTTATCTCAACAAGGCGCTTGTTTATAAAGTTGTAACAATTTGGCAATTAGAGGCTAATTTTTACCCTTTGCAGGAATACTCAGTAAGGCAACAGAGGTGCTTTCTATAAAACGATCTCTGACACGCCAGCGCCAGAGATCAAATTGATATTTATGTTCCGTTAGATTGGTAATATTCTATCCAGCCCGTTCTATTGACCCGAATAGAAATATTACTAAGTCTAGGCTCCACTACATGGCGGTCCAACCACCATCGACCATCAGGGTATGGCCGGTGACGAGTGAAGCCGCTTCGGAGGCCAGGTAAACTACCGCTCCGATAATCTCTTCGGGTTCCCCGATACGCCCCAGCGGAATGCGCGAAACAATATCGCTGTAGAGCTTCTGATCCTTAAAGGTTTGCTCGCCCAGGGGAGTGCGGATGAAAGTCGGGCCAATGGCATTAACGTTAATGCCGTATTCGGCCCACTCAATAGCCAGCACTCTGGTCAGGTTGACCATGCCGGCTTTAGCCGAACAATAGGCGGCTCGCTTATAGTAACCGATCACACCGTTCTGGGAAGCGATATTGATCACTCGGCCCCATTTCTGCTTGACCATCTCTTTGGCGACGCGCTGCGCTGTAAAAAAAGCTCCTTTCAGGTTAATATCCAGCACCGCATCCCAGTCCGCTTCGGTTACTTCCAGAGCCGGTTTGGCAATCTGGATACCGGCGTTATTCACCAGGATGTCGATTCGCCCAAACTGGTTGACCGCTTCCGTCACCATCTGGTCGATACTGGCAAGATCAGGCAGGTTGAGAGGCAAGGCTACCGCTCGCTTGCCGTAAGTCTGAGAAATTTCTGCGGCGGCCTGTTGCGCAACTTCTATCTTGGGTGAAATTTCGGTGATGATTACGTCCGCCCCGAAATTAGCCAGCCCTTCCGCCACCGCTTTTCCAATACCGCTTCCGGCCCCGGTGATCAGGGCGACTTTACCATCCACACGCATATCTGGCATCTTCATCGCTCAGTTTCCTCCTTAGCATAGGCTAAAACATTCTTCGGTTTAACCACTTCGTTAAAAAAGTAACTACTATAAGTATAAGGGAAGTGGTAGGTGAAAACAATAGAAGAAACAGGCCGAAGGGCAAATTAAGGGCAGAAAAATAACGGAACCTTGCAAATTCACTTCTCGGCTGAAGCTAAACTGTTGACTGCACTATTCTCACAGGTTAAACTGGATTTACAAGGCCTCAAGAAGGATTATCCGGATAGACAAATTTGAGCGGGTGGAGGTAATTATGCGAGAATTTGAATTCGAAGAGAGCCAGCCTGATCTGTTCGAGGTTTCGGGCACTATTAATGAAGAGCAGACCAGGAAGCTGGAAGAGGCGCTGGAAGTTTATGAAGGCTATGGCACTATAAAAAGCTCTTTCCGCGAAGAGAGTAAATTTATAATCGGCGAGCCAATCAGTCGCAAACTGGAGCCTGAGGCTCAGGAGATAACTCCTGATATCAAAGCCCAGCTCGATAACTACGATTTTTACCTGGTGCAACTGGCCTGCTCCTTCCTGCCTGCCGACGGCTGCCGCTTTCATACCGCTAACTTTGAAATCGATCTACAGTCTGAACCGGCCAGCCCTGCTTCGATTGCCTACGACCAGCAGCCGGATAAAGTGGAGGACGAGCTGAAAGTAAACAACAAGTTTACGCTCGACCCTAACCTCAAAATCAAAGTTTTACAGATGGATATCGGCTTGAGCGGCGTGCCTTTCAAGGCCGAACTCTCCAGAGAGTATGTAGCCTATACCAGCCGAGTTACTGCCACCGGCCTACAAACAAGCCAGCCTGGCTGGAAGTTCAGCCGAAGTAAATCTCACGACATCAACGGCTCTTACCGCCTGTTGCTGATAGTGCGCAAACCTAAAGGCACTAAAGTAACCGGCAGGATGAGCCTCTCGGCCAGCCAGGAGTATCTACTGCCGGGCGGCCCAATCGGACCGCTGCCGCTAAGCACTATATGGCGCAAACATGGCCAACTGGTAGACGATCAGTTGATAGAACTGGTTTAAAACCGAGTTATGAAAGCTGCTGCCCTGGAGTTTTAGCGAGTTGTGCAATTTGCGCAAAAAGGAGCGGACGCAGCTTGCTTTTATGTACATTGACCTACCCCTGTTCAAGCCGTTATTATTATGGTAATCTGGCTGGTATAATTATTGCCTGGTTATTCCCGGTTAACTCTCTGAGGATTAAGCTGACTAGCGTAGAAAGGCTTTAGCAAGCTTAGTGAAAGTAAGAATCGGTTGTGATTTTACCTATGAATCGGACGGCGAAACACCGATGATTTTTCTGGTGCGCCCTCGCGAACAGTACAATCACACTTTGCTGGAAGAGACCAGGCTGGTTGAACCTGAAATTGCTATTCACCAGTATTTTGACCATGCGGGTAACTGTTTCTGGCGGCTGACCGCACCGGAAGGCAAGCTGCGGCTTTTTTATGACGCGGTTGCTCAAGTCGAGCCTACCCCGGACCCGGTCTTAATGGAACTGCCGGGCACGCTCGTGCAGGAACTGCCGGACGAAGTTTTGCCGTATATCCTGCCCAGTCGTCACTGCCAGTCCGACCTGGTGCTGGCAGAAGCCTGGGACATGTTCGGCGCGACTACGCCGGGGTGGAGCAGGGTGCAGGCTATTTGCGACTGGATACACTCCAATATTACCTACGGCAAGGGCAGCACCTCTAATACCTCCGGTTACGAAGCTTATCAGGCCCGCCGGGGCGTCTGCCGCGATTTTGCCCATATTTCAATTATGCTCTGCCGGGCAATGAATATTCCCGCTCGCTATGTCTGCGGTTATTTGCCGGATATCGGGGTGCCGCCGGACCCCGCTCCGATGGATTTTCACGCCTGGTTTGAAGCTTTTGTGGATGGCGAATGGCGCACTTTCGATGCTCGCCACAATATTCCGCGCACCGGGCGCGTTTTGATCGGCCAGGGCAGAGATGCCGTAGATGTGGCCATGACCACGATTTACGGCGGGTCGCGCTTGCTTAAGATGCGAGTCTGGGCCGACGAAGTGCCCGAAGATTATCAGTTGAGCCCCCGGCCAGTAGAATTGAAGGTGTCGTGATGAGTAAACCGCTAACTTCAGTTGATACTTCAATGGACAGGGAAGAGTTTCTCGATTACCGTGGCCTGGACTGGACTCAAATCGAGAAGGCCGGTTACGCCGTCCACCAGCGCTTCGCCTACACCTATCCAGGGCCAATTCGCAACCTGCACCAGCGGATGATAGCTATCCCTGCCGACCAACATGGAGACCAGAAGTTACTGGATTACCGGTTGAATGTTTCGATAGCGCCCTACTCCATCGAAAGCCTGACGGACAGGTTTGGTAACCGCATCTTTAATCTCTTTATACCGGCGGTGGAAAGAGAGATAGTCTTTGAGCTTGATTTCAGGGTGGAGCGCACTACTGAGGATGGTTGCTGGCCGCGCCTGCCGGGCGAAGAGGCCGCGCTTTATCTGCAAACTTCCCGCTTAACCGCCCCGGATGAAAAAATCAGGGCGGTCGCTGCTGAACTGAGCGCCCAGGCCGGTAACCCCTGGGAACTGGCTAAAATAATCAACGACTGGACTTACCGGGCTATGACCTACGGCAGCGGCGCTACCAGCGTCAGTACAAACGCGGCGGAAGCCCTGGCCGGGGGTAAAGGGCTTTGCCAGGACTACGCCCATATCATGCTCTCAATTTGCCGGGAAGCTGGCCTTCCGGCCCGCTATATTTCGGGCCATTTGCTTGGCGAGGGCGGTTCGCACGCCTGGTTGGAAGTGCTGCTCCCGCCGCGTCCCGAGGATGGTGAGCCTGCCGAGGAAGCTGAACTGCTGGCGGTAGCCTTCGACCCGACCAATCACTGTATGGGCAACCATAACTATGTAACTATCGCGGTGGGCCTTGATTATACCGATGTTTCGCCCACTTCGGGCAGCTTTACCGCGCCCTATGCCGGTCTGCTTACCTCCAGCAAACGCGCCGGGCTGACCCTCCTTCAATATCACAATTCTGCGGCCTGCGGTGATAGTGCTCCGGACGATCTGGATGAAGAAGGCTCGGCAGCCTGAGTTCTAGTTTTCCAGGCGGTTAATTCTTACCACCACCTCAAGATGTTCCTGCGCTCTTCCCTTATAAGTGCCGCGTACCGGGGGCACATCGGCATAATCCCGGCCTGTCCCGATTTTGATGTAGCGCTCGTCCACCAGTAAAGTGCTGTGGGTAGGGTCGAAGGCTTGCCAGCCTTTCTGCTGGTCTACATACACCTCGCACCAGGCGTGACTGGCAACATCCTGCCCTTCGCTCTCGATGCCGCCATAGACGTAGCCGCTGACATAGCGGGCCGGTAAACGCAGGCTGCGGCAGACCGCAATCATGACGTGGGCGAAGTCCTGGCAAACCCCCTGTTTCATCAGCATAACCTCCTGGCTTGTGCTGCGAGCATTGGTATAGCCTCGCTCATAGCTAAAAGTCTGGTTGATTTGGTGGCACACCTCGGCGGCCGTCTGGTAAGGGTCACCAATCTTACTGAAAGGAGCCGCAAATTCCCGCAGGCTTTCGTCTATAATTACGTTGCGGCTCTCGCCCAGGTAATCCAGCAGCATAATTTCATCTACCTCGTCCGGAGAGTCTTCCGAGGGTGGCAGGCCGGTTTCCACCAGCGAAGTCGCCACGATTTGCAGCCGGTCGTGATGAGGCAACAAATTGAAATGATGCACGTGATTGCCGTAAGTATCCAGGTAGTGAAAGATGCTGGTTGCTGGTTCTATCACCAGTACAAAGTCCAGGCATTTCTGGCTGGCCAGAGGCGCGGTGGCCGGTTGCAGGCGAATTTCCGTGGCGGTATCATAGACGGGCGTGTCGTAACTGAAAGTAGTAGTATGCTGTACTTTTAATTTCATTAAGAGACTCTCATCCTCTACTGTTGTTGCTGCTGCTGCTCCTGCTGAGCCTGGCTCCAGATTGCCCTATCCCCGACAGTCAGGATATTACTGGAAAAGAGGGCCATTTCAAGCTCGGAGAAGTTGACCGTCTGGTTGTGATAAGAGAAATAGTTCTGGTAAATCTGGTCGCCCACCTTGATCAACCGTTTTTCCAGCCCTTCCAGGAAAGAATGGAGCCCGGCGTTGTAAATATCCTCAACCGTGGTATATTCAAGTTCCGCCCGCAGCCTGCCGATTAATCGCTCGGCGGTATTGGCCGGTTTACGCAGCGCATTGCCCGAAATCCGCAAAAGAGCCTCATCAGCGGCGGCTACCGAAAAGAAGATGCTGCGCGGGAAAGCCTGTTCCAGCACCAGAAACTGTAAAATTGTTTCCGGCTCGATGTGCGAGGAATAGACTTTACGGAAGGCTTCCAGGGCGCTGCAACTCTTCAATACCGCAATCCATTGAATCACATCTACCGAGGAAGAGTCCACCTTGCCGGTCTGCAAGAGGTGGTACTTCACGTCTACCAGCCTGGCCGTATTATCGGCTCTTTCCAGGAATTTACCGGCCTGTACAAAGTCCCAGCCCTCGTTATGCAAAAGAGTGCAGTCCGTGATGCCCTGGAAAAGATGCGAAGCGTTGCGGATATAGCTATAAAACTGGTAAGGCGATTCCTGCATTATCTCGGGCGAACTGCGCTGCAAGAAATGGTAGAGGTTATTGATCTGTTCCCACATTTCGCTGGAAATACTTTCGATAATGCTGCGGGCATTTTCGCGAGCCAGCAAAATACAGGAATAGATCGAGTTGGGGTTACTGCGGTTAAAGACCAGGAAATCTATCACGTTTTTAGCGCTGTAATCTTCGTGCAGCTTTTCAAAACGTTCCTCGTCGCTGGTGACCAGGATTAAAGGCTTCCAGTAATTGGGTGTATCTACCGCCACAATCTGATTGAGGTCGAGCAGCAGGTTGATATTTACGTCCAGAAAGCGGGCGGTATTTTCGGCCCGCTCGATATAACGGCTCATCCAGAAGAGCGATTCAGCCACTCTACTTAACATAACATTCCTCTTTAATAATACAGCCTTTATTATTCATAAAGCACCCAGGTATCTTTGCTGCCGCCGCCCTGCGAGGAATTTACCACCAGCGAGCCCGGTTTGAGGGCTACCCGGGTCAGGCCGCCCGGCACAATCGTTATTTTCTTGCCGTACAGGACATAAGGGCGCAGGTCAATATGGCAGCCGGTCAGGTTGGTTTGATCGATGAAGCTGGGATGGCGCGAAAGCGAAATAGTAGGCTGGGCGATATAGTTACGCGGGTCAGCTTTGAGCTGCGCGGCGAACTTATCGCGCTGCTCGCGGGTAGCGTGCGGGCCTACCAGCATGCCGTAGCCGCCCGACTCGTTGGCGGCTTTGACCACCAGCTTATCCAGGTTTTCCAGGATGAACTTGAGTTCGTCCGGGTTGCTGGCAAGGTAGGTCGGGACGTTGGACAGCACAGGCTCTTCATTCAGGTAGTATTTGATAATTTTGGGCACAAAGCTGTAAATAACCTTATCGTCGGCCACCCCCGTGCCAATCGCGTTAGCCAGGCCCACGTTGCCCGCCCGGTAAGCGTTGACCAACCCGGCCACTCCCAGCATCGAGTCGGGCCGGAAGACCAGCGGGTCCAGGAAATCATCGTCTACCCGGCGGTAGATCACTTCGACTCTTTCGAGGCCGCGGGTAGTCCTCATATAAACTCGGTTGTCTTTAACCAGCAGGTCGCGCCCTTCGGTCAGTTCCACACCCATCTGTTGCGCCAGGAAACTATGCTCAAAATAGGCCGAATTATAGATGCCGGGCGTCAGCACTACTACTTTGGGGTCTAATACGCTGGCCGGGCTGAGTTCTTGCAGCATTCTAAGCAATAGCTGGGGATATTCTTCAACAGGCCGCACCGGGTAGCGGTTGAAAAGGCGCGGAAAAGCCCGTTTCATAGCCTGCCGGTTTTTGAGCATGTAGGAAACACCGCTCGGGCTGCGCAGATTGTCTTCCAGCACAAAGTAGTTGCCCTGCTCGTCGCGGATAATATCCGAGCCGGTAATATGAATATAGACTCCCAGCGGCGGGTCCACACCCATAAACTCCCGCCGGAAATGTTTGCTGCCCAGCACCAGTTCCGGCGGAATTACCCGGTCGCGCAGTATTTTCTGGCCGTGATAGAGGTCGTGCAGGAATAGATTCAGGGCCGTAACTCGCTGAACCAACCCGCGCTCGATATGCTGCCACTCATCGGCGGGTATTATTCGGGGAATCAGATCGAAAGGGAAAATCTTCTCAATACCCTCTTCGCCACTGTAAACATTGAAAGTAATGCCCTGGTTTAAGAAAAAGACATCTACAGTCTGCCGTAGAGCTTGAATTTCACTGCTATCCATCTCATTGAAGCGCTCGGCCAGCACCTGATAATGAGGCCGTAGCCGGGCTGTCCTTTCAAACACCTCATCAAAGAAAGGAGGTGTTTCTGGATTATAAGTATTGAATATCTCGGACATGCACAATTATCCTGTAAGGTGCTATAGCTGAAGTAAAAAGATAAGTAACCACCGGTGACAAGCGCTTTGTTATTTGTTCCGGAAAAAAGCCTTCTCCGGGTAAGGCTGGAAACAGTAAAGAGACCGGGCTTATGCGGCAGCGCCCGGAAAATTATCTCCCGGTAATTTATTTAGTAGTGCCGGCAATATTGAACAGCCTTCTTTGCTTTGTATAAATTGTACAAGCTATTATATAAATTATATGGTTATAAGATCAATCTCAATGTTTATAATGTTCAAAAATGGTGAAGGTTTTTTAGACGTTATGAACAAACAGCCCGTTTCAGATTCGTTTAATAAAAGCTAAATTTGGACTATTCAAAAATCGATTTTGCGGTATAATCTATACATCACTTATTAGTGTGAGCAATTCATTTAAACTTGACCAAAATCCTATTCGGCAATAACTAATCTAACAGATTTAGAAGGATAACCGGCCTGTTCAATACAATTATCAATCGGCGTTTTTAGTGTGGCAAATTTTTCGTTGCATACCAGCATTCCCAGGTCCTGAAAACACTATATCGGCCAGTTAGAACCTGAAGGTTGCTTGCCTGTAGCAAGCCATCTATCGCACAACATTGTAGCAATAAACTTAGCTTAGTAACAGTTCTACATTTTCTAACAATCAACCCTAGTTCCAGGAGGTTCTAAAGCATGACCAGACCCCGATTCTGGCGAGGTATTTATTTAATACTTACCGGAATATTGTTGTACAATCTTTTACCTCTCCAGGCCCAGGCTGTGAATAGCCCTGCCGCCTTAAGCCCCTCGAACACGGCTTTATCCAGTACACCTTCCCCGTCCCAGGTCAAAGCCAGCCTGGTGGGCCAGCATAAAGTGCTGGTGGATGGGCAGGACCAGGCTACTTTGAAAAATCTTGCCAGCAACGGAGCAACCTTACTGGCTGATTACGGCTCTTTTTCGCTCTGGAGTGTCAGCGATACTATACAAAAGCAGGCGGCAAACCAGCGCGGTGTTCAGGTGCGGGACGACCTTGATGAAATAACCCTGCGCAATGGCGTGATTAATACCCGCCTCAGCAGCGTTCCGGCAGTTCCTACCAATCTGCGGCAGTCCAAAGTCGCCGCCAATCAGTTGTGGATGATCCAGTTTGCCGGGCCGGTTAAAGACGAATGGGTTCAGAACCTCAATAAGCTAGGCATCCAGCTTGTCAGCTACATCCCTGCGAATGCTTATGTAATCTGGGGCGATGGCGCTGCTCTGACTGCCCTGGAGCAACAGGCCGCTACCGATCCAGTTATCCAGTGGACTGGCCCTTACCACCCGGCCTATCGCCTGCATCCGAATTTGCAATCCGGGGTTGAGAAAAAACAGCTTCTGGATAGCCAGTTAGTAGATGTCACAGTGGAGTTCTTCAGCAACAGTGCCGATGTGAAGACTTCGGTCAAAAACTTGCTGGGACTTGCAGGCAAGATTTATCGCCAGCCCTGGAATTACGGCGGCCTGACCGATGTTTCTCTGCAAGTTCCCGCCGGAAAACTGGTCGAAATTTCCGGCTGGCCGGATGTCTTTAACGTCGAACCCTGGAGCGCCCCCCAGAAACGTGACGAAGTCCAGGATCAGATTGTAGCGGGCAATCTAACAACCAACGCCGGGCTGACCGTTCCGGTAGCGCCGGGTTACCTGGCCTGGCTGCAATCTAAAGGCTTTACAGCTACTCCTTCCGAT
>DATAKM010000020.1:0-170809 GCA_036261665.1 Chloroflexia bacterium
TACAAACCTTTAGAGATAGCAAGCATTTGGCGGATGCCAAGCAACTGGACAAGTTGTTGGACCAACCGCCGCACCAGCAGGCGGTTGGGTTTTAATTGTACGATAAGTCAGACCTGTCGGATCAACTCTCGTCTAATACAGCAAAACTGACCGAAGCGAATTTGCGCGGCGCTATTTTACGTAACGCGGATCTTACCGATGCCCATTTAACCCGCGCCAGGCTTGATGACGCTGATTTCAGCCGGGCCAAACTGGCCGGGGCTTACTTCCTGGGAGTCAATTTATCGCAGCAGCTTAAAGAAACTATCGCCAACAGCGGAGCCATCGGCCTGGAGTCTACCGTCTTCGACCCGGAAGTCCTGACCTCTCACCCTCCGGTTGATCTCCGGTCGCGGGGCGGCTCTGCCGATTTACGCACTCGCTCTCTCGATAATACCGGCCCTTTAAGAGCTATGCCTGCGCTCACTCCACCTGCGCCTTCAACACCCTCATCTGTGCCAGCGCCGCTTGCCCCCGTTTCTGTGACGACAGAAGATTCAACCATTCAGGTTCGCATTGTGGAAGAACCCCTCACCTCGCAGCAATTGACCCGGATAATTTCGGTCCTCACCGAGTTGCATAGTAAATGCTGGTTAATCTCGCAGGGCCGTTTTGTGGCTGTGATGGATTACGTTCAGACCGGCAATTCTGAACTGGTGCGGGAGGCCAGGCTGGTAATCAGCCGGTTGCAATATGACCGGGTAGCGGAAATTGATTTGAAGGTCTATCCCGGGATCAAAGAGATTATTGGCGCGCTTGAGACGGCCATTACTTCGATTACCCAGACCCCTTTTGCCCTTAAAGAGGCCAGCCTGAATGAACAGGCTAACCGGCTGGAAAAAGAATTAAAAAGGCTGGGAATGCAACTGGTTTACACGGAAAATAGCGCTCCTTTTACTCCCGATAGCTTCTACCCTAACAATTCGGAACTACCAAAGGAGTATTCTACAAACGGTACTGAGGAGTGGAAAGGCGACCTTGAAAAACAAAAACGCCTCTTTGAACTGGAACGTGAAAGATTTAAGTTACAGAATGACCTTGAAAGGCAAAAACTGGAACTGGAAAAAGAACGCCTGGCCTTGCAAATGGAACGGCTGGCTGTAGAGAAAAACAGCCTGAATTACGCGCTTCAGACCGCCGAACGTATGGTAGACCGGCTTCACCCGGGCGTTAATTCCAGCATTAAAGGGATTCTTTCTCAAGCGCTGCTGCCCCAGCTTTTGCAATTACAAAGCCTGACGGAGGTGGAAGAAATCAAAGTGCAAAACTCGCCCAACCAATCGGAAAGCAAGTGAGTTCTGCATCGAACATAGTCATAGTTGGAGCATAGTTGGAATATAGTTGCAAAACCAATTAAAATAAGCACCGTGTGTCGCAAAGTAATTTATGCCAGGCACTATTAAAAGCTAAACCATAATTAGAAGGGCAAAATGACGGTGCGTATTTTTACAAATGTCAGGCTTGAGCCGGAATTAAAAGCAAAACTGGATAAGGTCATCGCAGGCAAAGATGTCACTCTTTCCGTGCTACCTGAAGAGCAGGATAAAGCCAGGCGCGAGAAGATGATGCTGGAACAACTGGCGGAGGCTGAAATTTTCTGGGGAGGCTACCTCTCTCCAGAGCAGTTCTCGGCTGCAAAGGCTTTGAAATGGATTCAGGTGACTTCCGCCGGAGTCAATCACCTCTTGAGCTACCCCGAAATTATTAACAGCGATGTTACGGTAACAAATAGCGCTGGTATCATGGCCCCGGCTATCGCTGACCAGGTTTTAGGTTACATCCTGACATTTTCCAGGCAACTCTCTTATATGTTCAAGCAGCAAGAGCGCAAAGAGTGGGCTCATTCTTTTGCCGATAAGCTGCCTTTGATCGAACTGGCAGGGCGTTCTGTAGGCATTATCGGTTACGGGCATATCGGGATGGAAATCGCCAGACGCGCCCGCGCTTTTGGAATGAAGGTGATAGCCACCAAAAATAATACCGAGGGGAATTTCCCGGAAGTGGATACGCTCCTGCCTTCTTCCGATTTAGATAAACTCTTGAAAGAATCGGATTATGTCGTGATGTGCGCACCTTTGACCCCCAAGACGGAAGGGATGCTGGGACGCGCCGAGTTCGAGCAAATGAAATCCTCGGCCTATTTTATCAATATTGCCCGAGGCCAACTGGTGAAAGAGCCGGAATTAATCGAGGTGCTGCGCGAGAAGCGGATTGCGGGAGCGGCCCTGGACGTATTTGTGCAGGAACCACTTCCGCCAGAGTCACCGTTCTGGGAGATGGAAAATGTCTTGATAACGCCCCATTCATCCGGTAATTTTGAACATTACCTGACACGGGCCTGTGAACTTTTTGCCGCTAACCTGGAACGTTACTTCGATGGCAAACCGCTCATAAACCTGGTGGATAAGAAACGGGGCTATTAAAGAAGCTGCTAAGCTAAAAAGTAACCGGAAGAAAGTTATCTTCCGGTTACTTCCAGGAAATGCTGGCGATCCCTGACTATCGTATCCAGAATTTGTAAAGGCTGCTCAAAGTCTCTACTGGCCGGTCTTTCCCGCCAGCCAGAAGGCGTCAGGCTCAGGCTCATCCCGGCCACCTGGTTGGAGTGCCAGACCATATAATAGTCAAGTTCCAGCAGCCTCTGTAAAGTGGCCTGTTCCTCCCTGTAACGCCACCATGTACGGTCCTGGGTGGGGACAGGCATACCGCGTATCCGGGAAGCCAGCGCGCTGATTCTCTCCCGAAGCCGGGTTATCTCCCTGACCTCATTCAAAATCTCCTGAGAGGGGAAAGGACTTTCCCGGGTCAGGGGTGGGATGAACTGGCGCTGAAAATCACGTTCGAGCGCGGAGAGAGCCTGGGCGGCTTCTTCCAGGGAATTCGAGGCCTTCTGGCGGACGAGTAAATCGTCCGCCCGGGCCTGATTTTTTTTGTCGTAAAAGTTGTAGCCATAACCCGTCAGCAATAGTTGCAACTGCTGAACCAGGGGGTTATTGCTTGGCCCTTTACTCATCGTGGTCCTCCGTCAAACCCCGGCCAGGGAGGTGTAGGGGTAGTGTTTGCGGCCTGCGCGGGTGGGCGCGGCGCGGGCACGGTGGGAGCGCCGGTTACAGGCGGCGCGGAGATGAAGCGGTCCGCGTTGACGGTCGGGGTAGTTCCTCCGATATAGAAAGGCTGCCCGACTGCCATGTTTGGCGCGCTCACCGTGCCGCGTTCCGCCATCAGCATAGCGGTGTAGTAGCGAATAGCATCCAGTTCGCTCAGGCCAAAAGCTTTAAGCGAAATCAGGGACTTCATGCGCTCATCACTGGGATAGACCAGCACCTTAACAGTATCGAGCGTAATGCCGTAGACAGCCAGAAATTCCTGCAAATGATTATGCACTAACTGGGTGATTTCGTGAATGCGCTCGTTCACCCTTTCGAGAGGTGTCACCTGGACAATCTGGTTGATAGCCTGCTCTACCACCGGCCCGGCATAAAAGTTGACATCCTTGACCGTCAGGTAGTGGCCGCGGTAGGGCATGTGTTGCACCAGGGTAACGGCGTTCTGGGCGGTTGCGATGTTAACATAGTAGTCAATATCGTAGGAAAGTTGAGCCATTTCGCGGGAAAGGGCCTTGCCGCTGTCATGGATGACCAGTTTGGCCCGGTTGATATAGAGCGCTTCATACTGCCAGGGACTCTGCCCGCCGTAGAAAGCCTGCTGGATAGAACCGAACAAAATCTTCTGGGGAGTCTGAACCTGATACTGGCCGGTTTCGTACACACTCAGAATCGCTCCGCGCGACTTCAGAACACAAAAGTGGTTGCTTTCAACTGTAAGAAGGGAGCCATTAATAATATCATTGCTGGGATAGTGCCACATTAAAATATCAGGACCAAGAACTTCTTCGCCGTCAGGAGTAAGGGTTGATACAACCCCGCGTATGCCAGGCATTTTTAAACCTCCATTGATAGTTCATACTATTGTAAGTTCGTGCTAGATCAATGTACCAAAATCTACTAAAGGAGTTGCCAAAAAAAGGTGTGTATAAAAGTATAAATCTGAATAGACCGGGTGTCTATGAGAATAAACGGGGATTTTTAAGTTTTAAAAGAAAATTGGGCCGACCCACTTCATTTAGGCCGGCCCTAAATTCTTTAAGCAGTTTTTCGGGCCGGTTTTTTGGCAGTTTTGGCAGGCTGGTTGAAAAACCGAATACCGGTCAAAAAGGCCACGATACCGCCCGTTACTAAATAGATAACCTGCATCCAGAGACTTTTACTATCGCTACCGGCCATCAAGCCGTGTACAAAAGTAGCTGCGAAGATACCGAAGCTCGCGTAATGAATAGTCCGCCAGACTTTGTAACCGATTCGCCCGCCATAGTAAGCGGTCAGGGCTACCGCTATCGCTCCATATATCGCCAACGTTCCCAGGGCGGTCCACAAAGGCCGGTAAGTGGCGGTAAACGGTATCAGGATAGCGCCGGGGCTGAACTGCAAGTAGGTATCGAGCAACAGCCCTACCACGTGTACTACCGTAAAGATAATCGCCAGCAGCGAGACAAAGCGGTGCAGGTACATCACCTGGGCGCGGGTCATAAAGTTGTCCAGCAGGCGCAGTTTATTGGCCAGGCCATAGGCCACGCTGGCAAACAGGAGCAAGTAGGCCAGGATGCCGCCCACGCGAGCCATTATCCAGGGACTCTGGGTGGCCAGCACGTTCCCTGTGCCGCTTCCAAAGCCGTGCACCACGAGCTCGGTCCATTTCTGCCCGATCATCCCGCCAAAAGCCGTAATAATCTCCGGCCTGGCAAACCATACCCCGATCCCGAAGGAGGCTGCCACCAGACCTGCCACCAGCAGATTGAGCAATACCAGTTTTACCATTTTCTGAGCAGGTGGCTGGGTATTTTTAGCGGCGGCCGGAACTGCCATTACGCGCTGGCGATTGTCGAAAAGTGGATGTTTACGCAGGTCATTTAACTGGTTCATATTTCTACTGCCTCTCTACTCGTTTCTTGCAGGCCGCGAGTTTTGAGCATACGACCTTCCGTTGTTACAAACAGGGCGGAGCAACCGGGCTGTTTTTCGATAAATTTAGGCCCTTCTTCCAGGCCCAGGATTAGGGCGGTCTTGGCGAAGACATCCGCCAACCGAGCTGCCGGCGCTACTACCGAAACCGTTGCAATCCCGTTGTCTACCGGTTGGCCGCTGCGCGGGTCTATCAGGTGGTTGCGTTCCTTTCCACCCTGCATCCAGCGCCGTTTCGTAACGGCCGAAGTAGCTACCGCAGCATCACGGGCTACCAGTTCGGTTAGCGCTCCCTCTCCGGTAAAGGGATTGAGAACGCCTACTTTCCAGGTGTTAGCGGCGTTACGGGGATTAGAACCGCTTACATACATATCTCCTCCGGCGCTGACTACAAAGTTAGTAAAGCCGGCCTGGTGTAGTAAAGCGGCTGCCCGGTCAACCGTCATGCCTTTGGCGATACCGCCCAGGTCAATCTTTGTGCCGGGCGCCAGGCGAATGCTTCGTTCAGAAGGGTCTAAAGTTACCCTCTTGTAGCTGGTAGCGACCGGGAAAACGAATTTATCTACTGATGTTATCCGGTTTTGACCGATCAGTTCAAAACTGACATTGTAACCGGCCGCTTCCAGGGCATTCAGGATGGTAGGATCGTAAATGCCTTCCGTACCTTTAGCCATTTCCAGGGCCGCCTGGACGCTTTCATAAAGCAGCAGCGAAGCTTTTTCCAGGTGTCCTTCCCTGTTCAAGCGGGAAAGTTCGCTTTCAGGCTTGAAACGGCTTAACCGCTCTTCCGCGCTGCTGAAAAGTAACTTCACCTGACCCAGGGCAATCTCGGCTCGCTGCTTGATTGCCTTTACTGCGCCGGGCCTGGCCGAGTTTACCTGCGGATAGAGGATTAACTCTATTTCAGTATTCATTGCCCGGAATACGGTGCTTATCTCAATTGTTTCAGCTTTTATTAAATAATTCATTTTTATTAAACAGTTTGTTTATTCTTATTGACGTAAGCGGCAGGAAAAGTTTCGAAACTTTTCCTGCTTATCTATATAAATGGCCTTTGCCGGTTAAGACCCTCTAGTCATAGGCTGAGGGGCCTGGTTGAACTGGTTAGACTGTCCACCAAAGGGATTAGTCTGGCCGCGCGACCTGCCGCCGAACTGGTTGAACGGGTTCTGGTTCTGGCTCGGGCTGGACTGATTCGGGTTAGTCTGCGAATTATTGTTATTATTAGAACTATTAGCAGAGCCTTGCGAAGGTAACGTTCCGCCGGTACCCGAGTTGTTCTGGGGCGGTGGGGCAAAAGCGCTACTGGCCTGGTTCGGCTGCTGGTTAAGCGTCGATTGCTGCACGCCATTCTGGTTGTTGAGTTGCAGCGCTATATCGTGACCAACCTGGTAAGTAATAACACTACCCATTAAACCTACTACTATTACGCTGATAATCGCCAACCGGCCAAACCCGCGACTGTTCTTTTTAGGGGCTTCTCGGTTGATGTTCTGGTTAACAGCCATTTTCTTTCCACATCTCCTTATCTATAACACTACGGACCGGTAATTTAGTCCTCAGCGCCTTCGCCGCCTTCATGTTCTGAATGTTTGTACTCGCCTGACCGGCCTTCGTGCTCTGATTCTCCATTCTGGACATTGGTATATCCGGTACCGGCGCTGCCCGGGTTATAACTGTTAATGTCGGTATAACTGTTGGCTGCCGGTTGGTTATCCGTTATAGTGTTATTCGCTGGCTGGGTCGCGTTACCGTTATCGGGAACAGATTGCACGGTTGGGACCGGCTGGTTACTTGTGCTGGTATTGCTTCCCGCAGAAGTTACACTGTTCAAGCCAAAACTGAAGGCGAAGACGAAAAGCAGGCCCAGGATGATACCGGGGATTACTTTCTTAAAATTGGAAAAATTAGTGCTCATCTGTTTACAAAACCTCCTGATTAAGATTACTCTCGTTGTTCCGCTCTGAACTGTTTTACCTGGCCCAATATTACCTGACAATTATTGGAATATTATTGGAAATAAGTGCTAAAAATCTTAATTTTGTAAATTTTTTGTTAGAACTAATGATTTAACTGTTAAATATTTAAGGAAAAAAAGCGGCACTAAGTAACCAGATTACTGAGCGGTGAAAGATTTCAGGGAGAAAATCATTGGATTTTTGAGAGGATTGATTAGCTTTGCCAGGCTATCTAAGCGTTAACAGAAGCGGCTAAAACCAGTTTTTTAAGGCTTACACTAAAAGTAGAACCCTTGCCGGGTTGCGAAGAAACCTGAATAGAGCCGTCAGGCGCCTGTACGATCCAGCGGGCAATCGAAAGGCCCAGGCCGTAACTACCCTCACTGTGTGAGCGGGCTTTATCGGCTCTGTAAAAGCGTTCAAATATACGGGCCTGTTGTTCCTGGGAGATGCCAACCCCGGTATCGCTGACTTTAATGATTGCGATTTGTCCTCGCCCGCTTTCAATAGCCAGGCTAACCTGCCCGGTGTGGGTATATTTGATGGCGTTATCCAGCAGGATCACCAGCAGTTGCCGCATGCGCATCCGGTCAGCCGAAATCCATAACTCAGAAGAGCTATCACCAGGAGATATAAACTTTAATTCCAGATTTTTCGCCTCGGCCAGGGGCTGTATATCATGGATTACTCCCCGCGCCAGGCCTACCAGTTCCAGCGGCTCAGTCTTTAATTCGGCCTTCCCCATATCGGCCCGTGCCAGGGTCAGGAGGTCGCTCACTAACCGGGTTAAATAGTCCGTTTCGGTGCGAATATCTTCAAGATACTGGCTGTTCTCTTTAACCGTTTTCTGGGGATTGCGCAGGGCTACCTCCGCGTTGGCCTTAATCAGCGTGAGCGGGGTGCGCAGTTCGTGTGAAGCATCGGCTACAAATTCGCGCTGGCGCTCGATGGACTGCCTGACCGGTATAAGGGCCCGCGAAGTCAGTACAAATGCGCCCGCAATCGCCAGCGCCAGCCCAATAATCGCGACAATGCCGGTAGTCGTGAGGACACTTTGCAGTTGTTCTTTGTGGCCGGAAAGGTTTTTGCCCACCTGCACCGCGCCTACAATCTGGCCGTTTTCGATGCGTACCGGCACGGTATACAGGCGCATCTCAAGCCCGTTCTGCAAGCGTACTTCCTGGAAATAGCTTTGACCATTCCAGATCTTGTTGAGCTGAGTGAGATTCGGCAAACCCTGAACAGCAGATTGGAGAGAGTTAGCTACAACATTACTTTGCCGGTCAATTAAAAAATAGGTGCTATCCAGGAGATCTATATCAGAGCTGTGAGTGAGTTCAAGCTTGCCCTCTTCACGCTCCTGCCCTTGCTGATGATCATCCTTCTCTTCCGAACGGTTATCAGAGCTTTTTACCGGTTGCGTTGGTGGGATCAACTGGTTAGAAGTAGCGGTTGGTCTAAAGCTGGTGGCCTGCAACACATTGTTGGCATTTGTGGCCAGTTCGTTAGAGATTTCGTTTTCAATGCTGGAAGAGATTGAAAAGTACATGCCAAGAATAAGCGCGGCTATAAGCGGCACTACTATACCTATATTCCACCAGATTAACTTGCGGCGGGCCTTTTCCAGCATTGACCGTCTCCAGACAATTTTCAAAAGCTTAATCAGCTCGCAGGGAATAACCTACTCCTCGCACGGTCTTAATTAACTTGCGAGAAGTATGCTCATCTACTTTCGCCCTGAGATAATGCACATAAATATCTACCACGTTGGAAGTAGCTTCAGAGTCGTATTCCCACACGCTATCTCTGATCTGTTCGCGGGTAAGGGCCTGCCCGGTATGGCGCATTAAATATTCCAGCAGGGCAAATTCTTTAGTGGTCAAATCCAGGCTTTTATTATTCCGTTTGGCCTGGTGGCTGGCCGGGTCAAGCTCAAGGTCGGCTACTTTTAGCACTGTTTTAGAAAGATCCTGGGGCGAAAGCTGGCGCCGCATCAGGGCACGCACCCTGGCCAGTAACTCCTCGAAGGCGAAAGGCTTGGTCAGGTAGTCGTCCGCGCCTGCGTCCAGGCCCTGCACCCGGTCATGAACAGCGTCTCGGGCAGTCAGCATCAGCACCGGGACTACAATTCGCTCCTGGCGCAGGAAGCGGCACACTTCCAGGCCGCTCATTTCCGGCAACATCAGATCGAGAATAATCAGGTCATAATTGCTGGAAAGAGCCATAGTCAGTCCGGTATCGCCATCGTAGGCCTGTTCTACCTGGTAGTGTTCTTCTTCCAGCACCTGCCTGATTAATTTGTTTAGCTTGGCTTCATCTTCAATGACAAGTATGCGCACCTTCCAGTCTCCTGTTGAACGTGAGCAAAGCCGATATAGATTATCTTCTACTAAAATTATAGTCCCGGAAAGCGTTTGATTCAAATGGTTTTATCGAAAATATAAAAAAGAGGCGCTAATTTCACATTAGTGCCTCATAAAACTAATATAGGTAATCAGGAATTAGGCTTCTGAATATTTACCGGTATATTATAGTTTGAGAAATTTAGCGCCCAGAAAGCCGGGTTTTCGCCGATTTCCTTGATATATAATTGGTGCAAAGAAAAATCGGTCTGGGCTACCCAGACATCGGCAGTTACATCACGTTTGCCGAGGGCTTGAAAGGTTAAAGGCGCTACGTCCTGTTTCGCCAGCGTTCCCTGTAAATGGTAAGCGCTAACATTGTCAACATTTTCAGTACCTACCAGGCGGGCATTTTGCATCTTCAGCATGGCTGAGCCTACTCCTGAATTACGGTCCAGCAGTAGCTCAAGGTTAAGTTTTTCTTCGGGCTTGGAACGATTCCACTTCCCGCTCAAAGGATCGGTCATGTACTGTTCGCCGTTCAGGCCTACAATGCGCACATTAAAGTCACCAAAGAAATTATGAACCTTTACGGCTGATTGGTAAGCGTCCGGTTTCTGCAAATCGCCGTCAGCCTTTTTCAATTCCGCGCCGTTCACTTCGACTTTACCCTGGCGCACTTCGAGGGTGAAATGCAGGCTACTGTACTGGTTAAAGGTAGACGCCGCTTTTTGTAAGGTCGCAATCTCAAACGGAACCGGAGTAGGGCTGGGAGTGGGTGTCGGTGTGGGAGTCGGCGTAGGTGTAGGAGTTGGTGTCGGGGTAGCCGTGGGCTCGGGAGTGGCGGTCGGCTGAACAATGGCGACATCGCTACCGGGCGAGGTAGCTGCTCCTGGTGTGGAAGTCGGGTCCATACAGCCCGAAAGTGTCACCAGCAGAAACGACAAAGACAGGCAACCGGTTAAGAATTTTTGGAAGGGGTTTGCCCTGGAATAAGATGAACGGTGGTACTTTATGCGCTTCAAGTAAATGTACTCCTTGAGAGGTTTAGCCGGTAGCGGAGTGAATCTCTACACTCATAATAAACGTGATAGGCAAGCACTTTAGCACACTTAAGGCATTTTGTGAAGTACTAAATAATACCCACTTTGCTTATGAGCATAAAAAAAGGCTTTGCCGGGATCTCTCAAAAGAAACTCCGGCAAAGCCTGCCCTTTACTTTATATTTTATCAGGCATCAACACCAACCCAGAAATAGTCGCGGGGAACGTTGCGGGCGGCCATAACACGCACTCCCCTGGCTGCCAGGGTTGTTACGTAGTCGGCGGGCTGGATAGTCTCGTTGAGCATACAGATATCCGGGGTGCGACCATAGCGTTCTTTGAAGCGCAAGATGGCCTCGTCTATCTTGGCGCCAACGGTCTTCCCGGGATTGTCATCGTACCATACAAAGTACATGAATGGCCTCCTTTCTTTTGAGTTGAAATCTTACCCTTCTACCGCTTTAAGACTGGTAGTAATGTTTTCAATTCACCATCATAGAGTTAATCGCTATTCCCGATAACCCGGAAATCAGCATCAACGACATCATCGGGCGGAGTTTGACGGCGCTTGCGAGGTGCGGTTGAGGTTGGGTTTGGACGCGCGCGGCGGGTGGCAGGACGTGGTCGCGGCAGCTCATCGCGCTGTTCGTAACGGGCCTGTTCGGGCAAAGCCTGGGCCGCTCCGTAATAGGCATCGTACTGTTCGGCCTTCGGTTGCGGCGTATCGTAATAGTACTGCTCCTCGTAGCCGCCGGCCTCTCCATAGTAATCTTCGTAGTAATCCTGCCTCGGGTAATAGGCCTGCTCGTGCTGGCGACGGCGGCGGGACGGCAGACGGCGCTGCGGCTCGGCCCACATCTCCGGTTCAGGCCGGGCAAAGGCGCGCGGTGGTTCGGCGTAGGCGTAATATTCGGGAGCCTCCACATAGCCGTAAGGCGCATAACCATAAGCCCCTTCCGGCATGGCAGGCGCTTCGTAGCCCTGCGGCATGAGCGGTGGCTGGATAATAATTACGGGTTGCGGCTGCGGGTCTTCCGGGTAAGTTTGCTGGCGGCGATCCAGCGAACCGCGCCCAATCAACATCAGCATGACCAGCAAGAGCGGTAAGCAGCCCAGCAAGCCCAGTCCGACGCCAACCGCCACGCCCCAGCCACCGGGCGGCATGGCTATGGCGATAAATACGCCCAGGGCAGCGCCGAGGCCCAGCATCAGGCTTGCAAATAACTTCTTCATTCCTAAAAAACTCCTCTACGAACTGACTTTATATGAGTTGCTACGCTCTCTCAAATTTTTCATCAAATCACGTCCATTGCCGCTGTCAGGGCTGCCGGGCTTACCGGGCGGGGTAGGTCCTGGCGAGGTCCGCGGGCGCGGCCGGTAACTGGGGGCCGCTTCCTCGCTCTCTTCAAAATCTTCCAGGTCGCCGGAGAGTTCTTCCCACAAATCCAGCTTGTTAGTTTTCGCGGGCGCCGCTACTCTTTGTGCCTGGCGGGTTCTACGCGGGGCGGGCGGGGCCGGTTCTTCAAAGTCCATTTCGTCATCCGGGTCGGCAGGGGCAGGCGGGTTAGCTTTAGGTGCTACCGTCCGGCGGCGCTGCTCAATCTGGCTACGGTAATTCTCAAGCCGTTCGGCCACTCCCGCTTTTTCTACAGCGTAATCATTCGAGGCAGCCGAGCGGAATTCCCGCCGGGATAAATAAGCCGGCGTCTCTTCCTCAAACTCGTCTTCGTAAGACTCCTCATACTGGTAAGCGGGACGTTTTTCCGCTACCCGGCGAGTTTCCTGGCGGGCTGCGGGCCGGGCTGCGCGAGTGGTTTGCGGATTGCTTTCTTCAACATAAGGGTCGCCACCCAGGTGCACCACCGTCTGGACCATTTCGTCTCTACTGATATGCGCCGATTGCACGCGAGTAGTCTCGCCCCCGGTAAAGAGCAAGAAATCGCCCCGGCCCATCAGTTTTTCGGCGCCACTCCCGGCCATCCCGCTGGCTAGCCTGGCATCTTCCGGCGAAACGACTTTGCCGACTACTCGGGTCGGGAAGTTACTCTTGGCAATTCCTCCGATTACGCTGGCGGAAGGTTTCTGGGTGCAGGCCACCACATGAATCCCGGCTTCCCGGCCCCGCTGGGTCAGGCGCGTAACCAGATATTCCATTTCTTTGCCGCCTACCATTATCAAATCGGCCAGTTCGTCTATAAAGATGACCAGCAGGGGAGTGCTAACGCCGCTCTCGTCGCGCTTTTCCATGTGGCGTACGGCCCAGCGCAGACGATGCAAGCCATCCTGCGGGTCGGTCACGACCGGGCAGATCAGGTTGGGAAGCCCGTTGAAGTCGCGGTAGCCGCGCCCTTTCGGATCAATCAAAAGCATGCGCACATCTTCTGGCGGATTCTGAAGAGCCAGGCTGGCAATCATGCTGCGGGCCAGGACCGTTTTGCCGCTGCCGGTGGTACCGCTGATCATGATGTGGGCGATATCGGGCGAGTCCAGGCGCAGCAGGAGCGGTACGCCGTTCTCATCCAGGCCGAGAATCGGAGAATTGGGCGGCAGTTCACCCGGCAGATTGCGCATAACCGGAAAAAGATGAACAGCCACCGGGTCCGGACGCGGCACTTCCACTTTCACGTAATATCCATCGCGAGTTATCCGGCAATTAACCACCCCCAGGGCCAGGGCCAGTTCGTCGGAGAGGGCTGCCACGCGGTTATACTTCACCCCTGCGCCCAGTTTAATATGAAATTGAATTAGCCGGGGCGAGATATTTCCCCCAACTACGCTCGCTTCAATGCCGTGCGAGTGCAAGGTGTATTCAATGCCATCGGCCTGGTGGTCAAGTAAGGAGCGCATTTAAGCAGGTTCCCTCATTTCGTGTCTTGGTTCCGGCCTGTCAGGTTATAACCCGGTGAAATAAAATGCCAAAGCTACCACCGGGTAAACAACCCACAGGCAATATGGTAAGCAGAAGGTCGGGGCTTCTCCATCGCGTATGCCTGGTATTACTTTTAAACTGCCTGGTGCGTACCAGGGCGCAAGCAGGAAAGCGGTTCTAAGGGTACTTCTTTGATACTTGTGAACCAATATGCACAAATATTCTACTAGAACATGTGTACGATGTCAATACTCTAGACATAAATTCAGAACATAATTACGCATACTAAAGGTTAGAGCATGGTTAATGATTTTGTAGAATTTTTGGACAACAATATATACAGATTTTGCTGTAAGCTTAATTAAAGCGATAACCCGCTTTAGGTCTGTACAAAAGGATAAACGCAAATCAGATCAGGAAATGCTGAACTGAAAGCATTAATAAAAAAGAGGCGAAATTACTTCGCCTCTTTTTAGCTTGTTTCTAGCTTCTCTTTACTTTTGGCTGTTGCGCTTGTCCTCTATGACTGCCCGTAGCGCCAAACAGCGTAGTGAGTACCGATGTTACCCATTTCAACTGTAAAGCCCGCCGGGTTAGACGGGGTATAAGTCAGGACGCGCCGTTCAAAGACCTGGATCAGCACATCCTTCTCCTTACCGCCCACGGTCACTCTGGCCCAGTACGGCTCGCTCAAAGGCAACCCGATACTGTAGATCCAATCCACCGCGTCACCATCCTGGTACTGGCCGTTAACTTTAACCGGACCACGGCTGTTCATGAAGCTCCAGAAGACGTTGGCGATGTTGTGGTGAGTTACCGTGGCATAATTGGCCAGTGTGACGTTATATCCGCCCAGGCTGCCGTTTGTGCCCGTGTTGCCATTCCGGTCAATCGTTTCTATCACCGTTGCCCCGGTCCTGTTATCGGCCAGGTGGTCGTTATTGAGGGTTGTAACCCGGGCAAACGCGGCGTAAGTAGGCGTATTAGGGTTGTTATTCTGGTCGCCCGCCGCCGGAATCTGGGCTGCTCCCTGCGGCGCAGGCACCACCCGGTTATTGCCTACCTGAATCTGCCCGCTGACCAGTTCCCGCGCCAGCAGGCCGTTGGTCACATAGTATTTGTCCGCCGGATTGCCGCCGGGGTTGGTAATCTCCATGCGGCTCTTATCCCAGTAAAGCACCGTCCGGCAACCACCCGGCGCTTCATCATAGGGTTCCTGCACGAAGCGGTATGACGTTGGACCCCACATCCAGCTACGCTTGACTCTGCCGCTGGCAACCGCGTCATCGTAGCGGTCCCAGGTCGGGTTAAACCTTGAGCGTAAACCGGCCTGGCCTGCTCCCTGGCAACTCCCGGAGGGGTTAGAAGCAGGCGGGGTCGCGGTGGCCGCCGCGACATGCTCCACATAAATTGGAGCAGGACCTACCGGAAGATTCAGCATCCCGTTGCTGGCGTTGATGGTACTGGCGCTGCCGTCCCGGTTGTAAACGGTGGCCTGCGTGCTGGTAGTAGCCAGCCCGACGGTAGTGTTGACTCCGTCAGCCCACACCGCATCCAGGGTCTTGCCGTTTTTGGTGAAGCGGTAATCGTAGACGGGCGGGCTGTTTTCGGCGTAGAGATCATCAAAGTAAGCGGTCCCGCTGTAGCTGGTGGCTTTCGGCCAGCCGTCCAGGATAAGCTCGATAGACTTGATAGGGTAGGCAATCGAAACATTGCCCTGTGGGAAGACCGGGCGGCCCAACTGCGCCTCGTAGCGCTGCCAGCCATCCCAAGGCGCTCCCATGCGGCCCACATTGTAGAACAACATCTGCCCGGCGCTGTCCCGCACCAGGAAGCGCAGTTCGGTCATATTGGCATCGCCATAAGCCCAGAAGCCCAGTTTAGTAGGATTGAAGCCTAACTGCGGCAGCGCTGGCGGAATCAGGCTGACGTAGCGGTCGTTAGTACCACTGCCAAAGCTGTAGCTTACTTTGAGGGCCTGCCCGCTATGGGCATTCTCGCCAGAAATTTGCATAGTTACGTTGGCAAAGCTGGAAGCCCAGCAGCCCCAGTAGCCGCTATTTCCGCTGTTTGGCCCGCAGGCGGTCCCGCCGCCGGCGTTCTCAAAATTCCAGAGAACCGTGTTGGCGGAAGTGCCTTCGTAGGGGTCGAAGCGCCCCTGGGGAGCAGCCCCGCTCAGGCGCGTCACCATGTTGCGGTAGGCGTTGTAGGCCGGTTTGGGGGTAGACCAGTCCAGGCCAATCATGCCGTAGCGGTCGGTCGGATTATGGGCATCATCAGCGAACTGGTAAGGGAAGAACTTCTGAATACCGCTGCTCAACCCCATGATGCTGGCCCGTGTCAGGTAGTTAGCCTGTTCTTCCGGGGTAACTTTAATCGGCTTGCCGTCGGTATTTTCGGTGCTCCAGCCGAACTCGGTAGCCCAGACCGGCTTATTGCCGTTACGGGCGGCGAAGCCGGTGGCCAGATTAGGGTAAGTATTGACCCAGTAGACACTTTCTGGGCTGAGACTGCCACCCGGCACGTAAGGGCTGTTCACGTAAGGATGTACGGCTATAATGTCGAATTTATCGCGCGCTCCCCCGGCATCAAAAGCCTGTTGCATCCAATCCTGGGCGGGCGGGTCGAAGCCGGCAGTCAGGACTTTAGCCGCCGGGTCAATCGCCTTGATCGTATCGTAGCTGGTAGCCAGCAAATGGCCGTATTGCACCGGGTCATGGCCGACAAAATAAGTATTGTCCATCGGCTCGTTCCAGATTTGCCAGTACTTCACGCGGTCCTTGTAGTGGGTAACTACCTGGGCCACATAGTTGCGCCAGGCGTTCAGGTCGGGCATGGTAAAGGAAACCCGGGCATTGCCGGCGCTGCGGTCCACGTTATACTGCAAGACCCCGAGCACCTGGATGCCGCGCGAAACGGCGGCGTTAACGCCCTTGTCCGTCCAGCGCCAATCCCACTGTCCGGGGCGCGGCTCAACTACGTCCCAGCGAATTTCCTCGCGGTCCCAGCTAACCCCGGCGTTTTTGGCCGGGGTCATGGGGCGGCTGTAATCATCGCCCGTGCCGCTGGCGGTATAGCGCGAGATGCTCCCGACATTCATTCCAAAGGGAGAGTCGGCTCCGTTCCCGATTGTGCTACCGAGAGCCTGGGCCTGGGCGGCACCGGGCGCGGGTGACAAAAGAGCCAGGCAAAGCCCGGCGCACAGCAGACTTAATAAAACCAGGCTTAGACCGAGGCGTGGAAAATAACCGGCAGAAGGCCGGGAAAATTTCAACATTGGTTTTTCCTTTGTTGCAACTGCAAATATGGTAACTTTCAAGCAGATAGTAGTTCCGATTAAATGCCGCGTAAAAGCAGAATCCAGCAAGACTGGAAAAGGGCATTATTCAATTTGACATAATTATCAGGGCTGACAGACAGTTCCGCTCATAGACACTGGAACAATAGTAGAACTTAAAAGCTTTGTCAATGGTTAATTATAGCTATGCGATTTTCAAGGAACAGTTCAAACTCCGCTTACTGATAAAGCAAGCACGAGTATCCTGTATAAAACGAAAAAGGAAACACCCGGTTTCCTTTAACTTGCTATTACTATTTTCCTAATTATCAATGAAATTCAATCAGCGTCGGGGCTGGCTGCTACCACCGATTCCATACCCGTGCTGATTACCAGGTTGGCCCGGCGTTTCTCGCTGCGTTGGAAAATCACCACGCCCACGGCTACCAGCACCCCCAGGAAACCAAAGAACCACCAGCAAAGGTTGTCCAGGCCGTGCTGCGGGCCAAAATCGAACATCCACCCGCCCAGGAAACTGCCAAAGACGCCGCCGAAACCGAGGGCCAGCGAGTTAAAGCCGAAGTAACTTGCCATTGTCTGCTCTGTGGCGTAATTGGAAACCAGCACCGCCGACATAGGCTCTACCACCAGACGGCCCAGGGCATAAACAACCAGGCAGACCAGCAACAGGAGATAGGAGGAGACAAAACTGACCAGCAGCAGGCCCAGGCCTGCTACCAGCGTACCCACTCCGATGACGGTCACAGGCTTAAACCAGCGCGTCAGGTAGCGCATGCAGAGGATTTGCAGCGTGATGGCTAACCCGCTGTTGATGACGTAGAGCAGGCCCACGCTCTCCTCGTTCCCGGTCAGCTTTTCGGCCTTTAGCGGCAAGGTAATGTTAATCTGAGAGTAGAGCGAATAATAGCCGACCATCAAAACGGTAATCAGGACAAAAGGCTTGTTATTCCAGACTACTCCGAGGTTGCTGAACATCTGGCTCACGCCGCCTTTGCCGTTGCCGGTCGAGGCTACCACCGGTACGAAAATCCAGACCAGCAGGAAGTTTATCAGGTACATACTGGCCGCGACCATACCTACCACGGAGAAATCTACTTTAAGCAGCGCCACCCCGGCAATAGGGCCGGTTGACATGCCGATATTACCAATGGTGGTCAGAAGCGAAAAGATGGTCTCGCGCTTGTAACCTTTGGATAGAGCTACGATGGCCGCTTTGCTGCTCGACTCGAAGAAGGCTCCTCCCACCGCTGCCAGGGCCGCCGAAAGCGATAACGTAAGCACATCGGAGGCAAAAGCCAGCCAGAAGAAACCCAGCGCCCGGACCAGCATTCCCAGCATAATCATGCGGCGATATCCGGCCCAGTCCGCCAGGGCAGCCACAAAAAGCCCCAGTCCAAATTGAGTAAACTGGCGCACGGCCAGCACAAACCCGGCAATGGCGGCTCCCAGCCCGAGATCGTCAGTAATATGTACGGCCAGCAGCGGAATCAGCATGAAAAAGCCGAACCACATCAGCCCGGTGGTAACCAGCAGCGTTACAATGCTAATGGTCTGTTTCTTTGTGCCAAAATTGCTTTCTGTCATTTAGTTCTTATAGCTCTTACCAGGAATTCGAATCCAACTATTTTCTTTGCAAGCACTCGATATATGTAATTATCTTACCGCTTTTTTCATAATTCTGACCATAAGATAATCGGTTGAAATTCATTATAATCTTCTATAGTGCTAATAGATAGCAAAAAAGGAAAATAAGAGGTGAATTTTTACGAAAAAATGGCAAGGTGCTATAATCCAGGCGTTGAATGCAGCATTTCCCAGCAGTTCTAATGTGTTTTCTTAGAAAAGCTAAGTAGAGAGGCTCGAAAAGACGCTCGAAGAAAAGCGACAGAAGATAAAAGAAGGGAGCCGCAGCATAATGAGTGAAAACCTGGAGAAACAGGCCGGGCAAGGTCGCCCTACCAGAATGGAAAAGGACAGTATCGGAGAACTGGCCGTTCCTGCCGAAGCATATTACGGCGTGCAAACTACCCGCGCCATTTCAAATTTCCCGATCAGCGGCCATAGTATGCCGCCGCGTTTTGTTCGTACCCACGCTATGCTCAAGCGTGCCGCCGCCGAAACCAATTTTGATTTAGGCCAACTGGATGCGCGTCTCAGAGATGCTATCGTAAAAGCTGCCGGCGAAATTGAAAAGGGCGAGTTCGCGGACCAGTTCCCGATTGATGTTTTCCAGACCGGGTCAGGCACTTCCACCAATATGAACGTCAACGAGGTCATCGCCAGCCGCGCAAATGAACTGCTGGGCGGCAAACCTGGCGATAAAAGCCCGGTCCATCCCAATGATCATGTAAACATGGGCCAGTCCTCGAATGATACGATCCCGACCACGCTCTACCTGAGCGCCCTGATCGCTCTTGAACAGGATTTACGCCCGGCCTTGCGCACCCTTGAAGACTCGCTGCGTAAGAAGTCTGAAGAGCTATGGGATATTATTAAAACGGGCCGCACCCACCTGCAAGACGCTACCCCCATTCGCCTGGGCCAGGAGTTCCTGGGCCATGCCGGGCAGATTGAGCGCGCCCAGTATCGCCTGAACGATGCCCGCCGGGAGTTGAGCGAAGTAGCCCTGGGTGGCACCGCTGTGGGCACGGGCGTGAATATGCACCCTGAATTTGCGACCAGGGTACTGGCCAAGTTAAGCGAGTGGATTGGCCTTGAGATTAAAGAGAGCGATAACCATTTCCAGTCCCAGAATGCCCTGGATGGCGCGGTCTTTACCAGCGGCGCGCTCAAGACTATCGCCGTCAGCCTGATGAAAATTGCCAATGATATTCGCTGGATGGCTTCCGGGCCGCGTGCCGGTATTGGTGAAATTCTGCTGCCTGCCGTGCAACCCGGTTCCTCGATCATGCCAGGTAAAGTCAACCCGGTAATCGCCGAGTCGGCCACCATGGTAGCGGCTCAGATTATCGGCTACGATAGCGCCATCACCATTTGCGGGCAGTCCGGCAATTTTGAACTTAACGTCATGATGCCGCTGATCGCCTATAATCTGCTGGAAGGTATTCGCCTGCTGACCAATACCTGCTACAACCTGGCTCGCCAGTGCGTGGATGGCATTAAGGCCACCGATATGGGGCCGAAAATGCTGGAGCAGGGGGTATTGCTGGCCACTCCGCTCGCCCCGGTAATCGGCTACGACAAGACGGCCTCGATTGTCAAAAAAGCCCTGGCGACCAACCGGACCGTGCGTGAAGTAGCTTACGAGGAAGCGGGCTTGCCCAAAGATCAGCTCGATAAGCTGCTTGACCCGGCCTCTATGACCGAACCAGGCGCGCAGACAGGGGGCAGCGGGGGTTAATCTAAGTCAGCATGACAAAGGTCTAATCGCAGGAACCAGAAATTAAGAAATAGCAGTTAGTAACCACTCAACGAGGAGGGAGAGATGTCTACGCAGCCAATGTTACCGGCAGGGTCGCTGGAAGGTCAGGTTGCCATCATTACCGGGGGCGGAACCGGGATGGGCAAAGCTATGGCCCTGAACTTTTCCCAACTGGGAGCTAAAATCGTGGTAGCCAGCCGCAAACTGGAAAATCTCGAAGCGGCGGTAGCCGAAATCGAGGCCCAGGGCGGACAGGCCCTGGCCGTTCAAACCGATGTGCGCGATATGGCGCAGGTCACGGCGATGGTAGAGAAAACCAAAGAGCATTTCGGCGGCGTGGATATCCTGGTTAACAACGCTGCCGGGAACTTTATCGCCAGGGCCGAAGATCTATCGCCCAATGCCTGGAATGCCGTAATCGGCATTGTACTGAACGGCACATGGTTCTGCACTCAGGCGGCAGCCCGCGAGATGATTGCCCAGGGACGCGGCGGCAAAATTGTCAATATTATTGCCACCTACGTCTGGACCGGCGGTCCCGGCACCGCTCCCAGCGCCGCTGCCAAGTCGGGCGTTATGAGCCTGACCCAATCGCTCTCGGTCGAGTGGGCCAAACATAATATTCGGGTCAACGCCATTGCGCCCGGCCCGGTGGCGACCGAAAACACTACCCGCCAGCTTTTCGGCGGTGGTGACCTGGTAGACACTATCTCTAAAGAAGTGCCGCTGGGCCGGTTCGGTAATGTCGAGGAGATCGCTAACGCTGCCGCTTACCTGGTTTCCGATTACGCCTCCTACATTACCGGCACCTGCCTGACTCTGGATGGTGGCAATATGCTTAACAAAGGTTTCTTGAAGTACTTTGAGAAACTACCGGCCAGAAAATAGTGGTTGAAGTGTGTGACCTGTAGAAATAATTGTTTAACGATATGAAAGGGGAGAGTCCTTGCCAAACCTGCTTGAGGGAAAAAATGCGCTTATTATGGGCGTGGCTGATAAACATAGTATTGCCTGGGGTATCACCAAAGCTTTTAGCGAAGCCGGAGCTAATATTATCCTGACTTTCCAGAATGAACGCCTGCGCTCGAATGTTGAAAAGCTGGCGGCTACCCTGGAACGCAAACCGACCCTGATCGGTCCCTGCGATGTGCAAAACGATGCGGAGCTTGATCAGGTTTTCAGCCAGGTGTCAGAGACCTTTGGCGGTAAATTGGATGTCTATGTTCACGCGGTAGCCTTCGCAGCCCGCGAGGACCTGCGCGGCGAATTTGCCAGCACCTCTCGCAGCGGGTTTCAGCTTGCCCTCGATATCAGCAGCTATTCGTTGATCGCCTGCACTAACCGGGCCAAACCGCTCCTGGAAGCGGCGGGCGGCGGTAGCGTTATCACCCTGACCTACCTGGGCAGCGAACGGGTAGTCAAAAATTACAATGTAATGGGTGTGGCGAAGGCGGCCCTCGAAGCTAATGTTCGCTACCTGGCGAATGAGCTTGGCCCGAGCAATATCCGGGTAAATGCTATCTCGGCTGGCCCGATTAAGACCCTGGCGGCTCAGGGCGGGGTAGCCGGGTTTAGCAAAATGCTGGAAAGCGTCAAGGAGATCAACCCGCTTCGCCGGAACGTGGATACCAGCGAAGTTGGAGACGTAGCGGTCTTCCTGGGTAGCCAGATGTCCAGGGCCGTGACAGGCGAAATTCTCTTTGTAGACAACGGCTATCACATCCTGGGGATGATGGCCTCGGAGTAGAGTCTTCTCTTTCTTTGTAAAGTCAGCTTGAGCGAAAAACAAGGAGCGCAATACAATGGAGTATCAATATATCAAGACCGAGCAAGAGGGCACTACCTTTATTATTACTCTTAACCGGCCCGATAAACTGAATGCGCTTAGCCCTGACCTGACCGGCGAGGTGGTTCAGGCGCTGAATGATATCCGCGGGGATGAAAGCGTCCGCGCCATTATCATTACCGGTGGTCCTAAAGTTTTTGCGGCGGGCGCAGACCTCAGCAAAATGCAGACGGCTTCGGCGGTGGACATGTATAACCGCAATTTAGGGGTTGATATGTGGACCGCAGTGGCCGAAATGCCCCAGCCCACTATCGCGGCGGTGGCAGGTTATGCGCTGGGCGGGGGCTGCGAACTGGCCATGGCCTGCGACATGCGCATAGCGGCGGATAGCGCCAAGTTCGGCCAGCCCGAAATCAACGTCGGCATCTATCCGGGCGCGGGCGGCACGCAGCGCCTGACCCGGTTGGTTGGCCTGGGCCGGGCTAAAGAACTGGTCTTCCTGGGCGAACCGATCAACGCCGAGGAAGCCTACCGGATTGGCCTGGTCAACAAGGTTGTGCCCGCCGACAGCCTGATGGAGGAAGCCAAAAAATGGGCAGGCAAAGTGGCTACCAAACCACCCTTCACGCTCAAGCTGGTTAAACAGGTGATGGACCAGGGAGCGGACCTGAACCTGGAAGCAGCCCTGCGCCTGGAACGGCTCGGTTTTATCAGCCTGTTCGGCACCGAAGACCAGCGCGAAGGCGTAACTGCCTTCCTCGAAAAGCGCAAACCGGAGTTCAAAGGGCGCTAGGTAGATTTAACAGAACAAAAAAAGCCGGGGCACTGCCTCGGCTTTTTCATTTCCACAAGTTTTGTTAAGGCCGGTAATGCCATAAATCCACCTTGCTGGTGGAAACGGCGGAAGCCCCCGCCGCCAGCACTTCCCGCAGGGTTTCGGTGGTGCGAATCAGGCCGCTGGCGATCACCGGTTTTTTGATGTCGCTGGTAAGCTGGTCTTTTATATAGGGTACTACTACTCCCGGCAGCATTTCCACCGCGTCCGGGTTAATAGAATTGACCAGGTGTATGCCCGTAGAATAAGCCGTAGAGTCGAGAACAAAGAGGCGCAGAATGGAGAGCAGGCCCAGGCTATGGGCTTCTTTTACCAGGCTGGTACGCGTACTGACTACCCCTGTAACGGCGAACTGGCGCTGCAAGTAGGCCAGACCGGCCTTATCCCGGCCAATCCCTTCCAGCAGATCAATATGCACCAGTACTCCCAGACGGTTCTGGGCGGCATTGACCAGCTTTTCGAGTTCAAAAATATCGCCTTTCAGCATGATAACTGCCGGAAGGCCCAGGTCGAGCGCTACCGGCAGGTCAGAGATATTGCGTAAGGCCGGGATGACCCGGCGTTCAAAGATGGCGGAGGGTAGCGCAGGCGCTACAGGTTCACTCATTTTTCCTCACTTATCGCGGTGCTAACGCCGCGCCCGGCGACTTTTGGGAACAGGCATAGCCATAAGCGGCACTTCCAGGGCCGTACCTTCGCGCTGCACGTAAATCTCGAAAAGCGAAGGGCGACTTACTTCTATTCCAGGTAGCACATTCACCAGCGCTTCAATCGCCGGGGTATCTACAGTTAATCCGGCGATGCTCAAAGCCGCCGCCGCTTCTTCCAGGCTCAACCGCTCCTGCCGGTTCAGGCTATCTTCCAGCGCAGCGCCGGAGGCCTGTAAATAAAGCTCGGAGCAAAGGCCATAGCCTTCGGCGTAAACGGCGCTCGCTTCCAGCTTCATCAACGCCGCCAGCAGTTCAGTCTTATTATAAACCTGTAACAGCCCGTAAAGCTCGCGCTCCGGCACAAAACCCTGCTCTACCAGCAAACTTTCTACTCCGCTCCGGGCTGCTCCTACCAGTTCAAGCCGTCCGGCCCGGTCATCATACTCTTTCTGAAGCAGCGTTACTATTTCGGTAGGCCGCAACCGGTTCTTGTAATAGACCGCCGGGAAATGTAATTCGCGTTTCTCTCCGTGCGGCCCTTCATTGAACTCGGCTTTCAGTTCCTGGGCTACTGCCAGCAGCAGCTTGTAATCGCCATAGCGCTTTAACTTTTCCAGTTTTTCCAGCTTGCGATTGCGGTACTCCGGCGTCCAGAAACCTATTACTTCCAGGTAAACCCTTTCCGAACCTCGCTGGAAGGCAAAATCGGGTATAAATATCAGGTTGTGGTGCGGCAGAGCAATCGCGTCCGGTTCGCGCTCGATTTGCCACCCGGCGGTATGACCTTCTCGCGCCAGGGCCACAAATTCCTGGTAAAAATCAGCTTCCACCGCGCTATCAAACTCGCGGCGAGTGGCTTCTTTCTGCTTGAAGTAAGCCGCCGTATCGAAAGGTTTTGCCACGGTATAAGGTACGGTAGCTTCGTGGAGGGCCAGATTACTGCCGCTCTCCGGCATTGCCTCTTCCTGCGCTTCCTCCGCTATTTCCTCCAGTTCTACCTTCTCGGCGGGCGCCAGGTACTGCGCCACGGCGCTTACATTAAAGTAGAAAGTTTTATCCCGGATATAAACCTGAGCTGTGGCCGAATGGATCAGATTTGCCAGCCTGTCCGTTACCTGCGCAGGACTGGTAGCGCTTTTCTTCCTGCCGCCCGGCGCTGGTTCCAGGACTGAGGTTCTTGGGCCGCTAAAAGTTTCAGTGGCAGCGCCGTTTTCAGAGGCGGCTACGCGCCGAGCCAGCGCCAGGATAATAAAAGTCAGGCGCGCCAGGCGTTCGCTATGTTTGGTGGGAGGGCCGAAAGCCTGGGCAGGCCCATAGAGGCGCAGTTGCACTTCACCGGAAGCATTATAATCGAGGTCGAAGGGAATCTGAAATTCCTTTGAATAGTAGCCGATCCGTTTGATTAAAAGGCCGGGCAGGGTCATCCCGAAACTAAAAATAATCTCCGTAGCGTTATAGAGCAGCGCTTCCACCGCCATCCGGTTATAGCGCCGCACCACTTCATCGGCGGTAGGAGAACGGTAAGACTCGCCATCCTGGCGGGTACGCAGTTTAAGCAGGGCATTTTCTTCCGCGTCCAGGTAGAGCAGTTCATCTACCAGTTCGGGTTCCAGCCCGACACCTGCCGCGAAAAGTTCCAGCACTTCGGCCCGTTCTCTACTCGTTACAAAGCCGGAACGTTCCCCACTGTTTACATAGTCATAGAGAGCCAGGCGCAAAGCGCCAGGGCGGGCCAGGCCCATCTCTTGCAGGCGCGCAAAATCTTCGGCAGGCAGGCGCTCGTCAAAGCTTTCGCTCTCCCAGGTATAAAACCCGAGCATGGCTGAAATCAGGCCCCGCGCCAGTTTGAAGTCGCCGCCCGCTCTTTCAATCAGGTATTGTTCTGAAAAATCCCGCTGGCGTTTGGCGTGCGCGGCCACTTCCGCGAAATAACGGCAGAAATCAAAGGCCAGTTCGCGCTCTTCCGCCGTTTCGATCAGGATAGGGGTGACAAAGCGCTGTTTGTCGCGGCGGCTGACGCTCGTTTTCTTTCGCAGGTCGTCTAAGGATAAAGGCATACTTAATTCTCGGTCTTACTCTTTTTGCTGCTAACACCCTGGCGACGGCGGCGGGCCGCGCTTACTTCCCCGGTTTCATCGCTGACCAGTTCGTATAAGGTAGCCTGGGTGGCCTTGGGACGCAGCACGCGCCCCAGGCGTTGAATGTACTCGCGACTGGTGGCGTTGCCGCTGATCACGATTGCTACATTGGCGTCCGGCACGTCAACCCCTTCGTTCAGCACCCGCCCGCTGACCAGTTTGCTGTATTGCCCCGAACGGTAGCGTTCCAGAATAGTTTTGCGCTCGTCCGCCCGGGTTTTATAAGTGATAGAGGGGATAAAATAGCGCCGGTTTACTTCATCTACCACGCTATTAAATTCGCTGAATATAATCACTTTATCGTCGCGGTGCTGTTCCAGCAGCGATTCCAGCACATGCAATTTGGCCTCGGCATTAAAAGAAAGCTGGCGGGCCTTCTGGTGAGCCAGCAACGCCGCCCTCGCCTGCGGGTCTCGCCCGCTGCGGTAGACCATTTCCTGGTAAAGTTGATTGGCCCCCATGAAGCGGCTGTAACCGCCGCGGGCGAAGCGCTGTTTGTTGATGTACTTCTTATATACTTCCATCAGGCGGTCGTACTCGTCGCGCTCTTCCGCGTTTAGTTCCACCAGGATTTTCTGCTCCCGGTAAGCCGCCAGGAAGTTCTGGCGCGTGAGTTCGCCGGGCATGCGCCGGTAGATTTCCGGCCCGATCAGGCGCTCCAGTAGATGGTGTAAATTATCGGCCCGTTCCGGCGTGGCGCTCAGGCCGAGGCGGTAGGGCGCAAACGCACCTTCCGCCGCCGAGCGGTAACTTTCCGCCGGTAAGTGATGGGCCTCATCAAAGACCAGCATGGCAAAGCGGTTCAGGTGGCGGGCGTGAATAATGGCGCTATCGTAAGTTATGATAGTCAGCGGCTTTAATTCGCGTTTGCCGCCGCCAAAAACCCCGATAACCTCTTTGTCAGGCAGGCCAAAAAAGTTAGCCAAGGCGCTCTGCCACTGCAAAAGTAAATCAATGGTCGGCACAATTACCAGGGTCGCAACTTTCATGCGGGCAATCGCCAGGGCCGCCACGAACGTTTTCCCGGCGCCGGTCGGCAGCACTACTACCCCCTGCCCGCCTGCTTTGGTCCAGGCTTCCAGCGCTTCGCTCTGGTACTCGCGCGCAGCCAGTTTAAGCTGCGGGTCAAAATCGAGCGCAGGTTGCGGATTAAAATCGAGCTGTAAGTTGGCATAGCGACCGGCTTTAACCGCTTCCAGCAACCATTCGCGTAAGCGTGTGAAATAAATCGGCAGGCAGCGCAAAAGATGGCGCTTATCGTCCCGCACAAACTCGATTTGCGGGAAAGCCTGGGTTAAAGCTGCAAAGAGGTCCAGGTACGGCCCGGCCGGGTCTTCAGAAAGGCCGGTGCGCAAAACAAGGTCGTTTCCCCAGATGCCCAGCGAAACAGTTGGAGCTATTTTTTTCTGATTGCTTGTTTTTGCCATTAAGATGAACTTCTAGAAGTAGAAATGAACCGGAGAGGTTTTCTACAGGTAAACTATCAAACTCTATTTTTATTATCCCATAAATAGCTCAAGAGAGCCACGCTACAGGCTTTCTATTTGCCTGCCCGCCCAAATACATAGCATAAGAATAATAATTAGCCTTAACGGAATAAATCGTGGAACAGTTTATGATTATATAAACTTAGAGAATAGACCGTCAGAAAGCAAAATTTAGCTTCAGGACGGGGGGGAAGGACTTGATCAGGGCCAGTTAGAGAGTACTGGCGGTATTCAAAAGTACTAGCAAAAAATTGATACTATTGGGCGATTATAAGAAGACTTTGAATACCATATAATAACTTTAGACCTTACTGGTTGATGACGCAGGAATAAGTTGTATGTTGATGTTAATTTTGTATCTTATAGGACTTTTAACCATGACAGGTGTTATACGCTGGTTTACCGGACAGACAAATCAATCAACATCTCATTACATTAGCGATTGGGCCTTAACCTGCCAGCGGGAGGAAGATGAAGCCCAGGTTGAGGCGTTGCGTGAGTGGCGGTTGAAAAACGAAGCCAAAAAAGCGGCCCAGACCAGCAAAAAGAACCGCCTCAAATCACTACACTAGTTCCTGGCCTCTTCATTAAGTAGCCTTTTGCTATGCTTAAAAATATAAAGTGTGGTAGAATTTGTGAAAGTCCGCTTCAAAAGCGGCTTTCTTTAATTTTCGGCTCCTCCATATTTTTAACATACAAACTCTGCCCTGTTGAAAGGTTATAACAGATTCCATGCGCGAAATCGATCTATCCGAAGCTCAGAACGTCTCAAACGATTCCAAATTACCAAGACCTATTAAAGATTATTACCGGCAACCCTTACTGACTCTCCTGAAAATCCTCTGGTGGTTAAACGCTCTCTGGCACTTCAGAAAAAGTTGTGAAGTAGGCCGCTGGACCCGCCTGGAAGGCCGGGCCTTCGTTTCTAACGAGGGCAAAATAAACATCGGCGAGCGCGTTTTGATCCTGTCGCGGGCTGCTCGTACTGTTATTGTCGTTAAGCCTGGCGCCAAACTGGAAATCGGCGCCCGCACTTTTATCAACTATGGCTGCGATATAGGCAGTACCGAACTGGTCGAAATTGGTGAGGACTGCATGATTGGCACCCAGGTAATGATCCTGGACAATCATTTTCACAGGATCGAAGATCTGAATAGTATGCCCGAATCGCAACCGGTAAAAATTGGCGACCGGGTCTGGATCGGTAATCGCAGTATTATCCTGCCGGGAGTCAGTATCGGCGATGATGCGGTCGTGGGCGCGGGCAGCGTTGTAACCAGAGCGGTTCCGCCCAGGACTGTCGTAGTGGGGAATCCCGCAAAGATAATAAAAGAGTACTAGCTCTACTTTTTCGGTTGTCCAAACCCTGGATTAAACATGTGAGAATTAAAAACCCCCGGCAATTCCGCCAGGGGTTTGTTTCGGTCTTGAGTAAGCTTGACTAAGCCGCTCGTTTCTTTAATCGATAAAGCTCGTGCAACACATTAAATTGTTCGTCAGTCATACCGGATGCCATTCTTAAAGAGTAAAGTTCTCCTTCGGTGGCGCGGTCCAGCACAATTTGAAAGCCTTCTAAAGTAGCCCAATCGGTATCGGTCAGGTACATTTTATTACCCCAGTATTCTACCCGGTTCGCCAGTTCCTTACAGTTCGACAATATCTGATGAGCGATTTCGTACCAGTTTGGCATAGCATTTTTATCCTGCACCCGCTTAAAACTCCTTACATTCATACTATCTTAGCATCCCTGTAAACCTCTATGAAGATACCCGCCTGATTTTCTAACAGCAATATTCCGGTGGCCTTACTGAATTTCTACCAATCCATCCCGCTTGCAAATCTCTCTTTCGACTCAATCTTCAACCTTAAAATGTCGCAGTTTGCTTGCCACTAAATTGTCTATTAAAGCCACTAAGGTTAAAGCCAGGTAAGATTTTGCCAGCCGCTTTTAAAACCACGTAACTAAAAAGGTTTTTTGGAATTTTATTAGACGAGAGAGCTATAAATTTAGCGGTTATACTCCAGTAATTGAAGTACCGGATAGCACCGCCAGAAAGGAGTAAGCAAAGTGCCTCAGTCTAAATGGAACCGCAGCATGGTGGGACTGGCCAGTCTCTTTTTGATCACTGTGCTAATGGCAGGCGCAATTTTAGTAAGCCTCGGGCCAAAAGCCAGTCCTGTCCAGGCTGAAACCGCTTCACCCACTCCTACACAGGCTGTTCCTACAACCGGTGTTGCTACCACTACCGCCGCCATACCTGCCAGAACCGCCCCTGCTACTGCGGCGGATACCGCACCCTCGCCTGCAACCATTACTACTCCTCGTTTGATTACGGTAAATGCGGTTGGGCAGGTCCAGGCGGCCCCGGACGTGGCATACCTGAATGTCGGTTCAGAAGTGCAGGCGGCGAGTGCCGGTGAAGCGCTTGATAAGGCGAAAGCCAATGGCGAGAATATTCGTAAAGCCCTGGTTGATGCCGGGATTCCTGATAAGGATATTCAAACTTCCGGCCTAAATGCTTATCCGGTCAATCCTCCCGGCAAAGACGGTCTGCCGAGCACTCAACCCGCCAGTTACCGGGCCTACGTCAGCCTGAACATCACCATAAACGATCTCAGTAAAGGCGGTAAAGCCCTGGATGTAGCGACCAAAGCCGGGGCCAACCAGGTGGGCGGTCTTAGCTACGGGATTAAAGACGACAGCGCCCTGCGGGCCCAGGCCCTGGAACAGGCCGTCAAGCAGGCCAGGCCTAAAGCGGAGGCGATTGCGCGAGGTTTGAATCTACAGGCAGGCCCGGTCATAACCGTAACTGAAGACCCGGGCGGATACTACCCGCCTCAGATGGGGGGCGGCAAAGGTGAAGGCGGCTTCGCCCCCGGCAACCTGACTGTCGGTGTTCGCGTTACGATTACTTACGCCATTCAATAGAGGTTGTTGCTATAATAGGCCTTTCCGGGCTGATACCCTGGAGAGGCCTTTTAAGCTTTATATCAGATTTATAGTGAAAGGAAACCGCGTAAGCTGTGGCAGAACTAAATCAGAAAGAGAATACCCCTGGCCTTAGCCTGGCCCAACGCCAGCGCGAAGCCGCCGAACTGCTGGGCGATGAACTGAAACATCCCCGGGTGGGGGCAACCCTGGGCCTGGTGGAAGAGTTAGGTGAACTGGTTAAAGAGATTATGGACCTGGAAATATACGGCCGCTCGGAAGCGCGGGAGAAACTGCGGGATGAAGTAGCGGATGTTCTTTTCAGCCTGCTGGAAGTCTGTAATGCTTACGGGATTTAGCTGGAAGAGTCATACCAGCAAAAGCTGGATAAAATACGGGGTAAAATACCGGAGTGGCAGGAAAAGTATAGCGCAGGCTTAAAAGCTTCCCGCGCCCGCCTGGATTAAAAAAGTTCTTTTGATGGTTACCGCTTTTTCCAAAAAATTTCAGGAGCAGACTGCCATCAAAAGAACTTTAATCCTTTAGCGCCGGTTAACTTTTCAGGCGCGGGACCGGGAGAGCGAACGCGCCAGCAGTAACAGACCGGCCAGGGCCAGTAGCACTCCCCCTACCGTGATACTCCAATCGGCTATTTGACCCAGTCCCAGCAGGCCTGAACTGGTATTAGTAGCCGTTCCGGTATTGGGCTTAACCACGTTTACGGTTAACAGCCGTCCGCCCGGGCTCACTACCAGTTTAACCTCGTTAGGAGCCAGGGCATCTTTCTTCTGCGAGTCGCGAATCAGTGGTTCAAGAGTTTTGAACATTTGCTCGCTGATGCTAAAAGTGCGTTCTGGCTGGCCCTGCACATCGGCCACTAACTTCCAGTTTGAACCGGTTCCCTCAATAGTTTTAATCTGACCGAGCAGCGAGCTACCGGGCTGGGAAAGATCGGAATTATAATCGAGCACATTCAGCGACCAGTAAACCGCCAGGGCTACCCCGCCTAACAGCAATAACAATCCGATAATCGTTCCAAAGACCCGTAAGCCGCCCTTTGAAGACGATTTAGTCCGGTTTACCGGCGGCGCTACCGGAGGAGGAGGCGCCTGCACCGACGAAGTCAGGTTTTGCAGGTAATCATAGGAGGAGGCAGGCGGGTTTCCCGGAGTGTAGGACCATTGCGGCGGCACGGGGGCCTGGGGGAAATTGTTTCCCGGCGGGGGTGGCGCATAGGTTGGAATACCATTAACGGGATTGGCCGCGCCTGCTCCGGCAGAGGCATAATTGGAGACGTAGGGATTGATCGGAACCGGGCCATTCGCAAGATTGGGATTTGTACTGGTGCGAGCGGCCATCAATTCCTGTACGGCGGGGTCGTTTGGCCGCAATTGTGCCGCTAACTGCAAGGCTTTTTCGGCTTCATCCGGTTGGGTAGTGGTACGGGCCAACCATACCAGGGCATCAAAGTTTTTAGGTTCTTTTTCTAGAATTAAACGGCTTAGTTGCGCAGCGGCGTGTTTGAGCCCACGGTTAGCCATGTTTTCGATGCGCAGAAGTTTAACCTCTGTAGTCTCCTCGGCCATCACGAAACCCTCTTTGGTAATGAATTTAAGTGGCGATTTCTTTTGATACTTTCGGGTTCAAATGTACACTAAAACCAGAACATGGTCAATTAACATAGTTATTGTATGAATTCTCCTCAACCCTTGACTTTATAGCCAAACTATATTAAATTATTTTTAGTTAAAACTGTTGTAAATTGTCAATTTTATATCTTTTAAATATCTGCCGCCGGTACATTCTATATATTCCTCTCGTTGCCTCTTAACTTTAACGCTAAACCGGTAGCTAAACTTTAACAACAAGCAAAGCATCACCAAAAAGAATTTGGTTCATTAAAACTTTTCTATTCTAGTTAATCCTGTCAACAGGGTAACTTTTCACGTCTTTAATTTATGTCAGCTCTGAATGGTTTTACTAACTATCGGCAAGCTTACATCCTCCCTCTGTCCTGCGCTGTTTGCCGTGATTATTCTACCTCTGTCGGTGTAGTTAGCGCGCAATAAAGAATTGGCTTTATTGCCGGTTATTTTATCGTGCTTAAAACACACTAACGTGCAAGCCCGGGCAGCAAGCAAGGAAGCTCTGCCTGTTAGGAGTCAAGTTATGTCTATGGTTAAAGACCTTAAACTTGTGAAAATTGAGGGGTTGGCTGTTGATCATTTGAACTGGATTCGGGGCCTGGCGGCGGTAGTGGTGCTGGTCCAGCATACTCGCCAGCATCTCTTTGTCAACTACGAGGAAGTAGCCCATCCGAACCCTCTCCTGAGTGGGTTTTATCTGGTTAGCGGTTTTGGTAACGAAGCGGTACGGGTCTTTTTTGTCTTAAGCGGTCTCTTTATCGGGCTAAGTGTCCTCAAAGCCATGAAATCAGGCCGCTGGACCTGGAGAGCTTACCTGATTGCCCGGCTTACCCGCCTGTGGTTAGTGCTTATCCCGGCTATCCTGCTGTGTATATTCTGGGACACACTGGGCATGTCGCTCTGGGGAACGGGTAACTATAGTGTGGTCGAGGCCAGCGGCACTTCTGCCTTACAGCGCTTTAACCTGGAACATGCCGCCGGGAATATCTTCTTTTTGCAACGCATAACCGGCGTTTTCGGGCCGATTGTAGGCCCCTTTGGCTCCGATGACCCTCTGTGGAGTCTTAGCTACGAGTTCTGGTACTATATGCTTTTCCCCCTGGGCCTGATAGCCCTTCTGTCAGGTTCCACTTATGTGAAAAGAGTGGGAGCCGCCGCCTTATTTATCGGCATAATGTTACTGGTCGGCTCCGAAACTTCCCTCTTCTTTCTGATGTGGCTGACTGGCGCTGCGGTGGTAGTGCTGCCGGTGCCCGCTTTTCTTAAAGAGGGCGGTTTGAAAGTCAAACTGGCTTTAGCGGCCAGCCTTATTTTCCTCCTGGCTACGCTACTCTTTAGCCGCCTCGCTAAAGATTGGTATCCCTGGCCCGGTTTTCTGGTTGCGCTGGCTATGGGATTGTTTGTCTACCTTCTCTTGCATACCGCAAAATCAACTTCTCCTCTAAACGTGGAGAATGGACAGCCTGACCTTTATGCGCGGGGTGGCAAATGGCTCTCCGGATTCTCTTACACCCTTTACCTGGTGCATACCCCTGTGCTCTTTTTCTTTAGCGCAGCGTACAGGAATTTTTCAGGCGGCAGGCTGCTGGAACCGACCTTACTGAATATCAGTCTTGCTTTCGGGTTAATGCTGCTGATCCTGGCTTATGCCTACTTCATCTCTCGTCTGACAGAAGCGCACACCGAGGAAACTCGCCAGCTTGTTACTGCAAAACTGGCTATTTTCTGGCAAGCGCCGGTTAAACAACCAACCGGAAAGTAGTTTTTGTCGAATATAGCCGGGGAAGAGATAAGCTTCCCCGGTCTTTTTTATAGATATTACTCTTGACAAATTATGGCTACTGTTGTAAGCTTACTTACAGAAAGTAGGTTAACTTATAATAAACTTAGTTATTACATAAAATCTATGGCGGCTTACATTTGCCTGTAACTGCCATTATATAGAGATCATATAGAAGGTTTAAAAGATATGACGATGCTAACTGATACCACCAAAAGTCGCTCGGTAGAAAGGGTTGTTACCAGCGTACGGACCCTTGAAGGCGGTGGTTTCGTAGTAACCCGGCCCTTTCCCACTCGCGAGCTTCTCGATTTTGACCCCTTCTTAATGCTGGATGAACTCGGTCCGGTAGTGTACAAACCGGGCGAGGCAGTGGGCGCGCCTGACCATCCGCATCGTGGTTTCGAGACGGTTACTTATATCCTGGATGGCCTGAATACCCACCGTGACTCGCAGGGGAACTCGGGCAAACTTGGACCGGGCGATGTCCAGTGGATGACTGCCGGCGCAGGTATTGTTCACTCTGAGATGCCTGCCGATGAAATTATGCAGAACGGCGGTCGGGTACATGGCTTTCAGATCTGGGTAAATCTTCCCCGGCGGGACAAAATGATGCAGCCCCGGTACCAGGATATTCCGGCCAGTCGTATACCGGAAGCGCGAAACGAAGATGGCTCCGTCAAGGTCAGAGTGATTGCCGGGGAGGCCCTGGGTACTAAAGCGGTTATTGACACCCGTACTCCTATTATTTTCCTGCATTACACTCTGCAACCCGGCGCCCATGTTACGCAACCCGTTCCGGCAGAATATAATGCCTTTGTTTACATAATTGATGGAACAGCCCAGTCTGGTGATACTCGCGCCGGTGACGGGCAAATGGTCCTTTTCGCCCCTGATGGACAGGAAGTTTCCTTCAGTAATCCTGCGGATGCCACAGAACCTTTAAGCGTGCTCCTTCTGGCCGGCGTACCTCTTAACGAACCTGTAGCCCGTTATGGCCCCTTCGTAATGAATACCGAGGCAGAGATTTACCAGGCTTTCCGGGATTACCAGAACGGTAAAATGGGCTCGATCAAAGCTCGTATCTCCTGAAAATCTGTCTGGCATAACAGCTCATCCTGAGATTAGATCAAGGATGAGCTTTTTTTTGACTTCTTTCCGCTTTTTCCCGCGGCGATCTTTGTTTTGGCATCTTTGTTAAAATCTTTCTCTCTACTGATCATCTATAATAGAATCCAATCAAAAAAAGCTTATTTTCTAATCTAAATAGCGGTAATGTCACTTGATGAAATTTTATTTTTACTTTATTCTAATGTTCAGTTGTAGATTAGAAACAAAATTTTATTACTGTCTTTCTCACTCGCTCTCTACATAAGAACTTTGTTATAGTTTTGTTTAACATACTGCTCATAGAGAATTTCTTGCATTATTCTGTTATAATTATCACAAAGATGAACTGGGTACTACTGTAGAGTAGCAAAGGGTCTTGAAAGTACTCAAGGCATGCAAATTGCTGCATGGACTTGCAGCCTCACTGTTGGTGAGTTTATTTCTTGGCCTAAATTAAATAGTAAGGTTGAAACCTATATGAAGAGGATACTGGTGGTAGATGATGAACCTCAGATCACCGAGTTTCTCAGGCGCGGCCTGACTTACAAGGGATTTGAAGTAATTGCTGCCGACACCGGTGAACAAGCCCTGGATACTGCTCGTGATTGTCCACCCGACCTGGTTGTTTTAGATGTGATGCTGCCGGACCTGTCCGGTTATGAAGTTTGCCGCAGATTGCGCGCAACCGGCGACCGTACTCTCCCTATCCTGATGTTGACGGCCAAAGATAGCCTTGCCGATAAAGTAACCGGCCTTGATAGCGGCGCGGATGACTATATTGCCAAACCTTTCGCTTTTGATGAGTTGCTGGCGCGTATTAGAGCCGGGTTGCGCCGCGTTGATAACATTCAGTTATTCAATCAAAAAATAGAAGTTGGCGACCTGCTTGTCGAAACCGCTTCCCGGCAAGTCTGGCGGGCCGGACGGTTGGTTGATTTGACTACCCGCGAATATGATTTGCTGGAATTGCTGGCTCACAATGCCGGGCAGGTCCTGACCAAAGAAATTATCTTCGAGCGCATCTGGGGTTATGATAACGAAGCGGGTTTTGAAGTTATCAAGGTTTATATCAATTACCTGCGGGCCAAGCTAAATGCTGGCGGCAAACCTGACCTTATTCATACCGTGCGCGGCATCGGATATATCTTAAAGGCCTGATTTAAAGGTTTTAAACGGTATAATCCTGGCTGCCTTTCAATCTGGCAGGTAGCCGGCTTAGAACCTTATCCAGAGATTCCTCAATCCGACTTTACTCTCTTGTCTGGCGGGAAGGTGGTTGTTTAATTGAATAGTGCTGATATCATCCAAACTGAACAGGACCAGGATACCGCAGGATTTCTGCCTGATGGAATAAAAAAATATCTTCCTCGCATTCCGACTCCAAAATCTTTACGCAGCCGGTTAGTCCTCTGGAACGTACTGGTTCTATTCCTCATGCTGATTACCATCAGCTTTGTAGTATACGAACTGCTGGTCCAGCGTTTAATGACCGAACTGGATGAACGGTTACGTGTCCAGGCCACCGAATTACAAACTACCACCCAGCTCTGGTCAGGTTCCGGCAAACCTTATAATGACGCCTTTTTCAGTCGCCTGACGCAGGGCGTACAGGTTGACGAGTTTACGCCCGACTCGATCTTTATCAAAATTGTAAACAGCGAGTCGGGCCAGACTATCGCTCGCTCGCGCAATCTTGGCACTGAAAGGCTGGAAATCAATTCTGATGACTTTGAGTCGGCCTTACGTGTTAAGCCGGTATTGCGCACCATTCAGGACAGCAGCGGCAGGCAAGTACGTACTTTCACTTTCCCTTTGCGGGATGAATCACCTCAACCGGTGGCGGTTGTCCAGGTAGGTCAATCCCTGCAAGTTATCGAACAAATCAAAACTAACCTGATTACGGTACTGGTGCTGGGTAGCCTGCTGGCTGTAATTATCGCCTATGGCATCGGTCAACTCCTGACGCGCCGGGAACTTGGCCCGATTGATACCCTGGCGGCTACCATGTATGACCTGAGTGCCCAGCGTTTGCAGACCCGCCTTACTCCAAAGAAAGTCCAGCTACGCGAAATAAAGCTGCTTACCGGCGCTTTTAACCAGATGGTTGAAAGGTTGGAAGCGAGCTTCAAGTTACAGCGCGAATTTGTAGCCGATGTTTCTCACGAATTGCGCACTCCCCTCACTGCTATTCGTGGCCAGCTTGATGTGATGCTGCTTGACCCGGAATTACGTCCTGATGTGCGCCAGGATATATTACAGGTTAACGCCGAAGTAGCTCGCCTCTCCCGCATGGTTACGAACCTCCTGACGGATGCCAGGGCTGAAGCGGGTATGCCTCCTAAACCTGATACCAATTCTCCGGTACCCGTGGAACTGGATATGCTGTTAATAGAGACGGCCCGGCAAGCGCGTTATTTAAGCAGGAAAGTAGAAGTAGAAATTGTTCAGCTTCAACAGGTCAGTGTCCCTGGCGACTCGGACTTACTGAAGCAACTACTACTGAATCTGGTTGATAACGCTCTGACCTACAATCGGGCCGGCGGCAAAGTTACGCTATCCTTGTCTCAGGCTGCCAGACCACCTTCGGATTTCGCGAGTAGTACAACAACCTTTGACCCGCAGGAGTGGGCCGTTTTAACCGTAAGTGACACCGGGCAGGGAATTGATCCTGAAGAACTGCCCTATATTTTCGAGCGGCATTATCGTTCGAAACGCCATAACGGACGCTATAAAACAGGTTCCGGACTGGGCCTTTGTATCGCTAAGTTGATCGCGGAGGCTCACAAGGGTTATATAACCGTCACCAGCACTCCCGGTAAGGGAACTACTTTCAGTGTCTGGTTGCCTACTTACGGCAAACGTCATAACAGGCTTGCTTCTAAACTCCTGACTGCTCAACGCGACTGAAGGCCTTCTGAACAGCAGCTAGTTTAGAGATAGTGCTGGACCTGCCGCAGCGTATGCTCGCTTATAATTTAACCTTTTTCTTCTGTGCTCGTTTGAAAGTTGTGAGAAAGAGCCTGGTTTAGCTTTGGCTTCCAGGCTTTGCGGTACTCTCGACAACTTTTGAAACCTTGCTGTCATCAATCCGGTTAAGCATAACTTAACAACTAAACGGGCCTTCAGTCAGGTCTTTTACCTGATGTTAACCTGGCCTGTAATTATTTACCCGGCGTTTACCCTGGACTGTTAAATTCTGGGAGAAATAGATTATTAAAATGAGGTCAGATTGCAAGCAAACTCAGCTTTTCTTACCATTTATTAATCTAATTTTTACCAAATTCTAACCTCCTTTAACTATTCTAGGAGTTGTACGGGAGAAAAAGTAAAAACCTGACCTTTTGGAAACATTTCTTGAAAAGAATTTCCTGGAAACAATCTCTTTAAATGTGGGGTTGAACCGCGACTGCTCTTCTCACCAATCCGCATTTTCCTGGCTTAATGATAATTTGGAAGTTTAAAACCAGGGGATAATCTTTCTCGGGCTGAATGAGATTCATGCTGTTTAACGAGCCTGCATTTAATCGTAAATTTGCACCCTGTGTTCTAGATTGGAGTAGTGCTGATGTTCTACTTGGAAAGGGGGCTAAAGCTAGGTGTTTGATCCTATTTCGCCTTTTGGAAAACCGATTTCAGACCTTTTTATCTTCATACTGATTCTGGGAGCATTTGTCTTTCTCCTGGTTTTTGGTATTGTAGTTTACGCCATTCTCAGCTCCCGGCGGCGAGTTAGAAATGGTGAAGAAGCGCGTCAAATTTTCGGAAATAACAGGCTAGAAATCACCTGGACGCTGGGAGCCACCGCCTTAGTTATTTTCCTGTTTGTCCTGACAGTGATTACTATGAATACTTCTGACCCGGCAATTGTGTCGGCTGATCAACAAAACCCGGATGTAGTGATTGTTGGTCACCAGTGGTGGTGGGAGTACCAGTATCCTAAAGCTGGCAAAGGGGCGGATGGCCGTCCGCTGGTAACCACCGCCAATGAAATGCACATGCCGGTCGGGACAAAGTTTGTGGCCAAGCTGGAAGCGGCTGATGTAATTCACGACTTCTGGGTTCCCCAACTGGGCCGCAAAATGGATATGATTCCGGGTAAAAATGATAACTATTTAACTCTACAGTCCGATAAGACCGGCGAGCTCCTGGGAGCCTGCGCTGAATATTGCGGCGCTCAACATGCCTGGATGACCATTCACGTGATTGTCCAGAGCCAGGCTGATTTTAATAACTGGCTGCAAAGCCAGAAACAGCCGCCCGCGGCGCCTGCGACTACTTCCAGCATCGGCGGAAACCCTGCTCGCGGCCAGCAAATCTTCCTGCAAAACACCTGTATCAACTGCCATGCCATTTCCGGCACGACTGCTAATGCGAATGTGGCCCCGAACCTCACTTATCTGGGTCGCCGCAAGATCCTGGGAGCAGGTATCATCGAAAATACTCCGCGCAACTTGCAGGACTGGATTCTTAACCCGCAATCCATCAAACCAGGCGTTAAAATGCCCGGTTACCAGTTCTCGGCGGAGGACATAAAGGACCTTGTAGCCTATCTAGAGGAGCAGAAATGAGTGATATTCCCTTAGTCCCCGAGGCAACTCAACCTCTTCCCCGGTTTAATGAAAAGACCGGGTTGTTGAGCTGGGTAGCTACTGTAGACCACAAGCTGCTCGGTATTATGTACATCACTGCTGGTTTAGTTTTCCTGGTAGTGACCGGTCTGGAAGCCTTGCTCATGCGTATTCAGCTTGGCTCGGCCCGGAACACTTTCCTATCGCCGGAAATTTACAACCAGATTTTCACCATGCATGGTACCACGGGCGTTTTCCTTGCGGTCGTGCCGTTGCTGGTCGGATTTAGCATTTATGTTGTTCCGCTCCAGATTGGCTGTCGTGACATGGCCTTCCCGCGTATCAACTCGCTGGGCTTCTGGATTACCGTATTCGGCGGTTTGATGATTTATTACAGCTTTATCGCCGGTGGAGCACCCAACGCGGGTTGGTTCGCCTACGCACCCCTCAGCGAAAAAGCTTACAATACCACTACCGGTATGGACTTCTGGGCTCTGGGTCTGTTGCTGGTCGGTGTTGGTACAACTGCCGCCGGTGTAAACCTGGTCGTTACCATTCTTTGTCTGCGTGCGCCGGGTATGCGCCTTTTCCAGGTTCCAATGTTCACCTGGACTTCCCTGATTAACGGCTTTTTGATCATCATTACTCTACCGCCCCTCAACGCGGCCCTGGTAATGCTGACGATTGACCGCCAGTTGAATGCTCACTTCTTTACGCCTCAATCGGGAGGGTCCGCCATTCTCTGGCAACACTACTTCTGGGCTTTCGGGCACCCTGAAGTATATGTTCTGATCCTGCCCGCTTTCGGTATGATTTCCGAAATCATTCCGGTCTTCTCGCGTAAGCCTCTCTTTGGCTATACTTTCGTGGCGGCTTCGACCGTGGCGATCTTCTTTTTGAGCTACATTGTATATGCTCACCACATGTTCGCGGTAGGATTGGGCCATCTTTTTGAAGCCGCTTTTGCCGCCAGTACCAGCCTGATTGCCATACCTACCGGTATTAAAATCTTCAACTGGTGCTTTACAATGGTTGGCGGTAAACTCCGGTTTACCACTCCAATGCTTTACGCGATTGGTTTTATTATCACCTTTACCCTGGGCGGTATCAGCGGTGTAACCTTTGCGGTTGTGCCTACTGACTGGCAGACTACCGACTCCTACTATCTGGTAGCTCACTTCCACTATGTGGTCTTCGGTGGTAGCGCTTTCGCCATCCTGGGTGGTATTGCCTACTGGTTCCCCAAGATAACCGGCCGAATGCTCTCCGAACGCCTGGGTAGAATCGGTTTTGGACTGACCTTTGTCGGCTTCCATCTTACCTTCGGTATTCAACATATCCTGGGTTTTATGGGTATGCCTCGCCGTGTTTATAGCTATCCCGACCTGACCAACTGGAGTCTCTTCAACCTTATTTCGACTATTGGAGCGTTTGTGCTGGCTTCGGGTGTTTTAACCCTGGTCATCAACATGGTCTACAGCCTCCGCAAGGGGCCTCTGGCCGGTGATGATCCCTGGGATGCCTGGACCCTGGAGTGGGCTACTTCCTCGCCTCCGCCCATCGAGAATTTCCAGCAACTTCCGCCGATTCGCGGTCGCCGTCCTTTATGGGATTTGAAGCACCCTGACAATCAAGACTGGATGCAAGCGGCGCACGGCCACAGTGGCAAGCAGATCAAGGAGGAGCATTAGAGCATGGCTGTAGAAGCGCTCGAAACTAGATCCGTAAACGAACCAATGGAAAAGAATAAGATGGGCATCCTGGTCTTCATTGCTACAGAAGCCATCTTCTTCGTCTTCCTGATTATCGCTTACGTTTATTACCATATCGCAACTGACCCTTCGGTAAAACCCAGGGCCAAAGATGTACTGGACGTTGGCCTGACTTCCATCTTTACCGTCTGCCTGCTCGGCAGTAGCGTCACGATTTTCATCGCTGAACGTTTTCTGGCCCGCAAAAATCGGACGGGTTTCCTGGTCTGGCTGTTGATTACCATTGGCCTGGGCCTGGTCTTCATTGGGGGCCAGATTACTGAGTACACTAAGCTAATTACCCAGGAGTCAATCACTATCAGCAGCGGTACATTCGGTACTACCTTCTTCACCCTGACCGGCTTTCACGGTTTGCACGTGATTATCGGTCTGATCATGCTTTCCATCCTGGCAGGCTTTGGCATCTTTGGCGGGTGGTACAAGAACGGCCATTCAACGGCTGTGGATGTAATTTCCTACTACTGGCACTTTGTAGACGTAGTATGGATTTTTGTCTTTACCTTTGTATACCTGCTGGCCTGATGGAGGTTTGTTGTGGAAGTTTTACTAAAACCAGATAAAGCTCGCCGGAGCGGTATACTGGGGTGGCAAATGCCGCTTCGCTGGTACCGGCGGCTTACCCTGGTTAACGCTATCGCTATCTGGCTGTTGATAGTGCTTGGCGGGTTAGTGCGTGTAACTGACTCTGGCACGGGTTGTGGAAATTCCTGGCCGATGTGCCAGGGATCGCTCTTACCCAAAATGGAATATCACCAGTTGATCGAATGGAACCATCGCTTTATCGCCTGGTTGGTCGGCTGGTTAATGGTTGCTACCATTCTTTCGACTTTGATCTGGTTCCGCCGCCCGCGCCGCTTGATGTGGCTGGCGCTGGCCGGAGGGTTCTTCTATGTACTCCAGGCAGTCCTGGGCGGGCTAACCGTTCTGTTCAGTGTCGGCCATACCTGGAGCGCCCTGCACATGGGCAACTCCATGCTCTTGATGGCCGCCGTAATTCTGCTGGCTACCTATTCGCGCATAGGGCCGGTAAGTTTCAAAGAGCGCAACCGTAAGCTAAAGTGGCTGTCGCTGGGTACCCTGATCTGGACCTACCTGGCGCTCTACACCGGTTCCGCCGTGGTAGGAGCGGATGCTACAGTGGCCTGCCCTTCCTGGCCGGATTGTAGCCCCACTCAGATATTTCCGAGCGATAGCCAGCAGTGGATCAACTTTTTACACCGCATGTCGGTCGGTTTATCCGATATCCTGATCCTGTCGCTGGGTGTCCTGTTATGGATTTATCGCCGTTCCGACCGGCGCATGAATCGGGTGGTTCGCGTGATGGGTATTCTCTACCTGTCACAGGTTTTCCTGGGGGCCTTTACGGTCTGGCTGAACGGCAATCCTGCTCTCAAAGGCGCGCACCTGAGCCTGGCTGCCGCTACCTGGGCGGCCCTGGTGGTGATGGTCACGTTTATCTGGATTGGTCCCAAGCAGGAAAATGAGTCTGGCGGCTTTGGCGGCGGTAACAGCGAGAGCGAAAACGCGGCTGAACTTGTCCGCAAGGGTCGCAAGGCTCATCGCTGGGACTGGATACCGGAACCGGTGCGGAATTACGTCGGGCTGATGCGCCCGAATGTTATTCCTCTCCTGCTGGTGCCGACCATAGCTTCGATGTTGATTGCGGCAGTGCAACAGGAACCGGCTCGCCCGCTCTGGGAGCTGATTCTCTGGACCTCGTTAGGCGGCACTCTGGCTACCGGCGGCGCACATGCCATTAACCAGTACCTCGACCGGGACATTGACGCCAGGATGAAGCGGACCAAGCGCCGCGCTGTCGTAACTGGCCGGGTAACGCCTGAAAAGGCCCTGGTTTTCGGCATCATTGCTACCGGCGCGGGCGTCATTCAACTGGCCCTGACCGTAAACCTGCTGGCGGCGGCTCTCAGCCTGGGTGGCAACCTTTTCTACGTGGTGGTTTACACTATGTGGCTCAAGCGCACCACTGTCCAGAACATTGTAATTGGCGGGGCGGCAGGCGCAGTTCCACCACTGGTTGGCTGGGCTGCTGTTACCAACTCGGTAGGATTACCGGCGATTCTCTTCTTCGCCATTATTTTCTTCTGGACACCGGCCCATTTCTGGGCGCTCGCGCTGGTTCGCCACGAAGAATATGAAGCGGCGGGAGTCCCGATGCTACCGGTGGTACGGGGTGAAGCTGAAACCCGCAAAAGCATTTTACTCTACACAGTGCTGATGGTAGCCGTGACGCTTCTGCCGTTCTTTATCCAGGCTCTTAGCTGGGTATATTTCATCACGGCGGCCGTGCTGGGATTTCAGTTCCTACGCAAGTCGGCAAAACTGGCCCGTAGCGGATCAACCACCCGTGCCTGGAAGCTTTTTAAGTTTTCCAATACTTACCTGGCGATGTTGTATCTGATGATGGTGGTTGATCGTTTGCTGGCCCTGGGATAGGTTTGGTGGTACTTTGATAATAACCGGGCATTTTAACACTATAGATGACTGGAACTTCGCACCTTCGCTAATAATAGGCTGCCTTGGCCTCTTGGTGGCGTATGGAATCGTCGTACAGTTTCATTTCACCGGCAGGGCTATCTACTATTTGATAGCAGTATTGTCCTTGCTGGCAGCGCTCGTGTCGCCGCTGGATGAGCTTTCTGACTACTACCTGTTCAGCGCTCATATGGTGCAGCACTTACTGCTGGTGCTGGTTTTCCCACCCTGTTTCCTGCTGGGTATTCCACCCCGTGTCTGGAAGCGGCTACTCAAATGGGAACCGGCCCGGCGAGTCGAGCGAGTGCTTTCTATTCCGTTGCTGGCCTGGTTCATTGGAGTAGGTTCGATGTGGCTCTGGCACTTGCCGCCTCTGTATAACGCCGCGCTCGCGTCAGAAACGGTCCACATCCTGGAACACCTGACCCTGATGGTAGCAGCCGTCATTTTCTGGTGGGTAGTGCTCGCGCCGTCAAAGTACCGCCGTTTACAACCATTCGCGTCAATGGTTTACCTTTTTCCGGCTTCAGTTTTCACCGCTGTGCTGGGAATACTGCTAACCTTCTGGCCTGACGTACTGTACCCGGCCTATCTACACCCGGTGGATAAGCTGCAACTCCTTTCGCTCATTCGTGACCAGTGGGGTATCTCGGCGAAAGCCGACCAGAGCGTGGGAGGAGCCTTGATGTGGTCGCTGGGCGGCCTGGCTTACCTGGGAGGAATGTTAGGAATGCTGGCCCGCTGGTACAAAGAACAAGAAGCGGATTATCAACAGATGGTGGAGGAAGAATACGCCACAACCACGAATGGCAAATTGAGAACCGGCGCTCTGGCGCCAAGGGAGGAAGCTTAATGTCGGATCATTCTGATGATGTAATCAGGCCCGCTTCCGAAGGTGTTCATTCTTCGAACGAGGAAGGCACAATTCTGGAAGACGTGCACGGACATAAATTTGTGCTGCGACCGGGCTGGGTCGTGCCGCGCGACCATGTGCCGCCGCCCACCTACTGGCCCACAGTTATGGCTTTAGCCATTACTTTCGTGGCCTTTGGCATTGTGACCACCGTGATTATAACTTTTGTAGGCTTTGTAATGTTCGCTATTGCGCTTGCTGGATGGATTGGAGATATTCTGAATGAACGACGAGAGCAACAAGAACATAAGTAACGAGCCACAACCAGATGTGCTACATGTGAGAGCCCATGACGGGGAAGGTCCGGTAAAGAATATTTACGACACCCCGGAAATGATGTCTCGCCGTAGATTTCTGAACTCGCTCACCTACGCCCTGGGCGGCCTGGGAGCAGTGGCTGTAATTTTGCCCGTTGGGGCTTATATTGTTGGACCGCTCTTTACCGAAATACCTGAAGTCTGGCGAGCCGTAGGTACGGTAGATAAGTTTAAGGTTGGCGATACAACTCAGGTAAGTTTCGAAGACGCCTCGCCGGTTACCTGGGCCGGTGTTACCGCGCAGACTTCCGCCTGGCTGCGGCGCGACAGTGATCAAAGCTTTACCTGCTTTGCGGTTAACTGCACGCACCTGGGTTGTCCGGTTAGCTGGGTTCCGGGTGGGAGCATCTTTATGTGCCCCTGCCACGGAGGTGTCTACTACCAGGATGGTTCCGTTGCTGCCGGGCCGCCACCCCAGTCCCTGTTCAGATACGACACCAGAATCAAAAACGGGCAGGTGGAAATTAAAGCCACCGGCGCTCCTATTCCAACAGAGTAATTCTGGTAGAAAGAAGCGGAGAATATGGGAATAATAAAAGGAATATTAGGCTGGCTGGAGGACCGCACCGGTATCTGGGCCGCTACCAAGCCAATTATGGACCACAAGGTTCCATACACCGACTGGAAAACCGGTTGGTGGTATGTGCTCGGTAGCGCGGTTCTGGTAGCCTTTCTAATTCAAATAATTACAGGTATAGCCTTATCTACTTCTTACGTCTCGGCATCCGGTGAGGCTTACAACAGCTTAAAATTTATCACAGACCAGGCTCTCTTCGGCAACTTCTTGCGCGGTATGCACGACTGGGGCGCTTCGGCCATGGTGTTACTGGTAGGCGCTCACGCCCTGCACGTCTTCATCACCGGTGCTTACAAGTTCCCGCGTGAAATGAACTGGTTGACCGGGGTGGTCCTGTTGCTCCTGACGCTGGGCCTGGCTTTTACCGGCCAGTTGTTGCGCTGGGACCAGACCGCTTACTGGTCGATCTTTGTAGGCGCCGATATGTCGGCCCGTGCTCCCTTCATCGGCCCGCAGATTGCAAAATTTATCCTGGCAGGCGATACTGTAGGTGGAGCGACCTTAAGCCGGTTCTTTGCCTTCCACGTCTTCTTCATACCGGGGTTGATTTTCCTGTTCATCGGTCTGCACCTCTTCCTGGTAGTCCGGAATGGTATTTCCGAGCCGCCCCGGCGTGGTGACGCGGTTGACCCCAAAACATACCGGAAGTGGTATCATGACATGCTGGAGCGTGAAGGCGTTCCGTTCATGCCGGATGCGGTCTGGCGTGATGCCGTTGGCGCGATTGTAGTAATTGCGGCTGTGGTATTACTGGCTGCCATCATGGGCCCGCCTGCCCTGGAGAAACCACCGGACCCGACCAACCTCCAGGCCTACCCGCGCCCGGACTGGTACTTCCTGTGGTTCTTTGCGGTGCTGGCTCTCATCCCGGCCAAGGCGGAAGCGGCGGTCATTATTCTGGGGCCGTTACTGGCCGGGGTAGTCATGATCGCTCTGCCGCTGGTAGCCAATAAAGGTGAACGCAGTCCTTTACGGCGGCCCTGGGCTATGGCTTTCGTGCTGATCCTGGTGGTGATGGTCGCTACACTCTGGATTGCAGGCGAGCAATCGCACTGGTCTCCGGCCTTCACTACCCAGCCAATCCAGGCGTCGGCGGTTTTACAGCCAAACGCCAACCAGCAAGCCCAAACAGGGGTCAAGCTTTTCTATGAAAAGGGTTGCCAGTTCTGCCACATGATTGATGGCAACGGCGGACAGCGCGGACCGAATCTTTCATCGGTCGGTAGTCGCCTGACTCACGATCAGCTTGTTACCCGTATCTTGAACGGCGGCAACAATATGCCTGCTTACGGACCCAGCATTAAGCCGGATGAACTGGCCTCCCTGGTAGCTTTCCTGGAAACTCGCCAGAATACTACTCAAAACAAGGAAGGACAGGCTGGACCTCAGCACTATCCGTGGTTGGCCGTCTTGCAGTCCCATGGGGGATAAATGTCAGTACCAGCAGTAAATCATCCGGGAGATACTTCGGACCGGCCCTTCAGTTACGCAATTGAAGCGGCCGGTCTGAGCAAATCCTATGGTAAAATCCGCGCCGTTGAAAAAGTAGACCTGGCTATCAAGCAGGGCGAAATTTACGCCTTGCTCGGGCCGAACGGCGCGGGGAAAACTACTACTATAAACATGCTCACAACCCTGGTAGCGCCGGACGGCGGTAGCGCCAGGGTTGCCGGTTTTGATGTGGTTTCACAGGCAGCTCAGGTCAGGCGCCACATCGGAGTAACTTTTCAGGAAACGGTCATAGACAAGAATCTGAGTGGCCGGACGCTCCTGGATATTCACGGCAGGCTCTACAAACAGCCAAAAGCGGAAATTAAAGCCCGTATCGAAGAACTGGTGCAACTGGTTGAACTGAAAGAGGCCATTGATCGCCCGGTCAAGACCTATTCCGGCGGCATGAAACGCCGCCTGGAACTGGCGCGCGGCCTGATGACCCGACCTCAAGTGCTTTTTCTGGATGAGCCGACCCTGGGCCTTGACCCGCATAATCGCGAGAGAATCTGGACTTATATCGCCAAATTAAAAGCTGAAGAACATCTTACCATTCTCGTAACTACCCATTACATGGAAGAAGCCGAGAAATTAGCCGACCGAGTTGGTATAATAGATGAAGGCGCTTTAGTGATTGAAGGTACCCCGGCACAACTGATCGAAGGGATGGGTGCGGATGTCGTCAGCGTTACCGGCAGCGGTGATCCTTCCGCTTTCGTGGAAGCTTTAAGAGCCCAGGAGTGGGTTTCCTTCGCTCACGCTTTTGAACAGGACGACGACGAAGAAGATGAGCCTGTAGTACAGGCCGGAAGTGAACCTGTCGCCGAGGCTAAGGCCGGACAAGCCGAAGAAGAGGACGAGGAACCCCTCGAACAAATTGTCCAGGTCGGCTTAAACAGAGAAGCGGGTCGCTCCTTAAAACCTATCATAAATTTGGCCGAAAATGCCGGGTTTACCGTAGGCGATATTTCTATCAAGCGTCCCAACCTGAATGATGTATTTTTCAAGCATACTGGCAGGAGGCTACGAGATTAATGGCAACCGTAATTAAGTCGCGCAAACAACAGCAAGTTTTATCGCCCGTTGATGAGACAGTGCGACCGTGGGATGGCCTGGCCACCGGCGTTTTTACGCTCTGGCTCAAACACATGCGTAAATTTCGTGGCAGCACCATGGAAATAGGCGGCACGCTCATAGCTCCTGCGCTCTGGTTGCTTTTCTTTGGCGTTTGTATGGACTCGATGGTAAAAGAGGTCCAGAAACTGGATATCGGCATCGGCTATAAAGCTTTTATCGTCCCCGGCATCATGTTCTTAACCAGCCTCTCTGCCGCCGTGCTGGGCGGTACGACCCTGCTAATGGAGAGGATAAACGGGGTAATCAAAGAATACCTGGTAGCGCCCATTCCCCGCATTTCGGTCTTGCTCGGAACACTGGCCAGCAGCCTGACCAAGGCTATTTTACAGTCGCTGGTGGTAGTGGCGGTCGGTACTCTACTTGACCCGACCCTGCTTTTAGACCCGGTGCGCGTGCTCGTTAGCCTTTTCGTGGTGGTCTGCTTCTCGCTGGGCTTTATTGGCCTGGCTACCGCTTTTGCCTGTACCGCCAAGACGATGGAGAGCTACCACAGCCTGATTATGGTAATGAACCTGCCGGTGCTCTTTCTCTCGAACGCCCTCTACCCGATTTCGCAAATGCCCAACCTGATTAAGTGGCTCTCCTTTATGAACCCGACCACTTACGCTGTAGATGCCGTGCGTACCCTGCTCTACGGCGCTAAACCGGAGATCGGCCTCTGGATTGATTTGCCCGTGCTGGTTGCTTTTATGATTGCCGGAACCCTTTACGGCTACAAGTATTTCCAGCGCACCGTCAGTAATGTGGTGGCTTAGAAAGCCCGGTTAAAGTAAAAAAAGAAAGCAGGAACTAAAAAAGAGCCGCCCGGCTCTTTTTTAGTTCCTGCGATCCAGTGATTACTCTTGCTTCAACCAGACATGCATGGCCAGCACCGACAGGAAGACAAAGACTACTACTCCAGCAGTAAGCAGCAGGGTAGTATGTTCATTATAGAGGCCCGCCACGAATCCCAGGCTGATACAGATCAGGCACAGGAATAGTAACCCGAGGCCGGTCAGTAACCGCCAGTCATCATAAAAAGCTTCGCTACCCTTATGTACCGCCAGTTTTAAGCTCTTCCGATGGTCCCGGCTATCAAACCGGGCTTCAGGGATAGTCTCTGGCTGGTTAGCCTCGATTACTTGATTTCTTGTTTTAGTGCTATTTGAACTCATTTATTTAATATAGCCGGAAATTTAGCAGCCCGAGGGGAGATTTTCTACTTCAAAACCACCTCGCTCGATACCGTTCCAGGCCTTACTTCTAGCGGTCTTATAAGAGACTACTGGCTGAGGTCCACTGATCAGCTCACTACTACTCAGCCGTTACATCACCTGGAATTACTTTTACTACTGACAAAAAAGTATTCTTTAAACCAAAGGCAAACGGCATATATACAAAGAAACCGGACTATAACACGTTCGGCGCTTCGATAACTATGTAAATTACATGTAACACTCAAATGAAAAGTTATCAGTCTTTTCTACTACAATTTGACCAAGATAATAGCATATTCCTCAGAATACGTATCGAGTTATAGTCAATATGATATAAGCTTTAGGTTAAAATTTGGTAAACGCAAGATTAATGCTTGGTAAGAGATTAAACAATTTGATAGGAACCATTTTCAACTCGAATTGAAAAGGCCGCAAAAGAGAAATAAAAAAGGCTTCCTCCCTGATTCGGGAAGGAAGCCTCGCTTTCCGGGCCTAAATAGGCGGGTCGGGATCGAAGTCGCCCGCCGAAGTTGTTCGCGCTCCAGGTGTCGGAACTCTTAAAGGCGCAGAGGTTTCCGGGCGAGCAGGCGCTATCGAGCTATCAGGGGTCAGCGGAGCAGGCATAGGCTCAAAAGCGCTGGCCGCCGCAGTTAAGGAGGTAGGGCCATTCAGGTCTTCATCCGATAGCAGCACCGGGCGCGGACGACTGCCCTCGGCCTGCCCGATTACGCCGGCCTGTTCCAGGTCTTCTATCAGGCGGGCCGCCCGGTTATAACCGATCCGCAGCCTGCGCTGAAGCAGGGAAGTAGAGGCTGTGCGCGTTTCTCGCACAATCTCCAGGGCATCTTCAAAAAGTTCGTCACCATCATCGGCTTCGCTTTCGGCCTCAATTTCCTGCAATTCCTGCGGCCAGATCTGGGTCTGTACAAAACCGTTCTTGTCAGAGGTCAGGAAATCATTCTGCTGGCGCCAGTGTTTCACCAGCGTATCAATCTCCTCGTCTCCGACATAGACACCCTGAACCCGGATCGGTTTGGCCGCATCCGAGGCCAGGAAGAGCATATCGCCTCTTCCCAGCAGCTTTTCCGCCCCGGCCATGTCCAGGATAACCCGGCTATCAATCTGGCTGGTGACGGCAAAAGTAATGCGGCTGGGGAAGTTGGCTTTGATCAGACCGGTCACCACATCTACCGACGGCCGCTGTGTCGCCAGGATCAGGTGAATACCGACCGCGCGCGCCTTCTGAGCCAGGCGGCAGATGGCCGACTCGGCTTCTTCCGGCGCTACCATCATCAGGTCGGCTAACTCATCCACGATCAGCACCAGGTAAGGTAACTTTTCCAGGTCATTACCCACTCCGGCAGCTTTATTAAAGCTCTCGATATTGCGATGGCCGTAAAGCGAAAGCTGTTTATAGCGCCGCTCCATCTCTCGGATGGTCCATTTCAGAACGCTCATGACGGTCGGAGTACGGTCGTTGCGGTTGCGCTCTTTTTCGGGGTCGGACTCGATCTGGGTCACTACCGGGAAGCGCAGGTGAGGGATGCCGTTATAGGTACTCAGTTCGACCATTTTAGGGTCAATCATGATGAACTGTAGCTCGTTAGGCCGGTACTGGAAAAGATAGGCCGCGACAATCGAGTTGAGACAGACGCTCTTACCGGACCCGGTGGAACCGGCAATCAGGAGGTGCGGCATTTTGGCAAGATCGGTGATAATCGGTTGCCCGCTTACGTCACGACCCAGCGCAAACTTCAGCCGTCCACTCTTGCGCGTGTATTCCTCGGCCTCCATAATCTCGCGCAGGCCCACCGTAGCAATCTTGGTGTTGGGTACTTCGATACCCACGCGAGATTGGCCGGGTACCGGCGCTTCGATACGGATGGTCGGAGCGGCCAGGGCCAGGGCCAGGTCGTTAGCCAGGGCGGTAATACGGGCGACCTTAACGCCGATACCCGGTTCCAGGGCGAACTGGGTCACGGTCGGGCCGGTATTAACCTCGCGCACGTAGGCTTCTACCCCGAAGTTGCTCAGGGTATTCTCGATCAAACGCGCTTTTTTCTTCAGTTCCTGGGGATTAACCTCTACGTCGGAAAAGTTGGCCAGGATATTAATGGTGGGTACGAGCCATTCCCGGTGCGGAAGGTCGTTCGGGCTGGCGTTGGTTTCATCGCGTTTCCAGTTCTGCTGGAGCGGGCGCATGGCTTTATCTCGCTGATTAGCCTGGGCTTCCGCCGGTTTAGGCGCGGCCAGGTAAGGCGGCAGCGCTTCTTCTTTTTTAACCGGGCCGGGCGCATCATCATCGCTCAGGCTGATAGTATGAGTGTAGTGCGGTTCGTTTACGGCGGGTTCCGGCACACCCGGTTTGCGGCTACGTCCACTGGCGGGCGCTCCATTCAGCAAAAGCTCGTCCAGCAGATCATCATCGTCATAGTCGTCGTCCGGCAGGGCTGCCCGGCGGCCTTTATGCGAAAAATCGGCCAGGTCGTCGAATTCGTCATCGTCAAAGCCATCCATATCTACCGGTTCACCTGCTACCAGGATGGGCTCTCCCCGGAACCAGCGATAGGTATTGCGCACTTGCATACTCATGTCTTTGAGGGACATGCTGAGGGCCAGCATCAGGCCAATCACGAACAGCGCCAGCCACAACACCAGCACCCCGAAGCCCGTTATCAGGCTGCCCAGGAACTGGTTGATATAGTAGGCGAAATAACCTCCACCCCCGCCGCTTTCGGCCAGTTCCTTTGAATTGCCGCTGATCAGGTGCACCATCGAAACGAAGGCCATCACCATAAAGATCAGGCCGGTAATGCGTGCCTGGTTGAAGCGTTCGCGCTGGGTTACGCCTTCCCAGATAAAAGTGGCCCCGGCAATTATGATGAGCGGCGGAATGATAAAGGCTCCCACCCCTACCAGCCTTTTAATCCACTGGCCGAGGCCCGCTACCAGTCCCTGGTCGGCCAGCAAACCGAAGAATAAAATCAGACCGAGCACGATCAGGACAATTCCGGTTATTTCATGCTGGAGGGCGTCGTTGATGGGAGGCAGGCGGTCAGTCTCGTGGAAATGTCCCTGGGATGCTGAGCGGCCAGAACCATTTCTGCTTGACGGGGCGGAAGTTCTGCGACCGCTGCTGCTTCCGCTACCGGTTGAGCTTCTACGGGCAGGCGCGGCGCTTTTGGGGGCGCTGGAGGTCGTAACTGACCGGCGGCGTGAAGTATTCGCCGTTTTTATAATAATCTCCGCCTCGCCGCTGCCGCCTTTTTCTTTCGGAGGGGTAAGCGCGAGACGATCCGCCGCGTTGTTGCGCCCGGCAGCCATTTTAGTTGTGGTGGTTTTCTTGCCGGAACGCCCGTTAATTACAGGCTCACTACCTGTTTCCAGCTTGAAAGGTTCCAGCGCCGGGGCTTTCGCGGTACGGGTTTTAGGAGCGTTATTATCAGTCTTGCCGGGTGCAGTCTTCTGAGACGCATTATTTTTAGGCATGTGTCGGGTCCGCCTTTATTTAGTGCAAGCAAACATTAAACCTCCAGCACTCCGGCTGGTTTACGTAACATGCTAGCACGTAAGTTCTTACCCGTCAAGGTTTTGCCTGAAGATTGCAAAGTAGGGTCGCTACTTTGCAATCATTTCATTGGAGAAGGATGATGAGCGCAGGGAATACCCCTACTACCCCGCTCAGAAAGACCCGGAGAACCTCTTTTAACTATTTTGTGTCTGTGTTAGTTCAGAGCCAATCCCAGTTCGGCATAACGCGGCGCGACTCGCTCGGAAAGCAGCCGCAACCGTTTAAGATTTGCCATCAGGTGGTTGTGGAAGACATCTTCCTGGAAGTCGTTCAAAGCGCGGTTAGTGACTACCGCTTTCTCAAACTCAGGCCGGTTCAGGCCCATGCGGCCCCTGGAACTCTCCCAGTACAGATCCACCTGGCTGCGGAAGCCGCCTCGTTCCCGGCCGTAAAAGAGCGTGCGGCAAAGGCTGAAAGCGTAATCCTCCAGTTCGCGTCTCTTGGCTTCGTCCAGGTGACTCACTTCTTCGGCGATGCTATCAATGCCAAAGCCGACATGCCGCCCTTCATCCTGCATGACAAACTCCAGGATTTGATCCAGCAGCGGGTCGAGGTTGCTGCGGCGTGTATAGCTGAAGGCCCCCATAGCGTAGCCTTCTACCAGCACCAGCATGCCAATGGCTTTTTTGTGCCAGTCCGGTGTTCCCAGCAGGCTATCAATAATAAACTTGATATTCATATCAACCGGGAAGATCTCAAGCTCTTTGAGGTAGCGGGTAAAGACTTCCACGTGGCGCGCTTCATCCATCACCTGGGTGGCCAGGAAAAGTTTGCCGTCCATATCGGGCCGCATGTCTACCAGTTGCGCGCAGAGCAGCAGCGAACCCTGCTCGCCGTGTAGAATCTGGCTCAAGACCCAGGCTCGCTCGCGGCGGTTCAGCTCCACAGTTTCCTCTTCGCTTAAAACTTCGGTCAGGCCCATCTGGTAAGCGCCCCAGTATTCGTCTTTGGTCAACAGGCTATCCTTTGCGGATTTATTATTCCAGTCAATGTCGGTTTCCGGGTTCCAGGCTTTACGCTTGGCCAGGTCGTACAGTTTACGGCCCTTGGCGAAATCAGGCTCATATTCCAGGTTCCACAGACTGGTGGTAGCGCTGGGCGCTTTACGTTTGCGGGTAAGTGAACCATTGGCGACCTGCGCCATAAAGTAGCCAAAGCGGCGGCCCGTGATGCGGTACACATCCTGTAGATATGCCATTCGATCTTCCAGCATTATCTCACTCCTTTGTAAGTCACAATCCAAGAAACCAAAGAGAACTGTCGGGTGTGAAGCTATTATAACTTATCATTTAACATGTGAGCAGTCCCAAATTGGGCTGGATTGTTATTTTCCGGCGCTTATGCTAATTTAGTTCTACGGTACGACATTTTTGAGTACGGCACGGAGAAATAATTGTATGACTAAAACTTATAGTGAATTGCCGGTAGCCCGTTTCTCGGAAGAAACAGCCTATTCGGGTGAATTACCGCAACTGCTGGCGCGTTTCTCGGAAGAACATGGTCCAATTTTCAAGCGAGTGGTGCAGAGCGGACCGCAGGCGGGCCTGGAACTACTCTTTATGCTGGGACCGGAGGCCAATCGCTTTGTAATGCTAACCCACCGGGACCATTTCAGCCATGAGCAAGGCTGGACTCCCCTGATTGGTGAAACCCTCGGCAAAGGTTTGCTCAACATGGACGAACCGGAACATACCGTGCATCGCCGGATGTGGAACCCGGCTTTTGCCAGTTCCTATATGTCTGCCTATCTTCCCGTCATGCAGGCTGTGATTGAACGGCGTACCCGCGACTGGCCTGCTCAACCTAAAATTAATTTGTACGATGAAGCCCGCGAGATTACCTTTGATGTGGCGGCGATTGCCCTGGCCGGGTTCGAGCCCGGACCGCAGGTGGACCGCCTGCGCGAACTCTTTTATATCCTGATACACGGCTGGCAGCAGGGTAATGAAAACTGGAGCGATTTCTGGCAGCGCTACCAGCAGGCTCAGCGTGATCTGAGCTTGATGCTCCTCGGCATGATTAATGAGCGGCGCAAGCGCCCGGTGACGGACCGCCCCAGAGATGTCCTGGAAATGATTGTCCAGGCCAGGGATGAGCACGGCGAGGGCCTGACCGATGCGCAGGTCCTGGCTCATCTCAATATTCTGCTGGTAGCCGGGCATGAAACCACCACTACCCTGAGCGCCTGGGCTCTTTTCCTGCTCTCTCAGATGGACGCATACCGTCAGCAGATTACGGCAGAACTGGCTTCTATTCCCACGGGTCCTGATGGCGCTCCGCAGATAGAAGCGCTCCGCAGCGCTCGCCTGCTGGATGCTTTTATCAAGGAAACCGGGCGGCTATATCCGCCGGTCCTTAACGTGCCGCGGGGAGTAATCAAGGATTTCGAGTTTGGAGGTTACCATGTACCGGCGGGTAAGCAGGTTCGCCTGTCGCTGGCCGGTTCACACATGCTTTCCAGCCTGTTTGAAAATCCCGGCAAATTTGATCCCGAGCGCTTCCTGGCTCCCCGCGACGAGGAAAAGAAGAATCCTTACGGCCTGGTAACTTTTGGTGGTGGGCCACGGGTGTGTATCGGGATGTACTTCGCCCAGGTAGAAGTCAAAGCGCTGATTGCCCATGTACTCTCGCACTACCGGCTTGAGCCTCTACCGGGCCAGCATCCTCATCACGCCGGGTACTGGAACGCCACTATTCCGGAAGGTTTGTGGGTAAAAGCCACCGCTCTTTAAGCTTTATTGTACTGGACAAGCGGGGCCGCTGCCTGGCTAGCGCTCTGACTTCAGATGCCAGGCAGCCGCATCGTCAGGCAGGTTTGCCAGGGCTAAAGCGCTGGCGGAGGGACGCCAGTCCAGCAGCGAATCATCAAAAGGGAAGCGCCGCGCTTCAATTGCTGCCAGCGCTTCCTCAAGCCCCTGTTCCGCGCTTTCCATTACCTCCGGCGGATAATTGAAAAGCACTTTGCGTTCCTCGTATTCGTCGCGGTCCAGCACATATACTCCCGGTTCCGTATGCTGTTTGAACCGCCGGACACTTCTTTCGGTGATTAACAGCACATCCAGGTCAAGGTCCACATAGCGGCAAAACTGATCTTCTCTTTCGGCAGGTAGCGCTATGTTTACATAATATGCGCTAAAAGACCAGTCGCCGTTCCACCATATAATCACGTTAAAGTTGCGGTCTGTAAAGAGGACTGAAAGGGTATGCTCGTTAATCCGGCCAATTCTGTTGGAATGGCCGCTCCAGAGGGGCGTCATCTGAGGGTGAAAAATTTGTACCTGGGCCTCATCTTCATACACAAGGGCTCCCGGGTAGAAGTAACGCGGTCTGGCGGGGTAGTGAAAGGATTCTAGCAGGACAATTTTTTCAGGCATATGTTTCTCTTATCCAGTACTTGATGTCAGAATAGCCTGTAGACTTTAATCCGCCTGGCTTCAAAATGTCAAGCTATGGTCTTTCTTCTCCCCTCCAGTGCAATCGTACTTGAGGGGAGATGTAAAAGGGCAGGGGTCTCCCTGTAACCCCTCACAGGAGAGACCCTGAGAACCCTTTTATTACTTTGCCGCGGCCCTGTTTCTTCCTTGCTCGGTTATTCGTAAAGACAACCGCTCTACTGCGCCAGGTTGGTTACCTCGCTCCGCACGATGTTAATTACTATCTGGGCCAGGTTCTTTTCCTGGTAGGTTACTCCGGTGTTACTGGCCGGGCCCCCGCTGCCCGGTTTCCCTTCGTCACCGCCTCGCGTGATAAAGAGATACTGCGCCAGGGTAAGTTCGGAAAGCTGCCGGAAGATATATTCGCCCTGTTTGCTCAAACCGCTCGCGCCTATGGTGTAGATTTTGATGCCCTGGCGCACCGCCTCGACCACGCTGCGGGTGTATTTAACGTCGTCCGGGTAGTCCAGGTGTGGCGGCGCATCGGCCACCAGGAAGGTTAAGCGCACCGCGTTTCCTGCATCCCAGTTCATGTTTTTAATGGCTACATCGAGGGCCTCGTCCAGCGATTCGGGGTAATCCCCTCCGCCCCCGGCTGATATAGAATTCAGGAAGTTGCTGAACTCGCCCAGGTTAGAAGTAAAGCCGTATTTACGGGTGACATAGTTATCGCCACGGTCGCGGTAAGTAACTACTCCAAAGCGGACTTTAGGCGCTCCCGGTAATTCATTGATTTGATAGGATATTTCGCTGATTGTCTGCTGAACCTGGCGAATTTCACCACCCATGCTGCCTGTGGAGTCCAGCAGGAAAAGTAAGTCCAGGGTGGGCGACACTCCGGGCTGCGCGTGCAAAGAACCTTTTAATTCGATTGACCAGGTGGTTCCGGCGCTTTGATCCTGGCTCTGTTCCAGGTTAAGCCGCTGGAAAGAGCGGGTAGTACTCTGGCCCGCTTTTTCTACCGTCACATCAAACCGGGTAAACTGACTCGCTCCCGCTATAGCGCGTGGGAAGAAGAGGACCTGCCCGTTGGAGTAGGTTTTGCCTTCAAAAAGTAGTTGCTGCCCTCCGTAAATCTTAACCGCTGCGTTGGAAACGGTTCTGGCATCTCCGTCGATTACGCTGATAATGTAACGCTCGCTGACATCCACAGGCAGGACCGCCTCATCCTGGTAGCTGCGAATGTAATCAAGGTATTCCTGAAATTTAAGATTATCGTCCACCGCCCCTGCTTTCAAGGGCGTTTGATTGTAAGGTGAGGGGCGAACAGCGCTGCTACCGGCAGCGGCGGAAGTGGTGCCAGCGGCAGCGGTAGTGGCGGCAGCGGTAGTGGCTGATGCTGCCCCCGTAGGCAGGCCAGAAGTTCCCGGTTTAGTTTCTTCGGCAGAGCTATCGCCGCTATCTACAGCGGTAGTGGCGGCGGCGGTGGTGCCTGCCGGGGCGGTAGTAACGCTGTAACTACCACAGGCTGCCAGTAACATCGGAAAGCAAAAACAGACCAGGATAAAAAGGGTAACTTTAATAAAAGGCTGCTTTTTCAAAGCCTTGCTCCTTTCAAATTTCGCTTTTATAGTTGAATACCCTGTTTCGCTGCAAAAAAGGACAGGCGAAACTAAACCGGGTCGTAAAATTATCCCGGTAAGGTTGGAAGAGATGTTGTCAAAAAAAAGCCAGGTAAAGTAATGCCAGGCCGGAAGACATCTTTTGCTGCCCGGATGTCTTTTCCGGAAACCGAAGGAGTATTTGGATATAAGACCTGGTGAAAGGCTGGAATAGAAATCTACCGGGCCCTTCCAGGCGTCAGGGATCAGCGTTATCTAATTGACGAACATAACCGGTTTTAAGTTCCCGTTTCTTCACCGGGTTTTGAAGAGCCGGTTTAACTTCGCCTTCATCTGCTATAACGCCGCATATTTCAAAAAAATTACGCTTCAAAAATTACATTTCAAAGTACTGATTTAAATCTTGCAATGCGGCACGTTCCCTTATAAGATACTCTCTGCAATAGCTGGTAGTTAAGTTGCTTAAAAGCGCTGGAAGCTTCAGCCGCAGTTTGAGAAATCGAATACAGGTTGTGTGGTTACATGGGGAGAAAAGATGGCGCGAAAATATCGCTTTGTTTTGACCGGGCTGGGCAATATCGGGCTTAATTTGCTGAAGATTGTGCAGGAGCGGCAGGCGGTTTTGCAAGAGCAGTACGGCTTTGAATTTGTGCTGGTAGGCGCGGCGGACTCCAGCGGGGCTATCGCTGACCCTCAAGGGCTGGACCTGGACAGGATTATTAGCCTGAAAAACCAGAAGCGGGGCTTGAAAGACCTTTCACCGGCTTATCCCTTGTTGGGTCCCCAGGCCATGCTGGAAGAGGTGGAGGCCGATATGTTATTGGAGGCTACTCCCACCAATCTTAAAGGTGGCGAGCCCGGCCTGACCCTGGTGCGTACCGCTCTCAAGCGCGGAATGCCCGCTGTCCTGGCCAGTAAAGGACCGCTCGTCCTGGCCTACAGCGAACTGGCCGCCTTAAGCGACCTTTCTGACCCGGCTAAACCGGCTTTGCGCTTCAGCGGGGCGGTTTGCGGCGCTATGCCGACCGTCAATGTAGGCAGACGCGATTTGCCGCTGGCCAATATCCGGCAGGTCGAGGCGGTTTTGAACGCAACCAGCCAGCTAATACTGGGTTTAATGGCGGAGGGCCAGAGCTACGAGGAAGCCTTGAAAGAGGCCCAGCGCATCGGGATTGCCGAACCTGACCCGGCCCTGGATGTGGAAGGCTGGGATAGCGCCAATAAACTGGTCATCCTGGCGAATGCCGTTCTCAAGCAGCCAGCTACCCTGGCCGATCTCACCGTCAGGGGTATTACCGGGCTGAGCGGTTCAGAACTGGCTGAAGCTCAAAAAGCCAACCGCAAAATAGTGCTGGTAGCCTCGGCTGTCCGGGTAGGCGGAGCAGGCTCGCGCTACCGCCTGGCGGTTGAACCCCGCCCTCTGCCGCCGGAACACCCTCTGGCGCGCCTGGATAAGTTCGAAATGGGCATTGTCTACGATACCGATATCTACGGTAAAGTGATTATATCGACCGTCCAGCAGGGACCGGAGGGCGCTTCGGCGGCCATGCTTCGCGATGTCCTGGATATTCTTGGGTAGTTACCCCTAAAAATTGCTGGTCTGTGACGCGAACGCCAGTCTATTCAAAAATTGGGCCCCCTTTATAGGCCTTTAGTTAAGATTTGATTAATAAAATTGGCATATTATATGCCATTTTTTATTTTATAAGCAGGCTAGTCATTAACGAAAGCGGGTAGAGTTGAAACGTCTTGCCAGTCTGGCCCTTGGTATCCTGGCCGCAATCGGCGGTTTTGTAGACATGGGAGGAATCATTACTTCCACCCAGGCGGGCGCCCAGTATCAGTTCGCCCTGATCTGGACCCTCATCCCGGGGGTTATTGGCTTCGCCGTGTATGCTGATATGTCCGGCAGAGTGGTCATAGCCTCGGGTCGCTCCCTTTTTGATGTAATTCGAGATCGCCTGGGAGCCAGGCTGGCGCTTATACCGCTGATTGCCTCGGTTATCATGCAGATTCTGACCCTTTTTGTAGAACTGGCCGGTATGTCGCTGGCCCTCGAAATGGCCAGCCAGCTTTCCTATCTAATCTGGCTTCCACTTGCGGTGCTTCTGCTTGTAATTATTCTCTGGCGAGTAAGTTTTGACCTGATGGACAACAGCGCGGCTATTATGGGCCTGGCCACGTTGGTGGCAGTGGTGGCTATGGTGAAGCTTGCTCCAGACTGGGGTCAGGTCGGTGGAAATATCATTCATCCTCAGATTGATACCTCGCAGCCGGTGGCCGTTTATCTCTTCGCCGTTATCGGCCTGCTGGGAGCCTATATGACTCCTTACCAGTTTTATTTTTATTCATCCGGGGCGATTGAGGAAGAATGGGGCGGGAAAGACCTGCTGACTAACCGGGTGGTAGCGATTATCGGGACCAGTTTTGGGGCAATTGTGACCCTGGCGCTCATGATCATCAGCGGTATTGTACTCTTTCCTCAACATGCCTCTGTGAATACCCTGGAACAGACCGCGCAACCCGTCCAGAGTTCGCTTGGCGTAGTGGGCCTGGTCTTTTTTCTGCTCGGCACTTTTGCCGTATCGCTCGGAGCAGGCCTGGAATGCGCCCTGAGTGGCACTTATTCGGTTTGTCAGTATATGGGTTGGGACTGGGGTAAGAAAGGCCGCCCGCGCACCGCTCCAATGTATCATCTTCTCTATATTGTCATGCTTATACTCGCTATGGCCATCGCTTATACCGGGGTTAATCCGATTGGCCTGACCAACATTATTATGGCGATTGGCGCAATCTCCCTTCCTTTCACCTTTATCCCGCTTCTAATTGTGGCTAACGATCCTGAGTATGTTGGCGACCAGAAAAACAACCTGGGCATTAATATTATCGCGATCATTATGCTTTTACTGCTGATAGGAGTGACTCTGACTGCCCTACCGCTTCTTATCCTCTCAGGAGGTGGCGGTTCGTGAGAAAGCTTCAGGCGAGCCGAAGCGGAAAGGTTTGAAGAATGATTTACCTGGGTAAACACGTGGTAGACAAATCTCTGCTGGATAAAGATGGCTACAACGCCGGAAAAGCGGATGATATTTTACTAGAACTGCCTGACTCACCGGGCGAAGATATTTCTGAATGTCCGGTGGTGAAAGCCATCATCAGCGGGCCGCTTTCCCTGGCAAATTTATGGCCTTCGCCCCTGCGCTGGCTGGCGAAGACTTTTTATCACCTGACCGGAATAAAAGATCCCCAACCGGTCGAAATTCCCTGGGAAGAGATTGCCGCGATTGATGTAGTAGTGCATCTTAACCACACTCGCCAGGAACTCAACCTGGACCAGGTAGACCGGACGCTTTCGCGTTTTATCGAAAAACTGCCGGGGTCCTAAGTTGGCGGGCAGGCTAAAGGGGGAAAAGTTGTGAAACTACGTTACTGGGAACTGGTGGGAAAGAAGGTAATCAGCGCGGACGGCCAAAAGCTAGGGCGCGTGGCAGAACTGATTACCCGCAAGCACGGCGATCAGCTACAGGTAGTAGAGCTACAAATCGGGGCAGGCTCGCTCATTGCCAGGATAGGATTTAAAAAATTCCGTAAAGAGATGCCTTCTTACAATATACCCTGGCAGCAGATAGGCCGGATCGATAAGCAAATTTATCTGAAGGTCAACAAAGCCAATCTGCCTCAAGAAAAGCATGTAGAATAAAGCCACGCGAAGTTGGGTCTTATTATGACGGAAATAGTCTCCTGGTCTGTGACCATCCTGGTGATAATCTTACTGGTTGCCACGCTAATTTATCTCTATGGCCTGTTGAAGCTGCCCTTATTTCAGCGCCCTAAAACGCCAACCTATGATCGCTTTGGAGATTTTATAGGCGAGACCCAGAATCCGGATTACCACGTGATGCCCGGCACGGATAAGGCCGCAGAACCGGACAAACAATCTGAAACAAAGAGTGCTGATAAACAGGCTTAACCGGGAGTAATACCCCTGCCTGGTGGGTAATTGAAAAGGCAGGTTACGAGCAACCTGCCTGCTTTACGCCTGAATAAATTATCTCAGAAAATTCCTGGTTCTACAGCGTTTTATACGCTCAGGCCGCAACGCTTTGAAAGCGCTTCGGGATCTTTAATCGTGATGCGGAAATTGGGGTCTACCGTTACAAATTCTAACTGGCGATAAGTTGAGAGCACCTGGTTAACTCTTACCCTGGTTGCCCCGATCATCCCGGCCAGGTCAGTCTGGGTAATTCGGAAAGGAATAGAGGTAGCGCCGCTTTTGTTCAGTGCCCCGTAATCGCGGGCAAAGACCAGCAACTGCTGGGCTACTCGCCCGTAGACATCCTGGGTAGCCAGGAGATGGGCCCGTTCATTGGCCTGGCGCAGACGGCGGGTAATAATTTGAATCAGGTTTGTATTCATGGCAGGCATGGACTGAAGACACTGCCAGAAATTTGCTCTACTCAGCCAGCAAATCGTAGTCGGTTCAAGGGTAATTACGGTCGCGCTGCGGCACTCGTTGTCCAGCAGGCTCATTTCGCCTACCATTTCACCCGGCCCCATTATGGAAAGAATAACAAAAGTACCGTCTGCCTGCTCAGATTGAATTTTAACAGCCCCTTCCACCACAAAGAAAACAGTTTCTCCCGGCTGCTGGGCAATAATAATATTTGAGTCGCCGGAATAAGTTTTGGTATGTAACAGGGATTTAATTTTATTTAATTCTTCTAAGGTCAGGCCCTGAAAAAGGGGGATTTTTTTCAAAAATTCATCGCTGATTCTAACAGTCATGGCACTATGACCTCCACATACCAGGGAATACTTTTATTTTATTTGGCTGCTTACTTTGGTAACAGGTTCAGTATAAATCCCCCTGGGCGGAGTGGCATCGTTAGAGTTACCTAATTAAAGGCAATAATGGTAAAGTAATGATAAATAAGCTTAAATAAGTTGTTTTTCGTGGGCCACCCGGGCCGCTGCTGTACGCGAATTTACTTCCAGCTTGGCATAGATCGAAGTCAGGTGCGCATTAACGGTCCTGGGAGCCAGGGTCAGGCGCTCGGCCACTTCCGCGTTGGTAAGACCCCTGGCTACCAGGCGCAGTACTTCCAGTTCGCGCTCCGATAAACCACTGTAGTTATCCTGCGGCGTAGCCGTTTCTTCAGGAACAGGCCGTGTCCGGTCAGATTCCCGGTTAGCGGTTTTTAAAGTAGAAATTAGCTCTTCCAAATCCGCTGCCTGCCCTTGCTCTAAATTAGCCTCATATTGCTTTTTGCCCAGAATTTGCTCGATGGCTTCCACCACGCGCCGGTACTCCTGGCGCATCTGGTTTTCGCTAAAGGTTCCAAGCGTATTTGATAAGCTCTGGGCGGCTCCCCACAGCCGCGCGGCCAGTTCGGCTCGGCCCTGCCGGGCGCTTACCCCGGCCAGACCTTCCAGATTCTGGGCGGTCCATCCCTGGTGCTTGAGCTTCTGAGCGAGGGCCAGGCTTTTTTCAAACCACTCCCTGGACTGGTTGTAGTGGCCCTGGCGGTAAGCAAGGTGTCCCAGGTTGCGGTAAACCACCCCGATCCCCTCCTGGTTTTGCAAACGCCCGAAGATCGCCAGGCTTTGACTGAGCAGGTCCTGGGCTTTGCCGTAATCTCCAAAGACTCTCGCGCTGTTGCCCAGATCGTTCAAGGTGAAGGCAATCCCGCGCTCGTCCCCGATGGCCTGCCTGAGTTTCAAGACTTCCTGTAACTGGGTGGTGGCGGTGGTGGTGTCGCCCCGGTAAAGTGAAACCAGCGCGAGATGCTGGAGCGCCAGGATCAGGCCGGGCGTGTCTTGCAGAGCTTTGCTGAGGGCCAGGCTGCGCTCCAGCCTTTCGGTGGCCTGCTCAATTTCGCCAACCGCGTAATAGAGCACCCCCGCGCCGTGCAGCGCTTTAGCCAGGACAGGCCGTAAGGGTATCTCAAATTCTTCGTCACCCTGGCATTTATCAAAGGCGGCTAGCGCTTTTTCCAGCCATTGCAGCCCTTCGCGGAAATAGCTGCGCAGTTGCCAGAACCTCCACAAAACCGCTCCAAAGCGCAGCCCGGTTTCTACTTCTGGCTGCTCTAAAGCCCAGTTCAAAGCGGCTCGCACATTATCGTAATCCATCTCCAGTTCTGCCAGGCACTCTAACTGCTGCGACCCCAGCAACCCCGGCTCGGCTTCTTCGACCAGTTTCAGGTAATAGTGCGCGTAACGCTGCCGGAAGAGTTTTTCTTCACCGCTCTCATGCAGCTTTTCGAGGGCATAATCGCGCAGCACTTTAAGCATGCTAAAGCGACTCTCAGGCTGGCCCGAGATTTCCAGCTTCATTAGCAAACTTTTATCCAGTAAGGAGCCCAGTTTATCCAGCCATTCTACATCGTCTTCTGATTCTGCCGGGGCCGGACTGTTATCGCCACAAATCTGCTCGACCGCTTCCAGGCTGAAAGAAGCGGCAAAAACGGCCAGCCGCGCAAACAGCCTCTTCTCGTCCGAGGCCAGCCCTTCGTAGCTCCAATTAATCGCTCCTCGCAGGGTTTGCTGCCTGCCGGGCAAATTGCGCCCGCCTCCGGTTAATATTTTCAGTGAATTAGCGGTGGATGTGTCGTTGAGGCGCGCCAGTAAGTCCTGGGGATTGAAAAGTTTCATGCGGGCTGCCGCCAGTTCAATCGCCAGCGGCAAGCCATCCAGCCTGGTACAAATTTCGATTACGGCCCGGGCGTTATCTTCTTTCAGGCTGAAATGCGGGTTAGCCGCCCTGGCTCGCTCAATGAACAGGCGCACCGCATCATTAGCGGCCAGGGTTTCCAGGGAGGGCGTATGGCTGGCGTCCGGCAATTCAAAAGGCGGCACGGCGTATTCGTGTTCGCCATAGAGATGCAGTACTTCCCGGCTTGTTACCAGCACTTTAACCCCCGGCCCGGCAGCCAGCACTTCAGCGATAAGCCCGGCCGCTTCCATTACCTGCTCAAAGTTATCGAACAAAATTAGCAGCTCTTTAGCGGCCAGGTAACTTTTGATGGCTTCCTGCAAGGACAGTTGCCCGTCTTCTTTCACGCCGAGAGCCTGCACCAGGGCCAGCATTACCAGGGAAGGGTCGTTTACGGTGTCGAGCGTTACCAGCCGGATGCCATCCTTAAAGCCGGGGTGCAGGAGGGCGGCAGCCTGCAAAGCCAGGCGGGTCTTACCGATACCGCCCGGCCCGGTCAGCGTTACCAGCCGGATATTTTGCTGGCTCAGCAGCCTCACTACTTCGCGCAGGGCAGCCTCTCGCCACACAAAGGCGGTAGTTGGGGCGGGAAGCCCAGCGGGCCAGCTTGCAGCGGCTATCGCAGAAGATTTTTCTGTGGCAGGGTTGGTGGCAAAATTTTCGCGGTCTGGCCCAGGTTCATTCTGCTTGAGTTCTGCCAGCGGCGCACTCTTCCACTCCTGGGGGCTGAAGGCGCTTTCATCCAGGTCCATCAGCCCTAAAAGCTCCAGGGCTTCTTCGCGCCCGGTAAGGCCGCGCCACTCCGCCATCTTCAAAATGATTTGTTTAATCTCGCGCCGGGTCAGCTTAAGGCCGTTGGTTCCATTGAGTTTGTAGCTCAGCGCCACAGGATGCAGGCCCAGCGCCTGCGCCAATGCCTTCTGCGAAACGCTACAGGCGCGCCTGTAGTCGCCTACTTTCTCCCTGAATGCTGCCAGGTTCATGGTCTACCCGCCTACCACGTTTAAACAAGCCTGTTGCTTAAATCATAAATCTATAGAAAAATTATCCCGCTGCAAAAGCTTCTACTATATCTTAACTCTAATATTTTTCCGGTGTTAGATTACACGCCAGGCTACGCTCAATAACAATTAAATAAGAGCGTGCCGTCCATTCGACCGTGCGGGAATCAATCCCCGCGCTAATTCAACGAAGCCCCATCAATGGGGCTGATAGCATAGGCAGGCTCTCGAAGGGGTCGAGGTGCTATCAAGCGGGTTTAGTCGCTTTCGTTGAAATAGCCCGGTTCCTTCAGGTCCGGGCGCTCGCACGCCTGACACAGCCCTGAGCTAAATAGCCTTATTTAAGGGGTATTGGGGCTACGCTCACAAAATTCCGAGCTGGCGAGCGGTATCCCCGGCTTTAGCCCGGCTCGACACGTCCAGCTTTCTCAAAATACTGCTGACGTGGCTTTTCACCGTCAGTTCGCTGATTACCAGGTGCTCGGCAATATCGCGGTTACTGGCCCCGGTTGCCAGCAGCTTCAGGACTTCAAACTCCCGGCTGGAAAGCGTCTCGCCCGTTTGCGGTATTTTGAGGGAGCGGGCAGCGCTTTGCACCTCTTGCCCCTGTAAAGCCAGCAGGCGCCGGGCAATTTCCGGCTGCGAACCGCGCTCGGCGCAGAGTTGCAGGAGCGGCGTTACCAGGGCCCCTTCCCGCAAAATAAGCCCGATTTTACCTTCCCGCTCGCATTCCAGCAACTCTTGATCAAACTCGGCAGCGGCCTGCTGCGGGCGGTTCCAGAGCAGATAGAGATGGGCCAGCAGCACTCTTGCCCGGATGATCAGGGCCGCTACCGATAGTTCCTCTTCCAGCTTCATGGCCGCTTGCAGGGTCTTTTCGGCTTCGGCGTAGCGTTGCTCGCCTATCTCCGCCAGGGCTTTCATGCTGGCTCGCATGGCGGGCGCTTCCACGCGTTCCCGTTCGTATTGGGCCGCTACCGCTTTATTGTAGATTTTACGGACATTCTCCACTCGGCCCAGTTGCCAGTTGGCGCGAGCTTCCAGGTGCCAGTAGAAAGAAAGCCAGGGCCGCGCCAGCGAAACCTGTTCAAGACGCGGTAAACTCTCGGCCAGTGCCTGGTCCAGCTCATTGTACTTCCCCTTGAGAAAATACATAAAAGCTTCCAGGCCAACCAGGTTCATGTAAAGCTGAACAAATTCATCGCGAGGCGGGCAAATTTGCCTGGCTTCTTCCACCAATCGCTCGCTTTCCTCAAGCTGGCCCTGAATTAAACGAATATAACCCAGCATGGCGAGAGCATGGGCGTCCAGAAATTGATCCTGGCCCTTAAACTGGTCCAGCACCTTGCGGGCGTAACTTTCGAGGGCTCCAAGGACACCCGGCAGGCGGACCGCTACCAGGTTAACTTGCATGGCAAACTGCTTTAGCAAACTGATTTCCTGGGTTTGCAGAAGAAGCTGAATGGCTTCCACCAGGGCTTTGCCGGATTTCTCGGCGTTTCGCCGCATGGCTTCCTGGTAGCTGTAGGCGACCAGCAGTTGTATCCGCTGTAGGGTCGAGAGTTGCCGGTCGAGGGCCTTGTTTATATAGCCCAGGGCGCTCTCGTGATCGCCCAGCAAGTTGTAGCAGTAGATCAATTGCAACATGGAGCGAAGCTGGCCGGCTTCGTTTCCGGCCTGCCCGAACAGTTCGCAGGATTTCTTAAAACGACTGGCCGCCGCTTCCAGTTTGCCCTGCATTAGCTGGTCCATTCCCAGGTAAAAGAGTAACCAGGGGCGTTCTTCCACCAGCGTTTCGGGCAGGTTATTGATCCAACCGCGCAGGGTAGCGATCATGCCGTGCTGGAACAGGCCATTTCCGGCCCGCTCAATGGCCTCCGCCGCTTCTTCCCATAATTCAGCCGCCAGGTAGTGCCGGATGGCCGGGGCGGGTAGCGCTTCAGCCCGGGCCGCTCGCCCGTGCAGTTCTACAAACTGGTCGGGCAACTCTTGCTTCAGCCGCTCCTGTAAAAAGACCGCGAAAAGGTCGTGGTAGCGGTAAATTCGGCGCACGGCGTCCACCGACATGACAAAGAGGTTGCGGCGGTAAAGTTCGTCCAGTAAGGCTATTACGTTCTCGCGCCCGGTGACCGCCTCGCATAATTCTGGAGTCAACTGTGGCAGAATCGAAGTCTGGAGCAAGAAAAGGCGCATTTCGGGGCTCTGGTGATTCAAAACTTCTTCGGCCAGGTAGTCAAAGATATAATGATCGCCCCAGGTAAGGTTGCGAATAAAGTTTTCCCGGTCAACGTCCGACTGCAAACGATCCAGCGAGGTTGCCAGCATGCGCAGCCCGGCAGCCCATCCTTCGGTCTGGGACTGTAAAAGTTCCAGGCCGGCGGGGGTAAGTTCCAGGCCCAGGCGGCGGCTGAGAAAGTTAGCCGTCTCCTGTGAAGTGAAGCGTAAATCGGGCAAACGCAACTCGGCCAGTTGGCCGCGGGCCCTTAAACGCGCCAGGGAGAGCGGTGGGTCGTAGCGAGTGGCCACCACCAGGTGCATCTGGGCGGGCATTCGCTCCAGCAGGTAATCCAGCAACACAAAAATGGCGGGATCGGTAACAAGGTGCAAATCATCCAGCGCCAGCGCAAAGTGCTGCGGTAAATTTTGAACCACGTCGTTAATCAGTGCGCTCAGGATGCGTCTTGGTTCGGTGGGAGCGCCGCCCAGGTTATTCAACAGGTTGAAAGTGGTAAGGCCGCACTTCGCATTCAGGCGCTGCAAGGCGCTGGCGATAGCTACCAGGAACCGGATAGGGTCGTTATCATCTTCGTCCAGGGCCACCCAGGCCATGGGCAGGTCAGGGGAGTCCTGGTATAAGCGGGCCAGCAGAGTAGTTTTGCCTGCCCCGGCGGGAGCCGAAATTAAGGTCAGGCGGTGCTGGAATAAAGCCTTTTCTAAAGTGCTTTCCAGCCGGGAACGGCTGATAACATCTCTATTAAGAATGGGACGAAAAAACTTGGTCTGGGCCAGCCAATCTAGCTGCTCGGGTTCTTGAACGCTCATTACTTATCTCCTGGAGCGAAGCTGCCTGTGTTATGGTTACTCTTCCCTTATCACGCCCTGGCAGGTCTAGCCATAGCCGAAAAGCTTGCCCTGGCGGGGGTGAAAGCGGGCCACTGAGCCTCTCCGAGCCTTAAACTCAGGAGTAACCGGGCCTCAGTGATAAAGGCGGCCTTCATTCTGAAATGGTGCTTGCTTTGCATCCTGACCGATAAATGCTGCTATCAGGAGGCCGATAAAACTTACAACAGATTAAACAAATTTTTGTCAGAAAAGTTCCGGTTTAAATCAAAGCTAATCCGGTTCTCTCGAAAAGAAAAATTTACCTTTCCCAATCAATTTCCTACCCGTACCGGTGTTTTTATTCTAACCTGAAACCCTGACAATATCTTTGAGCCATATCACTTTTCCGAAAGGCTTCGAGCGGCTTCGAGCAGGAAGCCTTCTGGCTATTGCAAACAGCCCGGCTTACAGCACCGGGTAGTGGGAATAGCTCTTAAATTGTGCTATTTTCAGGGAATTTCTGAATGTTTTTAGTAAAGGGCTTTACACGCTAAAGCTTTTGCTCGACGTGTAGTCTGCTCAGTTTAGCTTAAATAGCAACCGAATTGCAAATCCGCTCTCGTAATGTAATGAACGCCTGTTTGAGCCTGAAATGTGAGATTCTTAACACTTTTGTAGTCAGCTTGTTATTGACAAAGTTTTGATATTAGTATATGCTAACATCTGGGTAAAGGTTAACAAAACATTCTTGTGTGGACAGAATTTCCCTTTCTTCTAAAACCGGAGAAGGAAATAAAAATAAAGAGTATAAAAGGATTGATTGCAGGATGAGAAACAGCTTACAGAACTGGACCCTTGCGCGACCATCGCAGTTCCGCATCAGCCTGGCTCTGCTTGCTATGCTGGTAAGCTTGAGTTTATGGTTTTCCCAGGCTTCTTTTGCTCGCGCCGCATCTGCCGAAGACGACCTGGCCCGGATCAACGCCAATATTGAAACGGCCATAAGCGCAGCCCAGGCGGGCGATACTGCCGGGGCCCAGAAAGCTTACAAAGCTTTCGACGATGCCTGGTTCAATATCGAAGACGGTGTGCGGGCTAAATCTAAAGATACTTACCGCGCCATCGAGCTGAAAATGCAGGATGTGGAATTTGCCTTTTCCAAGAATCCGCCTGCCAGCAAAGAGGTGGTAACGGCTTTAGAGGCTCTCGAAACCACCAATGAAGCCTTTATCAAGGGCCAGGCTGTAAGCAGCACCTCAACTCCGGCGACGAGCGTTACAACTACCGAAAAAGCCTCGGTCGCTACCCTGCTCAATCTTCTTTCCGAGGCGCGCGCTGATCTGAACAAGCAGGATTTCGCGGGCGCCCAGCGTGAAGTAAACGAGTTTCAGCAGACCTGGCTGGATGTGGAAGGCCAGATCAAGACCCGCTCCGCCGACGCTTACACTCAGACCGAAAATGATGCCGCCCTGCTGAATACTCTTTTAAGCCAGAAATCGCCGGAAGCAGGCGCGGTGCTGGATAGAATGTCCAACCGCCTGGCACCTTACACAGAGGCTAATAGCTACGGTGTCTTCGACGCTATGATCATCCTGCTGCGCGAAGGCCTGGAAGCTTTGCTGGTAGTGGTAGCTCTGCTGACCTTCCTCAAAAAATCCGGCAACGCCGACAAGCAGCGCTGGATCTGGGGTGGCGCTCTGACCGGTATCGGTGTCAGCGTGCTGCTGGGTATCGCTATTCAACTGCTCTTTAGCAGCGCGATCAACGGCAGCAACCGCGAAATGATCGAAGGCTTTACCGGCCTGGTAGCCGCCGTAATGCTCCTTTACGTCAGCTACTGGATGCACAGCAAAGCCAGCGCGGGAGCATGGCAGCGTTACATCCGCCAGAAGAGTACGGCGGCCCTGGCCACCGGCAGCCTTTTCGGCCTGGCCACCCTGGCCTTCCTGGCAATCTTCCGCGAAGGCGCTGAAACGGTCCTCTTCTTCCTGGGTATCGGCTCATCCATCAGCACCGGCGACCTGTTGTTAGGCCTGGGTATCGGCGCCATAATCCTGGCAGTTATCGGTGTACTGCTGGTAGTGGTTGGCCTGCGCATTCCGATGGGGCCTTTCTTCACCGTTGCCAGCATCCTGGTCTTCTACCTCTGCTTCAAGTTCGTGGGTATGGGCGTACACGCGCTGCAAATTGGCAATGTATTACCGGCCACCAGCGCCACCTACCTGCCTGAAAACGGCTTCCTGGGCCTCTTCCCGACCTGGGAGACGACCCTGGCCCAGTTAGCGCTCTTGCTGATCGCGGTCGCGGCGGTTCTCTACAACCGCGCCAAAGACAGCAAGTTCAAGAAAGAACGTGAAATGGCTGCTCCCAAGCAAAAAATGGCAGCCGATTCCAAGTAAGCGCCAGCTACCGGGTGCGCGTGGACTTTAGCGCACCCGGCAATCCTTCAGTTATCAACACGATTAGGAGATAAGTAAATAATGAAACGCAACCTTCTACTGGTACTAATAGCAGGTTTAGTAGCTTTGAGCCTTGTTGCCTGTGGCGACAGTACGCCGACAATCGCGCCCGCCGCCACCGCTGCTTCCAGCGCCGCCACCGCCGTGGCAACTGCCGGTTCCAGCGCCGCGACTGCCGTGGCAACCGCCGTTTCAGGGGCAGCCAAAAACCCCTCCGCCGAACTTAAGAACCTGGGCGCAAACCTGACTGCCGCCAGCGATGCTCTCAAGAAGAACGACATCACGGCTGCCAAAGCCTCTTTTCAGAAGTTTGACGATAAGTGGGACGACGTAGAGGATTATGTGAAGGACGCCTCTAAAGATCTCTACAAAGAGATTGAGGACAACATTACGGCTGTCAAAAACGGTCTGCGGGCCGACCAGCCGAACGTGGCCACTATTCAGAAATCGCTCGATACCTTGCAGCAGAAGTATAACGAGGCTATTGCCCTGGTAAGCAAAGCCTAATATTACCCGCTTATAAGCAGATGCTTATAAGCAGATAAGGGCGTTACAAACTTTTGAAAGGGTTATCCTGTGAAGGGTAGCCCTTTTTTTATTTGATTTGAGGCCTTTCCTAATAAGGGTTAGGGTAGCTGTAAAACCAACCGGAAATGCCCGCAAGGGGGGCATTAAGCCAATGGACCGAGCTAGTGTCAATACCATTCAAATATGGCTATTTAGCTCAAGGACGTGCCATCCGTTCGAACGCCCGGAAATAAAATTTCCGGTCTAGTACAATGAAATCTCTAGCGAGATGAGCCAGGTTGATCAATGCATAACATCGCCCATTCCGCAGGAATTTTGTTAGGATAGCCCTGAAATTTAATTTCGGGGCGGTCGAACGCTTACCCCGTTTTATCCATCATGCCCGGTTTTCCTATTGAACGTGCCGCCCGTTCGATCGCCCGGACCTGAAGGTGCCGGGCTAGTTCAACGAAAGCGGCTGAACCCGCTTAATGCAAATCGACCCTTTCGAGTGCCTGATTGCTATCAGCCCCATTCATGGGGGTTCGTTAAATTAGCGTGGGGATTTATTCCCGCGCGATCATGCTTTGCCCCGTTTTTAGCCTGCCCGCCTCGTCCGTAGCCATGTCATCCTGAGCACAGCGAAGGATCTCGGCCGCAAGGCAGGGCACGGGCGAGGCAAGAAGATTCTTCAGGCCTCCGAACGGGGTAAAGCAGCATTGGGTGATAGCAGCGGCCCTCACACCCGCAAGGGGCGTGACATGCCAAAGAGGCGGGCAATCATGGTAAGAACGGTTGCAGGCGTATGACCGCCCGGCCACGCCCGCAAGGGGGGCATAAAGCCAATGGACCGGGCTAGTTCAACGAAAGCGGCTGAACCTGCTTGATATCACCTTACTCCATTCAAACGCCTAAATCGCAACAGCCCCATTCATGGGGGTTCGTTATGCTAGCGCGGGGATTGATTCCCGCGCTCGCACGCCTGCCACCGCTCTAACACCTAAAAGCTCTCTGATTTCGTTAAACAAATCCTAATTGTCCGGCGTTAATCTTGAAGAAGAGTTAATACGTAGATTAATATGAAGTTATTAACAGCGTTTTTAACCTATTGGTGGAACATTTCTTGTATACTATAAGAAATGTCCGAGGATTTCACTTAACGAAACCACCCTCAGGGTGAATAATAGATGCCAGGTTTTAGCACTGGTTAAAGAAATGTTTGATTATTCGATACTGCAAGAGGAGAAAGCGTGAACAACAAACCCAGGCGACCCGGATGGCTAACCATAGTAGGTCCGGCGGGTATAGGCGCCTTAATGATGCTGGTTTTAACTGCCCTGATCTTTTTTGCGCTTACGCCTGCCAGCGCTATCAGTACCGTAGCCCTGCCGGAAGATATCAAACCGGTCACGGTTAATATTGAAGCATCCGCTCTGAAGACCGTACCGCCTACTCCCACGCCTGCCAATACTCCCATTCCTACTCCTACGCCTCAACCTACTTCCACGGTGCAGGCCGACCCTACCGCCGGTCCAACCGAAACGCCCGTACCTACCGCCACTCCCTTACCGCCGCTGCCCGGCCTTGTCCCGGCGCGGGTAAGGATTCCTTCAGTGGGTATCAACGCCTTTGTGGAGCAGGTAGGGCTGGATAGCAAGAACCGTATGGACGTTCCGCGCAATATCTGGAATGTGGCCTGGTTCAAATTGGGGGCAAAACCGGGCGAGCGCGGTAACGCCGTGATCGACGGACATGTGGATGGGCCGTACAGCGCCGCCGTTTTCTGGGATTTGCGGAAAGTGCAGCCCGGCACCAAAATATACGTGCAGGATGCCAGCGGCCAGGAGAAAACCTTTGAAGTCTACGATGTACAGGTCTATCCCTATGACCAGGCTCCCCTGGACCGCATTTTCGGGCCGAGTAACGATGCCCAGCTAAACCTGATTACCTGTACCGGCACTTTTGACCGCAAGACCGAAAACTATGACAAACGGTTTGTGGCCTATTCAAGACTGGTGCAAAACCCCTAGAATCAAAAAGACCGGGCCAGTTATAAACTGCCCGGTCTTTTTTTATGCCTTTAATGCCCCAGCAGCCTCACGCTATTGGAGCGATCGTGCCAGTTGAGGCGGTATTTTCTAAAGCGCGCCAGGGTCTTCATGGTTTCATCGTAGAGCGGCAGCATCTTGGCATCCTTGACTTTCCACTCCCCTTTTAGCTGCTTGATCACCAGGCTGCTATCGCCCCAGATATCCACCGCGTACCTGTCCGGCTGTTTACCGGCCTTTTCGATTGTTTTGACTATATCGCGCAGGCCGTTCAAGAGGGCCAGGTACTCGGCCTGGTTATTGGTCATATGGTCGCCAAATTGAATGCGGCTTTCGAGCCGCTCGCGCCCGGCGCGGGTGCGAATATGATAACTGCCATAAGCTTTGCCAGGGTTGGGGTCCGCCCCGCCATCAAAGGTGACGGTATAATCCCACTCGCCGGCGGGCGAGCTAACCGGGTTGCTAGTCATAAAATCCTTTTCCAGGGGCCAGGGTCAGCTTGTCCACACTTTTATAACGCCTGGTCCTATATGCTAAATCTGATTAGATACGCAGGTCCGGGCGGGTGGCATCCAGCTTTTCCAGCCAGTCCAGGGTGAGATTGACCGCCTGCGCCATATTTGTCTTTGATTGTAACTCGGCCTGTTCGGGCGCTAATGCTTTTCCCCCTGACGGCAGATACTCGTAACTATGCCCGCCGCCCTCGATTATTTTCGCGCTGGCAGGTACCTCAAGCTTTTCCAGAAACCGGCGGAGTTCTTCGGGCGAGCCATAAGGATCGCGGCTGCCCTGGGCCACAAAGAGGGGCGCCTTTAGTTCGGGCAACCCTTCCGGCAAAAACCATTGAGAGCCATCGGTGTTGTGCATAACCAGTCCCAGTACGCCTACCCCGTTTACCTGGGCAGCGTATTCGGGATTGGTAGCCATACCCAGGGCTACCAGCCCGCCGAGCGATTTCCCGATCAGGTAGAGCCGCCGGGGTTTGATCTCCTTGCCAAAACTTTGCAGGAAATTGTAGGCTCCTAACAGGTCCGAAAGGCCATGCGTGACAGGATTAAACTTCTCGCGCTCGCCATTATGCACGTAGCGAAAATCGAAGCGCAGGGCCGTCAGGCCGAGGCGGGCCGCCCCTTCACACAGGCTGGTAGAAGGCTCACTGTCCTTGTTATAACTCGTACCGTGCAGGACAATCACCGCCCCGTTAGTAGCGCGCCGGGCCGGAAGATGCCAGACCGCTTCCAGCTCGGCCTGACCGTCCGCCGAAGGAAAAGTTACATTGTTCGTTTCCATTAACCCTAAATTTTAGCCCTAAATCTTAATTTTGGCGTAATGGCGATTACCGCGCTTTAGCACCATACCATCCCGCAGGTTAATTTTGGCGCGCGGGTCGGTCACTTTCTCGCCATCTACGCTGAGGCCGCCCTGTTCGACAATCCGGCCCGCCTCTTTCTTACTGGCCGCCAGTTTCGTTTCCACCAGCAAATCGCGCACGTCCATTTCGGTGACGCCCTGGGGAGGATTATAAACCGGCATATCCTCGGGCGCCTGCTTTTGCACAATCTCGCGCTCGAAAGCCTCCGCCGCCAGGTCGGCCGCTTCCTGGCCGTGGTACATATTGACCAGGGTCCAGGCCAGTTTCTTTTTGAAATGTACCGGGTTCTCGCCACGCGTCATGGCGGCCTGCATTTCTTCAATGTCGCTCAGGGGGATACGGGTAAGCGCCTCGAAGTATTCTATGATCTGCTCATCCACCGTCCTGAGCATTTTGGCGTACTGGTTCTTTGGATCTTCGGTAATATAGACCCCGTTGCCCAGGCTGGTGCTCATTTTATGGCCGTCCGGGGCGTTGATCATCTTGTTCATCAAGACGGACTGCTCCGGCTGTCCAAAAATGCGCTGCAACTCGCGCCCGGCCATCATGTTGAATAGCTGGTCGGTGCCGCCGATTTCCACGTCGCTTCTCAACTCCACCGAGTCGTAACCCTGCAAAATCGGGTAGATAATTTCCTGGAGTGAGACCGCTTTCCCGGCTTGCAGGCGCAGGGCAAAGTTTTCACGCTCGATCATCTGCGAAACAGTAAAGTGAGTCATTAACTCGATGCCGCGCCGGAAAGGCATGTTGGCAAACCACTCCGTGTTGTAACGCCACTCTACCTCGCTGGCGTCCAGGATCAGGCTCACCTGGTCCTTGTAAGTCTGGACGTTCTGCTCCACCACTTCGGGCGAGAGCATCGGGCGAGTGCTCTGCTTATCGCTGGCATCCCCGATAGTGCCGGTAAAAGTGCCAAAGAGCATGATAATCTTATGGCCCAGGCGCTGGAAATCGCGCAACTTTTGCAGGGCCACGCTGCGGCCAATATGGATCAACGGGCCGGTCGGGTCGATGCCCAGTTTAACCCTTAACTGCCTGCCGCTGCGCAACTTCGCCTCTAATTCCTCGCGGGTCACAATCCCGGCCACGCCGCGTGTCAGCAGGTCATCAATCTGATCCCGCTCGCGTTTGAGGTTGGTAATGATAGTCGGTCCGCTGCTTTTAGCCTCGCTCGCCGGGTGCCATTCCACGCCGGGATGCTCGGCGTCCAGGAAAAATTCCTGGCACTGCGCCCCCAGCAGTTCGGTCAGGAGGGTTTTGAGGGTCTGGGTCGCCTCGCGCACTTCCTGCTCATTTAAATTCTTCCAGCCATCAATTGGAAAGAAAATACTATGGCTCTTCTCGGTCACTCGGGCCTTGCGTCCCTGCCGCCAGACCCAGCGCCGGGTGCGCACTTCCGCGTCATCGGCGTAGACCGGTTCGCCGGGCGGCACGCTTTCCACCTGGGCATCCGTATCTTCAATCGGCGAGAAGAAATCGCCTTCATGGGCCAGCCTTACCTGCATGTCTCCCACCAGCGCGTCTATATCATGGCCGCCCAGCGGCACCATATAGCGCAAGGAGACGCTATTAGAAATATCTACTGCCGGGTTAATGGAAGGAATAACATAGTCGGGCCGCAGGGCGCGCCGGGCCAGGGCCTCTACCGAGCTTTGATACTCGCCGGGCTTGATGCCCACTTTCTTAAAAGCTTCGCGCCACGCTGCGATGGTGGAGTAGGCGGTAATAGGATTAGCCCCGCCGGGAGTGCTTTCGCCGGTCGCGAAACGCCGCCGTAACTGGGTGGTGGCTTCTTGCAGTTCGTGATGAATCCGGTTATGTACATCATCGGCCACCTGATTATGGATACCGGTTGCAATCACCCCACCAACACAGTAATCGGGGAAGAGTTCAAAGATCTGGGGCGCTATGCTGAATCGCATTAGTCAAAACTCCTCAACTATTAGATAAAGCTGCGTAAAGGACGCGCCAGGATTTCCAGCATCAACCGGAAGCGCCCCGGCCTGGTAAATTCATCCGGGCGGGCGCGGCGGCAGTTAGCCAGGTCATCCCGGAACATTTCTTCCATCCGGGCAGCAAACTGTTCGTTTCTGACAAAAAGATTGATCTCGTAATTTATCAGGCTGCGCCCGTCCAGGTTGGCGCTGCCGATAGTGCTCCAGAAGCCGTCAATGGTCGCGGTTTTGGAGTGGATCATGGTGCGCTGGTAAAGCCAGATCCGACCACCGGCTTTAGCCAGGCGGTCGTAAAAAGGCCGCGCTAACAGGTCTACGATGGCGTGATTGGAGCTATCCGGCACAATCATATCCAGGCGCACTCCCCGTTCAAGGGCCGCCAGCAGATCCGCTTCCATCTCCTCATCCGGCAAGAAGTAGGGCGTGGTGAGCCGGATATGCTTCCTGGCTTGCTTGAAAGCCTGGATATAAGTATCCCTGATGGTAGTCTGGCCGAAAATACCGGAAGGACGGCTCTCGCGTACAAACAACTTCTGGTTCTCATCGCTGCTGGCGTGATAGGGTAAGTTAATATGCAGGCTCTTGCGCAGCCAGTGGCGTTTGTTCCAGAGCTCGGCAAAGGCCAGAGAGACTTCTTGCGCTTTAGGGCCTTCAATCCGGCAGTGCGTATCGCGCCAGGTGGTAGCGTATTCTCGCCCCAGGTTCATGCCGCCCAGGTAAGCGATTTTATCGTCTACTACCAGGATTTTGCGGTGGTAGCGCGTGTAAGTGCCTAACCACAAAAAGCTCAGGTAGCTATGCAGCGGGCCATAGACGGTAACCTGTACCGGCTTTGGCCAGCGCCTGAAACCGAAGGGCATCAGCAAACTACCGTAGCCATCAAAAGCTATATAAACTTTTACCCCTTCCTGCGCTTTCTTTACCAGATGCCTTTTAAAACGCTGCCCGATGATATCCCCTTTGAGGATATAGGTTTCGAGATAGATGGAGTGTTCCGCCGAATCAATCGCTTCCAGCATATCCCGGAAGGTTTCGTGGCCGTAGTTGAAGATTTTTAACTGGTTGCCATCCACCTCCACCGGGTCAAGCGGGCAGTGCGGAAAGCGGTAATCCCTTTTGCGCCGGATTAATGCCGCCACCGCCAGACCGGCATAGGTCATCAAGTAGACAGTCGCAGTAAAAAGCAATGTCGAATAGATGACGATTTTAGCCAGTTGCGCAACAGGTCCCCGCTGCAACAACTTCACTACCCTGGCAATCACTTTTTACCCTTTCAGGATTCAGGACAATTTTTATATCAGTACTGGTAGAACCAACCGAAGTCAGGACGGATAGAAAGGTGGATTAATCTTCAATTGGCACAAACTTGGCGCAGGTTGGACAAATACTGGCGTTGTAGCGAATCGTTACATGACACCAGGGACAATCCTTGTATTTTGGCTGGGAACGTTTTTGCTTGATCAACAGGCCCGCCCAGGCCACCGCCGCAATTACCACGATTAAAATCAATAAAATAGTAATAACAATACTCCTATTACTGTTTTGCACAACTGTTACAAGATTTACGAACATAGATTTTACCATATTTTCGGATTTTTGCTAAACTCGGCAGTCTATCCTCTACCTGCTAAAGCCTTGCTAAAGGCTAAACAGCTTTTTTGCCTCTCAGAAATAACTCCATAAAAGAGCCAATTTTGGCTCAACCCGGCGCATTTTGAAGCAGCCCTGTTATTTGAGAGCCCTTCATAATCAAGAACGGGGCGAGGCAGCGAGCGCCCGGCGGTGATAGGGGCGTTATTGTTAAATCGCTATCAAGCTTGCGAGCGACCGGACCTGAAGGTGCCGGGCTATGGCAACGAAAGCGGCTGAACCCGCTTGATAGCACCTCGGCCCGTTCGAGCGCGCTAAAGGCGGAAGTGCTATCAGCCCCATTGATGGGGCTTCGTTGCACTAGCGCGGGGATTGATTCCCGCGCGATTAAGCACAAAGCCGGGCCATTCAGGTAAGGTAGCTACCGTTCACATGTCATCCTGAGGCCGCAGCCGAAGGATCTCGCGCTGCTGGGCGCAGGCACGGGTGAGGCAAGGAGATTCTTCGGGCCTCAATCGGGGTAAGGTAACATTGGATGATAAGCAAGGCCCTCACACCCACAAGGGGCGTGACAAGGTTGAAAGCCGAGCGCTGTGGGTAAGAACGGGGCAAGCGTTCGACCGCCCTATTTATGGAACGCTATTTATTCTTAATATAAGCATATTCAAATTTGCACTAATCGAATAGTGTAAAGGACTGACGTACTAGGGTTACAAGCAGGGAGCTTTCTGTTAAAATAAAATAGCTGTAATTGCTCAAGGTTTCCGCAGAATATCACCTGGACTCTAGCAAAAGGAGTTTTTGCATGTTTGAATACAAAACCCTGATCGTGCAGGATATCAGCACTTTTCCCGGTCCCCACGTAACCGATATTGATGGCCAAAGCCTGGTGCAAGTAAAAGATGAAGAAGATGGCAGCCACGAATATTATAACTACATTCCACTTCATATAGCCCTTAATCAGTTCGGGCGGGACGGCTGGCAGATTGACCAGGTGATACAGCACGTGATAGACGGAGCAATTATTATTATGAAGCGGCAAGGCCAGGCCCAGGCTTAAGTCCGGCGCTTTGCCTGCAAAGGGCCATCTGGTGGCCTCACCCATTCTGATTCTAACCCTTACATCCTGGGACAGGAGCTAAAGTTACAATGAGTGTTGAAATAAACCGTTCGCACGGGAGCGACGGTCCGATAGATTTGAACCAGCTTGCAGACGTAAATTTACCCGGCTTCAAATATACTGAAGGCCCCAGCTATGACGATATGACCCGCTGTATTCATTGCGGGTTGTGCCTGCAAAATTGCCCCACCTACCGAGAAACGGGCATGGAAACCGAATCGCCGCGCGGCAGACTCTACCTGATGCGCTCGTTTGCGGAAGGGAAAATCGCGGCGGATAACCCGAACCTGCACCAGCACCTCAATTTGTGCCTGCAATGCCGGGCCTGCGAGTCGGCCTGCCCGAGCGGCGTGCGCTACGGCCACCTGGTGGAAAAGACCCTGGACGAGCTATATCACCATCCCGAGGTGCTGGCGAAGCGCCGCACCCCCACTGAAAATGTGCTGCGCTGGCTGGTTTTCCGCCAGCTTTTCCCCCATCCCGAGCGCTGGCGTGTCTTTGGCCTGGGCACCCGCCTCTATCAAAAGACCGGGCTGCGCCAGTTAACCAAAAAGCTCGGACTGCTGCGCCTGCCGGTCTGGAAGAAACTGGGACTGGGCAAACTGGCCGACCTGGAAGAGTTGATGCCCCCGATTAGCGAGCCCATGTTTGCCCCGCCTGCCGAAGGTTTTGTGCCTGCCCGCACCGAGCAGCGCTACCGGGTGGCCCTCTTTAGCGGCTGTATTATGAGCGTGGCCTTCGCCAGGGTGAACGAGGCTACCGTAAGGGTGCTGACCCGCAACTATAGCGAGGTGATCGTGCCCAGGACTCAGATTTGCTGCGGCGCCCTCAATATTCACAACCACGACCGCGATTACGGCAAGGAGATGGCCCGCCTCAATATAGATGCTTTTGAGCAATCTGAAAAAGAGTTCGGCAATTTTGACGCGATCATTATCAACGCGGCGGGCTGTGGTTCGACCCTGAAAGAATACGGCGAATTGCTCAGTGACGACCCGGCCTATGCCGCACGGGCCGAGCGCTTTGCCTCTAAAGTACAGGATATCAGCGAATTCCTGGCCGGGATTGATTTTAACCGCAAGATGGGGCCGGTGGAGAAGCGGGTGACTTACCAGGATGCCTGCCACCTGATCCACGCTCAGCGCATCAAAAATCCGCCGCGCACCCTGCTGAAAGCCATTCCGGGCCTGGAACTGGTTGAAATGCGCGACAGCGACAAGTGCTGCGGCAGCGCCGGTATTTACAACGTGACCCATTACGATATGTCCATGCAAATCCTCGATCACAAGATGGAGCGGGTTGCCGAAACCAGGGCCGGGTGCGTGGTCAGCGCCAACCCGGGCTGCCACCTGCAACTGCAACTGGGAGTTAAACGCTCCGGGCTTAACGAGAGCCGCGAAGAACCGGTCGAGGTAGTCCACCTGGTAGAGTTATTGGATGAAGCTTACCGCAACGCTGAGGTATAGAGATGATTAGCACGCGTTTTACCAGGCTATTCGGCATTGAACGACCGGTAGTGCAGGGAGGATTGGCTCACCTGGCTTTCGGCAGGCTGGCGGCAGCGGTTTCCAATGCCGGTGGCCTCGGCCAGATTACCGCGGCCACCTTCCCTACCGCCGAGGCTCTGCGTGAAGAAATCCGGCTTTGCCAGAGCCTGACCAGCAAACCCTTTGCGGTTAATTTCGCCCTGGGGCATCGCCCCCTGAACGATTTGCTGGATGTCGCGCTGGAAGAGGGCGTGCGCTATGTCAGCTTCACGGCGGGCAATCCTGAAGGCATGATCAAGCAGATTCGGGATAGCGGCCTGGAAAACGAGGTGAAGATCCTGGTTCTGATCGCCGGAATTCGGGCCGCCCAGAAGGCCGAATCGCTGGGCGCCCACACCGTTATCGCGGTGGGCTACGAAGGCGGCGGCCACCTGGGACGCGACGATACCAGCACCATGATTCTTGTGCCGCGCATCCTGGATGCTGTTAAAATTCCCGTGCTGGCCAGCGGGGGTATCGGGGATGCCCGGGGCTATGCGGCAGCGCTGGCGATGGGGGCTGCCGGGATTGAGATGGGCACTCGTTTCGTAGCCACTCAGGAATGTATCGCTCACGAGAACTATAAAAATGCCCTGGTGGAAGCCCGCGAGACGGAAACTCAGATAATAGAACGCTCGATTGGCCGCCCGGCTCGCGTGCTGAACGGTTCCTGGGTAAATAAGATCGCCGCGCTGGAAGGCACTGTGCCGCCGCCCCCGGTGGAAAAGTTGTTGCCCCTGATTTCCGGCGAACGCAATAAACGGGCGGCTATCGAAGGCCATATGGAGGAAGGTTTTGTGTGGGCCGGGCAGGTCGCCGGACTAATTGATGATATTCCCACGGTGCAGGAACTGCTCGACCGCCTGACCAACGGGGCGGAAACTATTATCAAAAAGCTGGCAAAAGAAACTATTGTTAGCGAACGTTCGATTTAAAGTTGAGAAATCAAAAAGCTGGCACCGCACACCACGCTGTACACGATGACAGCTTCCAGACAAGACAACAACAGTCTTACCTGCTTAAATTACAGCATAATTTGTGCCTGTGAAAGTTTCAGTTACACTTTTCTCAAAGGCTAAACAAGGAGCCTTCAGAAAAAGTCTCGTCCAGATCGCACTTTAATACCCGATTTTTGGTAGGCTATATTCAACTATTTCTAGACTGGCTGGCGAGCGAAAATTGAATAAAAATAGCGCTATTTTTATTCACAGTGCTGCACCTCTCGTAACAGGATTCCTGGGCGAACTTCTGGTATATTTGTAAGATCGTTAGTGTTTATAAATTTGCTGACCTCAAAAGTTAATTTGTACTAAGCAAAATACTTTATGGGTGAAAGGGCCAAAAATTTGTTTCGGTTCCCGCTAAAGGGTATCTGGGCTCGCCTGACGCGTCCTTCTAATGCCCTGTCTGCGCCTGCCGATTATCAAAAAGCGCGCTTAATGGCTTCGCTGCTGCTTTCCCTGTTTGGCTTATTTGTCATTCTCCTGATAGTGTTGCCCCTGTTAAATGTGACGATTGCCACCGCATACTCCCTGCATAATAAGAACTTTTTAGCCGGGCTGATAACAATGGTTCTGATCGGCATAACTTATCCTTTCAGCCGGACCCGCTACTACCAGTTTGCCGCTCTGACCCTGGCCGTTCTGCTCAGTGTTATGCTTTTTGTAGCCGCTATCCCCGATAAGGAGTTTACTCAAATCTATATGCTGAATTACCTGCTCCTGGTAGCGGTACTGGCCAGTATGTTCACCTCAATTCGCTTTGCTTTGTTTTTGCTGAATGCCGATCTAACTTTAATTATCCTCTTTACCCTGTTGTACGCTCCCGACCAGGTTTCTAATATTTTCCTGGGCCCTTTTAGCCTCAATTTGATCGGCGGCGTGCTGCTGATAACCGGGGCACAACACCGCAACAGGCTCGAAATACAGCGCCAGCTTGAACTGGCCGAAAATGAAGAGCGCTACCGGCACATTATAGAAAATACCTACGAGGGAGTCTGGATCATTGACGCCGGCGGCTACACCGTCTATGTCAACGACCGCATCCTGGAACTGCTGGGTTATGCCCGGCCTGAAGAAATGCTGGGTAGGCCTGTACTGGATTTCTGCGACCCGGCGGACGCAGCGCAAGTTTATCGAAATTTAGAACTTCGAAAACAGTCAATAGGCGAGCAGCACGATTTCAAGTTCCTGCGTAAAGATGGCAGCTATTTCTGGGCGCTGGTAAATGCCAGCCCTCTCAAAGATAATAACGGCCAGTTTGTCGGCTCTATCGCCCTGATCGCGGATATAACCGCTCGCAAAATGAGCGAAAATGCCCTGCAAAAATCCAAAGAAGAACTGGAAAGAAGGGTGGTCGAGCGTACTACCGCCCTGGAAGAAGCCAATCGCAAGCTGCTCACGGAAATAGCGGAACGCCAGAAAGTCGACGTTGATTTGCAGGAGACCACTAACCGCATCAAGGAAATTCTGGATAGTGTCAATGAAGGCTTTTTCTCGCTGGACCGGCAGTGGCGTTTTACCTACATTAATCCGCAGGCCGAACGGCTGCTGCGCCTGAACCGTGATGAGTGCCTGGGCCGCAATATCTGGAGCGTAGCCCCTTCTGTTGCTACCTTGCTTCCTAAATTATCGGAGCAGCAACTTCAGGCTGAAAGAAGTGCTTATAACGACGAAATATATGTCAAGAATATTGATACCTGGTTTGAAGCTAATGTTACTATCAACAAGGATAATCTCTCGGTTTTCTTTCACGATATAACGGCGCGCAAGCGGGCAGAGATCGAGGTATTGCTGACCCTGGAGAAAGAGCGCGAATTGAGCGAGCTAAAAGCGCGTTTCATTACGGCTACCTCGCACGAATTTCGCACCCCTTTGAGTACTATTCTTACTTCCGCCGAACTACTGGAATTTTATCATAACAAGTTATCTGAAGAGCGCAGGCTGGAAATTTTGCAGCGTATTACCGGTTCCGTTCAGCGTATGACTGAACTGCTGGACGATGTCTTAACGGTGGACAAAGCCGAAGCCGGTCAGCTTGAATTTAATCCGGTTGAACTTGACCCGGCCCAGTTATGCCAGGAGATCGTAGGGGAGATCAGCAAGGGTTTTGGCGGAGACCACCAACTTGTTTTAGTCAGCAACGGGAATTGTAAAAGAGCGCTATTAGATAAAAAACTCCTGCAACTGGCCCTCAGTAATTTATTAACCAACGCGGTTAAATACTCTCCGGTGGGTAGCGAGATAAAAATGGAATTTGAGTGCCAGGCCCAGCATCTTATTTTTAAAGTTATTGACTCAGGTATCGGCATTCCTCTCCCGGAGCAAGAAAAGATCTTTGATGTTTTCTACCGGGCCAGTAATGTTAAAAATGAATCCGGGACCGGGTTAGGGCTGGCCATTGTCCAGCGCAGCGTTGATTTACATCGTGGCACTATCACTTTAAATAGCGAACTGGGTGTTGGCTCGACTTTTACTATTAAACTGCCCTGGCAGCCGATCAGTGAGCCGGAATAAATCTTGAATTTTGGGCTAAAAGGCATTACGGCAGGCGGATTCCCCCTTTTTCCTTGATTAGAATGAGCTTTAAACGATATGATAAGGAGAGAAAGCTTTACATCAGGCTTATTTCTCGCCCCCTGCGTTACCTTCCAGCAGGGCAATGCCTGTGCGCCGGTACAATATTCTGAGAAGATTCTTGATGAAGGGAGCTTAAAATGCCGGGTTTAGCTTTTGACTGGGCCGCCGACTTTTATGACCAGACGCGTGGTTTTCCGCAAACAGTCCCCGAAAAGATCCGCGACGCCATTGTGAACTATACCCGTAGCGGAAGCAATAGCCGCTTTCTTGAAATGGGAGTAGGCACCGGGCGAGTTGCCCTGCCCTTTATTCGTGGTTGTTTCGATTATACCGGGGTCGATCTCTCCCAGCCAATGATGGCCAAGTTGATCGAGAAGCTACAGGCCGACCCGGCTTATGCTTCTTATCGCTACCGCCTGCTAAAAGCCGATATGATGCATCTTCCTCTGCCGGATGCCAGCTTTGATGTCGTCCTGATGGTGCTGGTGTTGCACCTCGTAGCAGACTGGCAACAGGCCCTCAGGGAAGCCAGCCGGGTGGTGAAAAAACCGGGAGGCTGGATCATTATGGGCTATGATGCGCGTGCGGAGAGCGAGGGCCAGGCGGAGACTTCCGCCAGCCACCTGGTCAATCTGCAATGGGATGCTATCCTGGCCGAGCTCGGAGTGATCCGGGATAAACTGCAACCGGGGATTGGCCGGAGTGATTCCAGCCAGACCTCAGAGTCAATTGCAAAGTTCCTGGAAGCAGCGGGCGCGAAAGTTGAAACTATCACGCTTTTAGAGTACGACTCCCTGCCGCTGACACCCCGCGAAATGGTGCAGCGCCACAAACAGAAGATGTATTCAAGCGACCGGCTGTTACCTTCCGATATTCATGCCCGGGCCATTCAGCAGTTGGAAGACTGGCTGGAAACGGCATGCCCCGACCCTGACCTGGCGCGGGTGTCCAGGGTGCAGTTCAAAGCCCAGGCCGCTACCTGGAGTTAGCTTTTAGCTTTACAAACGCCTAATTTTTTGGCTGCTGCCGTTTATATAAAAATGGGTTAGTGGGTACTGGTTTTTCAGGAGATAGATTTCATGCGGGACCTGGTTTCTTTTCTTCCTCACTATTTTATTCAGGATTTATTGCGGCATCCGGGGCAGGCTCCTACCGAGCGTGAATTTCGCTTTAAAGCGGTAGCCCTCTTCGCCGATATTTCCGGTTTTACGCCCCTCAGTGAAAGGCTCGGCGCTTACGGCATTAGCGGCACCGAGGAGTTGAACGCCATTCTGAACAACTACTTTGGCCGGATGTTGCGGCTGGTCCATTCTTACGGCGGATGTGTGGTCAAGTTCAGCGGGGACGGCCTGACCATTCTCTTTCCCTATTCAAGCCCCCTCTTCGGGCCTGCCGGGGCCGATTGCCGCGACAGCGTAAACCGGGCCGTTCAGTGCGCCCTGGCCATGCAGGCTCGCATGCCGGATTACCAGCCCATTCAGACGCAAGCCGGGCCGTTTAACCTGACTTTGAAAGCAGGGCTGGCCAAAGGGCCGGTCTTCTGTACCTCCGCCGGGGCAGCCGATGCCCGGTTGGAATATGTGGTAGCCGGAAAAGTGCTGGAGCGCTGCGCAGAAGCGGAGGAACTGGCTCAACCGGGCGATACGGTGATTGACAACAGGCTCTTGCCTTACGCCCGCCTGAGCGAGTGGAGCCCGGTTAATGGCGGGTTCAGCCGGGTTGGGGGGTTGGCTTCGCCTGTTCCCACCCTTACGCCGCTGGAAACCCCGCCTGTTCCGGCGGAGCTGGCCGGCACTATCGCCTCCTACCTTCACCCCGTAATTGTCGAGCGGTATTTAGCCAATCAAAGCAGCTTTATTGCCGAACACCGCAGAGTAACCACTCTTTTTGTTAACTTTGAAACCTTCGATTATGAAAATGACCGGCAGGCCGGGGCGAAACTGCGCACTTACCTGGGCAAAGTGATTGAAACCGTCCAGGCTTTTGGCGGCTATTTCAGGCAGGTGGAAATCGGCGATAAAGGCAGCAAATACCTGGTTTTCTTTGGCGCTCCCATCGCGCACGAAAAAGATGAAGAACGGGCCCTGCGTTGTGCCCTGGCGTTGCGCAGGCTGGCGGCGACCTCCGGCATCGTCACGCGCACGGGTATTCACAGCGGGCAGGTCTTTTGCGGTTTGATCGGCTCAGTGGAACGCCAGGAATACTCGGCCCTGGGAGATGCCATTAACCTGACTGCCCGCCTGATGCAGAAAGCTGCACCGGAGCAAATCCTGGTCAGTGAGAGTACCGGGCAAGCCAGCGAGTCTGAGTTTGGCTGGGAAAAGCTGCCCGCGGTCCGGGTTAAAGGTAAAAGTGAACCGGTGCAGGTCTGGAGCCTGCTGGAAAGCGCCCGCGAAAAAAGCCGGAGTTTAAAACCGGACGCTTATAGTCTGCCGATGGTCGGGCGCGCCGCTGAATTGCAGCGCGTGAAAGAAATTCTGGGACAGGTCCGCTACGGGCAGGGGCAGGTCCTGGGCATTACCGCGGATGCCGGGATGGGTAAAAGCCGCCTGGTAGCGGAGGTAGTGCGCATCGCCCGAGAGCAGGGCTTTGCCGCTTACCGGGGCGAATGCCTCTCCTACGCCACCACTTCCAGCTACCTGGTCTGGCAGGCTATCCTGGCCGATTTCTTTGGGCTGGACGCCGAGCAGAGCGTGGATGAGCAGCTTGACGGCATCAGGCAACAACTTGCCGCTATTAACCCGGATTATCCCCGGCGTTTGCCCCTGCTGGGAGCGGCCCTGAATCTGCCTGTGAGCGATAATCCGCTGACCCAGGCGCTTGACCCAAAACAGCGCAAGTTGCTCTTAGAGAGTTTGCTGGTAGACTGCTTGGTGCAAAGCGCTAACGACAGGCCCCTTCTGCTGGTGCTGGAGGACTCCCACTGGATTGACCCGCTTTCGCACGATTTACTGGAAGCGGTGGCGCGGCAGGCCGCTTCCAGCCCGCTATTGATTGTGCTGGCCTACCGCTCGCCCGAACTTGAGCGCGTGAAAGCCGCCCGCGTCATGAATTTTCCGCATTCGACCGAAATCCGGCTGAAGGAATTTACGGCCGCCGAAGCGGAGCATTTATTCAGCCTGAAGCTGGCAAGATTATGGGACCGGCGGAATCATGCTACAGAGGAACTATCTCCCGGCTTGCAGGCGGAAATTTTTGAACGCGCCCAGGGCAATCCCTTCTACCTGGACGAAATCATCAACTTTTTGCACGACCGCGGAGTCGACCCGTATGACCCGGGGGCGACCCGTTCGATTGAATGGCCGGATAGCCTGCAAAGCCTTATTCTCAGCCGGATTGATCGCCTGGCGGAAAATGAAAAAACCATCTTAAAAGTAGCCAGCGTAATTGGCCAGGCCTTTAAAGCTAGCTGGCTGTGGGAGATTAATCTGAGCCTGGGTAACCAGGAGCAGGTTAGAAGCTATCTTGATAACCTGATCCGGCAGGACATGACCCGCCTGGACAAGCCCGAACCGGAACTGGAATATCTTTTCCGTCACATTTTAACCCGGGATGTCACTTACAACAGCCTGGCGCTGGCCACCCGCGCCACTTTACACGAGGCTATCGGGACTTTCATCGAGCAAAATTATCACGATAAACTTGAGCAATACCTGGATGCGCTGGCCTACCATTACAGCCAGACTGACCGCCTGGACAAACAGCGGGAATATTACCGCAGGGCCGGGATGGCGGCGCAGGCTGTTTACGCCAATGAAGCCGCCGAAGATTACTTTTTACGCCTGCTGCCTTTACTCGGTGGAGTGGAAAAAGTCGAGATTCTCTTAAAGCTGGCCAAAATCTGGGAAGTGGTTGGTAACTATACCCGGCAGGAAGAAGCTTGCCGGGAAGCTCTACAACTGGCCCAGGCTGACTATGCCCTGCTGAGTGAGGTTTACCAGCAACTGGCCCTGGTGCAGCTACACAATAGCTCTGACGAAGCCGAGCAGACCGCCTTGAAGGGTTTGGCTATTTTAGAGCAGGCGGGCGAGGGCGAGACTCTGAAAAAAGCGGCAGCCCTGGCGACTTTAGGCACGGTTTGTAGCATGCTCGGTAATGGTCCGAAAGCGATCCCATATCTACAGGCGGCCCTGGATTTGTACCGGGCCAACGGCGCTTATCAGCGCGAGCCTGAAATGGAGTACGCCCTGGCAAACGCCATGGTGGGCAGCGCTACCTACACTACTTTGCAGGCCAGACTGGAAGCAGTGCTGGAAACTTATCAGCGTCAGGAAAACCTGTTTGGTCAGGCCGAAGCCTTTAATATGCTGGGCATCATTCATATCGAACAGGCCATGCCGGAGAAAGCCACCGAGTATTACCAACGGGAACTGGAAGTCTGCCGCCGGATTGGTTACAAACACGGCGAACTGCGCGCCCTCTTCAACCAGGGCAATGTTTGCAACGTTCAGGGACAACTTGACCTGGCGCTCAGTTACTACCAGGCGGCCCTGGATATCACTTTGCAGCTAGGCAGCGAACGCGAGGAAGCCCTGGTTAGAGTCGGCATGGGCGCTCTTTACTCAGGGAATATCGGGGATTTTGAGCAGGCCGAGCTTCACTCTAAAATAGCTTTAGCTTATGGTAAGAAGGCCGGAGATATGAGCATTCAGGGTCATTCCCTGGGCAACCTGGCGCAGGTCGCGGCCCAGCGCAACGAGCTTGAAACCGCCGAGGCTTATCTGCGCACCGCCCTGGAGGGCTTGAGTGAGATCAAAGCTTACTGGCTGATGTTGCAGGTCTACCAGATTTTCGTATTTTTGCGTTTAAGGGCCGGGCAACCGGAAGCGGCTCTTAAAGACCTGGAAGCCGCCGAAAGCCTCTGCCACGAACTGGGGATTGAGGAAGGACAGGGCCTTTCTTTACAGGGAATGCGCGGAAAGATCTTGCTGGAACTTGGACAGCCCGAAGAGGCGCTGAAACATACCGGGAAGGTTCTGCCTCGCATGTCGCCGGGCGAAGACGGCGCGGACCAGATTCTTTTCTGGCACGCCCAGGCCTTGCGAGCCCTCGGTAAAACGGCTGAAGCGCGCGCCATGCTGGAGAAAGCTTACGCCTACCTGATGAAACGCCTGGAAGGGCTATCTCCCGAGCAGCGAAAGCTGAGCGTGAGTAATATAGCCGAAAACCTGGTCATTGTAGAGGCGATGGAAAAGTGGCCGGCCAGCCCTCAAACTGCTAATGAGAGTCTTGCATAATAAAGGTCAGGGTAGCTGAAAACTCAACCGCCCGGAAATTTTATTTCCGGGCGCTCGAACGGACGGAACAATTATAAATAATGGGCTTTATTCGTAAAGTGAGTGGCAGACGTACGACCGCCCGGCCAAGCCCGCAAGGGGGGCATAAAGCCAATGGACCGGGCTATTTCAACGAAAGCGGCTGAACCCGCTTGATAGCACCTCGGCCCGTTCGAGCGCGCCAAAGGCGGAAGTGCTATCAGCCCCATTTATGGGGCTTCGTTGGACTAGCGCGGGGATCAATCCCCGCGCGCTTGAAATGCTACCTCGCTCTTCCTATCACGTCCGGCTTTTTTGTCATGTCACGCCCCTTGCGGGTGTGAGGCCGCAGCCGAAGGATCTCGGCCGCAAGGCAGGGCACGGGTCTGGCAAGGAGATTCTTCAGGCCTCAATCGGGGTAAGGTAACATTGGGTGATAAGCGAGGCCCTCAGAATGACAAGGTTGAAAGCCGAGCGCTGTGGGTAAGACCGTGCCCCCGTACGACCGCCCCGGAATAAAATTCCAGGGCTAGTGTAATGAAATCTCTGCGAGATGAGCCAGGTTGACCGATGCATAAAATCGCCTATTCCGCAGGAATTTTGTTGAAATAGCCCGGAAATTTTATTTTTGGGCGCTCTTGCCGCACCCCGTCCTTAATTATGAAAGGCTTTCTGCTAATCCTAAAGCCGTATCCAGACAGCTAAAAGAGGGCCTACTGCCCGTGCATCTTAAAGGGCAAGAGCCAGACAATCGCTGGCTCTTGCCCTCAATTCGCTTTTTCACTGCCACCTGACCTGCCGGATATCAGGTGACAATCGGGCCGACAATAATTTGTTTCGAGCCAATCCCATCGTAGTTAGCCGTATCGGTCGGAGTAACTGTTACCACGTAAGTCCCTTCCTGGGTGGGCGGTTGCGAACCCCGGTACTGGTTATCTACGCCCGCGAAGTAGAGGTTGTATCTGAAGTTGTTAATAACGTTATTGGGTGGGGCGAAGTTTTTGGTGACTACCGCTACCGTTACCGCGTAGGTCACCCTGGGCTGGGTAGTGTTAGGCGTTACCGTCACTCCAATCTCGAATACCACTCTCCGCTTTTCGATTATCATCAGCTTGCTGTCACTGCCCGTAATGTTGCTGTCATTGACGGTCGCTACTACCTGGTAGCTCCCGGCGTTGGCCGGCGCATCCGCTGTGCCGTTGTAAGTGATGCCTATTTTGTCGCCCGGAACAGCCGTATCCATAAAGCTGGCCGTGGCCGTAGCCACTTTGGCAGTCCCGTCATAAACAAGGTTTGAAGGCAGGTTTAGGGTTACAGTGGCAGTGCCCTTGCTGATTTTGTAGTCGGTCTGGGCGCTCCCGGTGTAGTTGATCTCCTGCACCGTAGCGGCTGTCCGGTAAGTCCCGGCATTGACCGGCACATCGGCTGAGCCGTCATAGGTCACATCTATCTTGAGCGGACTGGCGGGTTGCGGAGCTGTGGTGTACCGGTAGCGGATGGCGTGCGGTTGTTTGTTGTAGACCGGCGTATCGTTGTAGAAAGTGATCGTAACCGGCGCTTTCTGGATAGTCATGCTGGCCTGCTGCGTTCCCTGGTACTGGTCATTCTGTACCTTCACTTCCACCAGGTAATTCCCGGCGTTAACCGGCAAGTCGGTAGAGCCGTTGTAGGTGACAGTGTAGGGCAAATCAGCCGGTGTAATCTTAACTCCTACCTGTTTAGGTTTAGCGTCATACACCGGGTTCAGTCCTGTAATTTCGATTGTGGGCCCCGCTTTAGTTATGCTAAGGGTATCCCTGACGCTGCCTTTGTAGTTAGGAGTATCTACACTCACCGTGACCTGGTAGCTGCCCACGTTCGTGGGGGGCTGGGTCGAGTCGTTGTAAAGGATCTTGAAGGGCAGCCCGGTTGGATCGGTAACCACCGCAACTTCTTTGGGCTTCCCATCATAAGCCTGCGTCAGATTCTTGAGGGTGATAGTCGGGGTGGCCTGGCGGATAATCAGGGTCGCGCTGCTCTCACCCGCGTAATTGTTGTCCTGGATCTGCGCTTTGACAGTGTAACTTCCCACGTTAACCGGTAGGTCGCTTACACCATTGTAAGTCACCTGGTAGGGCAGGCCGCCCGGGTTGGTCGCCACTTTTATGGAAAGGCCCTGTCCGGTATAAGCCTGCTCAAGGCCGGTCAGTACCAGGCTGGCGCTCGCTTTATCTATTACCAGGGTGGCATTGACGCTGGCTTCTTCCCTGGAGTTCTGCACCTCGGCCTTTACCTGGTAACTACCGGCCTGAGTGGGCGGGGTGCTGGAGCCGTCGTAAGTCACGATTACGCGCAGGTTCTCAGGCGTCACGCTGACCGTGACTGGCCTGGGTTTTCCGTCATAAGTTACGTGCAGGTTATCCAGTTTAATCTGGGGAACCGGCGAGGCAGTCGTGGCCGGAGCAGCGGTAAAGGTAGGAGGAATTGCCGTCGGGGTCGGCTGGTTATTCTGGTTGTTAAAGATAGCCAGCGCGATCAGGGCGATAGCTCCCGCCAACAATAACAGGCTGATAATCAGGGTAATCCAGCCGATTGGCCTGGACCAGAAGGGCTGGTTATTCTGGGGTGGCCCTCCACCGTTGTGCCCGCCATACCCTACCGCTACCACCGGTCTTCTTTCAAGCTCTTGATCTACCCTGGTGATTTCGATTGGCTGGTACTCGGCGTTAAGCAGGCGCCCGCCACCGTCACCGGCGCCTTGCGCAGCGGCAGGTGCCAGGTCAAGCAGGTTTTGCCAGCTTTGTTCTATTTGCTGGTTCCACCAGTGCTGAATGGTAGGATTGAGGGTTTCAAAGGGATGTAAAGTTTCAATTTTGAAGGGGCCAAGCGCTAAAAATTGCTCCTGGTTTTCAGCAATTTGCACGGCGGCTTTGCGCGGCAGGCAAATTAAGACTGCCAGGATACCCGGCGCTACTCCCAGCACTCGCACCTGTTCTACCTGTAGACCGAGCCGGTGCGCAAGAGTCTGTTTGAAGACCAGGAGTTGCGACAGCGAAAAGTCCAGCCCGCGCACTACTACTTCCAGCTTGGCGGAAGGCTCGCAGGGCGGCGCCTGGCTCAACATCCTGGGGATATCCACTTCCTGGCGGCGTTTTTCAATCTCTGCCAGCAGGCATCCCAGCAAGCCGTGCCGCTCGGCGGCTTCGGTCAACTCCCGGCAGAATGGTCTCTTAACAGAGGTATCAAAATCAGTGGTTTCCAGGCCTAGCTTCATGGCGATTTCGATTAATTCTTCGATATCGAAATCGTTTTGCAGGACCTGGCAGAGGTAAGTGCGGTCATCTACAGCCAGGCTAATCATATTACCACCTCCACCGTAGATCTAACAATCAAATTTATTTCAGAGGGTTGGGCTTACAGGTCTTTTCTGTGGCTGCCGGGGCAAGACTGATTTCTTCCGGTTTAAGCTGCAAAATAGCGGCTACGGCTGCTTTAACGGTTGCTTCATCCAGTTCAGGGCTGCGAATAGTCACCTCGGCAGTAACAGCGCTCGGCGCAGGTAAACTTTCCATGATGGCCTTTATACCGTCATCCGGTCGAGAAATGAGCAGTTCTTGCAACAAACCGTGTAATTTTCCGGCCTGTTCGAAATGGGCCAGTACTGCCAGGGTAAATTCAAGCATCTCCTGATGCGGGAAATTTTCTACATCTTCTCCGAGATCGTAAACGACACACTTCAGCTCATCAAAACTGAACCTGTCAAGCAGGTACGCGCGGATATATTTACGCTCCTGTGGTTTAAGCTTAAGCATGATACAAACCCATTAAAACCATGCTATTAACCCTTCATATATTAATTTTACTTTACCTGACTTAATTCTCCGGTAAACGCAGGTAAAAAAAAGCTGGTAATCCGGCCTCTAGCTCTATGCCCCTCAAAAACGCCTTTGAGAGTTAGAGCGGTGGCAGGCGTGTGACCTCTTCGGAATACCCGCAAGGGGATATAAAGCCAAATTCCAGGGGTAGTTCCAATACCGTTCAAATAAACCTATTTAGCTCAAAAAGTACCAGGCCTACGACCGCCCGGCCATAAATGGACCGGGCTAGTTCAACCAACCCCCATGAATGGGGCTGATAGCAATCAGGCGCTCACGTGGGTGGAAATGCTATCAAGCGGGTTCAGCCGCTTTCGTTGAAATAGCCCGGTGCATTCATGGCCGGGCGCTCGAACGGGTGACACCCTCTTAAATAATCGGGGGCATTATTGATAAAGAGGTGGCAGGCATTCGAGCGCCCCGAAATGCCCACAAGGGGGGCTTGCAGCCAAATTTCAAGGTTATATCAACAAAATTCCTGCGGAATGAGCTAATTTGTGAGCAAAGCAACCAGGCCCATCTCGCAGAGATTTCATTACACTAGACCGGAAATCTTGTTTCCGGTTGGTTGGCCTTATTTGAATGGTATTGCCTTTACCTCTAAACTTGACATAAAAAAAAGGAGCCTCCGGCAAAACCGGAGGCTCCTTCAATCACAGCTCAAGCTGCAATTACTTTACATAATTAGTAGCCGTAATTGGAACGGCTGCGCGGGGCGTTGTTCAGGACCGTGCCGAGCAGGTTGGCGTGGACCTTTTCAAGTTGCTCTTTAGCTTCGCGGGCATCGTCGCGGCTGGTTTTACCGGCCTTGAGCACCAGCAGGGTCGCGTCAACTTTGGTGGCCAGGATCGAGGCGTCCGTTACGGCCAGCAGCGGGGGCGCGTCAAAGAGGACATAATCGGCGTCATCGCGCAGGCGCTGAATCAGGTCGCGCAGCAGGGTCGAACCGAGCACTTCCGCCGGGTTGGGCGGCAGGGGTCCGCTGGTCATCAGGCGCAGGTTGGGCACGCTGGTCTGCACCAGGGGTAGTTCGCTCACGCCTTTAGCTTTGCCATTGACAAGGGCGGTGTTTGTGCCGCTCAGCAGGGCCGAGGTAAGGCCCTGGTCGTTTGCAACGCTGAAGAGGGTATGCAAAGCCGGGCGGCGCAGGTCGGCATCTACCAGGATTACGCGGCTGCCAAGCTGGGCGAAGGTTATCGCCAGGTTGGCCACGGCTACCGATTTATCCTCGCCGGGGCGCGGACTGGTGAAAAGCAAGGTGCTAACCGGCTTATCCAGGCTGCTGAACTGAATATTGGTGCGCAGGGTGCGGTAGGCTTCCGCCGACGGCGAGCGCGGTTCAATCAGGGTTACGAGTGTTTCCGGGCCGAGGGCCGCGCCCTGGCGGTTTGAATTTCTAAACTGAAGACTCAAAGGTCTTTACTCCTCAAACTTGGTAATTACTGGTTGGTATGCTCTTTTTTCAAAACTTCCTGCGGGGAAATTACCCCGTTACTGTTTTTGCTATGCCCGTTCCGAGCCGGCTCGGTAGAGAGGGTCGTTTTCGGCAAAGTCTGGCCGGAATAGCGCCAGGGTGGAACCGCGCCCAGCACATTCAACCCGGTATAGTGCTCCACATCCTCGACCGTACGGAAACTGTTATCGAAATACTCCACCACGAAAATCAGGATAATCCCCAGGATCAGGCCGAGCGCCAGGCCCGCGGCGCTATTCAGGTTAGTGCGCGGCAGGGAAGGCCGGTCGGGCACGGGCGCGGGCGCTACCTTATCGAAGAAAATCTTCGAGTCGTCGGGAGTATTAGCTACCGCTTTGAGATTCTGGTCGCGGATATAATCGGCGGCGGCGTTGGCGATACGGGCGGCCCACTTGGGATCTTTGTAATCCACCGTGATTTGCAGGGTGAAGGTATCGGGCTGCGGGTTAATTTTCATCGCCCCGCTGATGGCGTCCTGCCCCAGGTCGAAAGCGCCGGCCTTATCAATGGCAGCGGCGGCATCGCTGGACTTCAGGGTGCTGGGCCAGCGCCGGATTTCGCTTTTGATGGCGTTATTAAGGCCCTCATCAGGCCGGGCGGGCGTGCCGACTACCGTGATAGTCGTTTCATAAACTTTGGGCTGGGTGACGCTGTAGAGAAAGGCCACCGCCCCTGCCGCCAGCGCCACGATTATCGCCAGCCACCAGCGTTTCTGTATTACTTTGAGATAATCTTTAAGCTGCAAGGCTTGTCCTGTTTGATAAGCAGCTTAGAGGCAACTAAGCTGCCCGCTAAACTTTTTAAAGTTAACGCGAAGAAAGCCGCTCTTTATCGCGGTCTTCTTCCGCCTGGCTGACCAGCACACTCGGGCCGGACGGCTGGGAAATAGCCGGGGCCACGGTCAGGCCCGGTTTGGCTTTGTAAGCGGGAATGGCCGCCAGCACCGGCAAGTCGAGTACTTCTTCGGCTTCGGGTTTGGTCTTGATGCTGTTATCAAGGTACGCTATCAGGAAGGCCAGACCGATACCCGCCAGCAAACCGGCTATCACGCGAACCGCCGCCAGTAAAAGGGTACGCCCGCCGCTGATACCGGCGTTTTCCGGCATATTCAGGATGGTGGCGTTCACGGCCCGTTTGACGAAATCGCTGGCGTTATCGCGCAGGGTGGTAGCGATAGTGCGGGCAATCTGGACCGATTTATCAGAATTATCGCTGCCGACCGTAATCGTCAGTACCCGGTCCTTGCTTTCCAGCGTCACCATGCCGGTCAGGTCGCTGGCCGGAATATTATAATTGACCTCTTTAAGTTTGTCGGATACCCGGCTCATAAAGACGTTGCCGGTCACTACCTTCACAAACTCATCGGCGGCAAACTCACTGGACTGGTTGGCATAAACCCCGGAATAGGCATCGTTAGGGCTGGGAGTCTGGACGATATCGACTGTAGTGACAGCCTGGTAGGTCGGGGGACTGCTTTTGTAATAGGTGTAGGCGGTTATAAGCCCTACCAGTGTCAGAATGGCTACCGGAATCCAGTAGCGCATGATAATTTGCCAGTAACGGCGAATTTCCACAGAAAAACCTCTTGTGCAATAAGCTTTGGCAGCAAAGAGCAGTTAACTACAGGTCGGAAGGCTGCCGGAAATAGTCTACTAAAAGCGTCTACTAAAAAATAGTTAAGAAAAGATAGCTCTTACCGTCTGGTTGCTGTCTTGAAACAGGGTGTTGACCCTCGGCATTATATCACATAATTTAATAGCTGGTTTCAAGGCTAAAAGCTTGCATGCTATAAAACGCATTTTAAGTTAAAATGGTTGCGAAGCTCTTAGAAACCGATGCGCTTGTTGCTTTTACTTGAGCTATTTTAAGCCTATCCCATTCATATATTTATTTCCTGAAGGAGTTTTTGCTCCATGTCTCAGTCTACGGTTGGTACACCCCGTAAAAAGCTGGCCGCCACAGTGCGGGTCGCCATGTGGAGCGCCCGCCATCGCTGGCTGGTAGTGGCCTGCTGGTTTATTTTCTCGCTGGGTCTTTTCGGCATCAGTATTGTGATTGGCACGCGCTCCTCGGATGTGACGGGCAATTCCGCTTCGGCTCGGCTGGAAGCCTCCAAAGCGGATGCCGCTTTCTCCGCCGGGGGTGGTTCGGCTGAGTCGAGCGATACCTTTGTGGTAGTTCTCAGCAACCCTTCGGTTAAAGCTACCGACCCGGCCTACAAAGCGCTGGTCCAACAGATAATAAAGACTTTACAGGGCGCGACTTATACCGCCGCTGACGGCCAGAATCAACCGGTTTTCACCACCGTCCTCGATCCTTATAACCCGCTGCTGGGCCAGGGACTAATTTCACAGGACGGCAGCAGCGTGCGCGTTATCGGCAGCCTGACCGGGGATTACAACACCCGCAAAGCCAAACTTACCCCGGTGCGTCCGGCGCTGGACGCTATCAAGGCCCAGCAGCCTTCTTTCCAGGTTTACGCCTATAACGGCTTGCTGATCAACGAGGATTTTAACAAGCATCTCTTTCACGAACTGGACGGCTCGCTGCGGATTACCCTGCCGCTGACCTTCATCATCCTCTTAATCGCCTTTGGGGCGGTAGCCGCCGCCCTGGTGCCGCTGGTGCTGGCAGTCACGGCCCTGCTGGCGGCCTTTGGCCTGATGTCAATCTACAGCCAGCTAGTTAACCCGGTGGACAGCTACGCTTCGGAAGTGATCGTGCTGATCGGCCTGGCGGTCGGGATTGACTACTCGCTCTTTATGATTACCCGCTACCGCACTGAACGGCGGCGAGGCCGGGATAAATTGCATGCGATTGAAATTGCCAGCAGTACGGCGGGCCGGGCGGTCTTCTTCAGCGGCCTGACCGTCATGATTTCGCTGGCCGGGCTCTTTATGGTCGGCGAGAGTATCTTCTCCTCGATAGCTTCCGGCACAATCGGGGTAGTGCTGGTGGCGGTCATCGGCAGCCTGACCTTCCTGCCCGCGACCCTGGCGATCCTGGGGAACGGGGTGAACTGGGGGCGTATTCCGTACTTCGGGCGCGAACGCGACGAGGGTAGCGGCTTCTGGGCCAAAATCGTAGGGGGCGTGATGCGCCGCCCGGCCATTTTTATGGTGGTGACGGCGGTGCTGCTGCTGGCCCTGGCCTCGCCTATCCTGCACTTGAAGCTCGGCACAAACGGCATTGACGGCCTGCCCGACTCGCTGGAAGGGATCAAGGCCCTCAGGCTGATGAACCAGAAATGGCCGCAGGGCACCACCCTGACCATGCAGGTGGTGGTAACGGGCGCGGACCGGGCGGATACCAAAGCGGCTATCGACCAGTTTAAGACTGCGGCCCTGGCCGTTCCGGGCCTGAGCGGCCCGGCCCAGGTCACGCCCTCGAAGGATGGCAAGGTCGCCAGGATCAGCCTCTATATGGCCGGGTCGCGCAACAGCCAGGCCAACCAGGATATCGTGCAAAAGACGCGCAAAGAACTGGTTCCGCAGTACTTTGGCCCTCTGGACGGCGTACAGGCTTATGTGGGAGGCTCGGCGGCCTACACTCTCGACCAGGTTAATTTCTACCTGGGGGCTATGCCGATGGTCTTTGGCTTCGTGCTGGCCTTTAGTTTCCTCTTATTGCTGCTGGCTTTCCACTCCCTGGTCATCCCGGTAAAAGCGATCATTCTGAACCTGCTCTCGACCGGGGCTTCTTACGGGGCGATGGTGCTGGTTTTCCAGGATGGCTGGTTCAGCGACCAGATCGGCTTTAAGCCCACCGGCGTGATCGAAAACTTTGCGCCACTCTTCATGTTTACCATTCTGTTCGGTCTTTCGATGGATTACCACCTCTTTATCCTGACCCGCATCAAGGAGATCAAAGACCAGGGCGCCAGTTCGGTAGAAGCGGTGGCCAAGGGCATCAGCATCACCTCCGGCGTAATTACCAGCGCGGCGGCTATTATGGTGGTGGTCTTCGCCGTCTTCGTTACGCTGGAGATTATCATCGTGCGGCAGTTGGGCCTGGGCCTGGCGGTAGCGGTTTTTGTGGATGCCACGATCATCCGCAGCATTTTGTTGCCCGCCACCATGCGCCTGCTGGGCGACTGGAACTGGTGGATTCCAAAATGGCTGGACTGGCTGCCGCAGGTCAATATCGAAGGCGAAGTAGCTCACTCCACCCATGAACTGGTAGAATCGGAGAAAGCGAGCCTTTCGCAGAGTGAACTGTAAGCGCGGCTAATCCCGCTACAAATGAGAAGGAAACGAGAGGATGGATAAAGTAAGAGTGGAACTGGCCTATGGCAAAACCGGCCTGCCGGTTGAGTTGCCGGGGGAGAATTTAACCGTAATTGAGCCGCTTTATATTGAAGGTCTGCCGGACGAGAAGGCCGCCTTGCTGGAAGCCCTGCGCCAGCCGATTAATTCGCGCCCGTTACGCGAACTGGTTAAGCCGGAAAATAGCGTGGTGATCGTCTTTTGCGATATTACCCGCCCGATGCCGAATGACCGGGTGTTGCCGGTGGTTTTGCAGGAACTGGCCGAGGCGGGCGTGCCGCGCCAGAATATAACCCTGCTTAACGCTACCGGCAGTCACCGTCCCCAGACCCAGGCCGAACTGGAAAAGATGCTGGGCGCGGAAGTGGCCCAGAATTACCGGATAGTGAACCATAGCGCCCACGACCAGAGTACTCTGACTCACCTGGGTCGCACCAGTTTTGGTGCGGAAGTCTGGCTGGATAAAGAGTATCTCCAGGCCGATGTAAAAATCCTGACCGGCTTTATCGAGCCGCACTTCTTCGCCGGGTTCAGCGGCGGCCCGAAGATGATTCTGCCGGGCGTAGCCGGGATAGAAACGGTTTTGCACGCCCATAGCGCCAGAATGGTCGGCAGCCCTCAAGCTACCTGGGGCATCACCTACGGCAACCCTATTCACGATGAAATCCGCGAAGGGGCGGCCATGGCCGGTTCGACCTTTAGCCTGAATGTAACCCTCAATAAAGATCACGCTATCACCAACGTCTTTGCGGGTGAGGTCTTTGAAAGCCATAAAGTAGGCTGCGAGTTCGTGCGCCAGACGGCCATGCGAGCGGTGCCGGAACTCTTCGACATCGTGATTACCACCAATTCCGGTTACCCGCTCGACCAGAACCTCTACCAGGCGGTCAAAGGGATGAGCGCGGCGGCCCTGGTAGTGAAACCGGGAGGGGCGATTATCGCCGCCGCCGAATGTATAGACGGCATGCCTAATCACGGCAACTTCAAAGATATTTTCAAGCTGGCTCCTAACCCGGCGGCCCTGCTCGAACTAATCAATTCCCCCGACTTCATGATGTTTGACCAGTGGCAAAACCAGGTGCTGTCCCAGATTTTGATGAAGGCCCGGGTTTTCTTCAAGAATAGCTATCTCAGCCCGGAACAGGTCCGCGCCGCGATGCTCGAACCAATCGAGAGTATTGAGGAGACGGTAGCTAAACTGATAGGCGAGTACGGGCCGGATGCTAAAATCTGCGTGCTGCCGCAAGGCCCCCAGACCGTGCCCTACCTGTCGCAAAGCGCCCGGGTGCTCACCCCGGCCTGATATAACGAGGATAGCTCTTATCCATAACGCCCCGGTTTTTGGCATGTCATTCTGAGGGCCTCGCTTGTCACCCAACCTTACTTTACCCCGTTCGGAGGCCCGAAGAATCTCTTTGCCTTGCCCGTGCCCTGCCTTACGGCCGAGATCCTTCGGCTGCGGCCTCACACCCACAAGGGGCGTGACATGCGAACGAGCGGGGTGTGATGGGCAAGAATGGGGCAGCATTTCGACCGCACGGGAATCAATCCCCGCGCTAGTCCAACGAACCCCTATGAATGGGGCTGATGGCAATCAGGCTCTCAGCCAGATCGAAATGCTATCAAGCGGGTTTAGCCGCTTTCGTTGAACTAGCCCGGTCCATTGGCTGAAAGCCCCCCTTGCGGGCTTGGCCGGGCGGTCAAACGCCTGCCACCGCTTTATTCGTAATGCCCCGGTTTTCCTCATGTTCGTCAATAACCCCTGAAAATACCATTTAGAACATTTGTCCTCAAATGCCTTGATTTAGCACCCCAAATACTTGCTTTTACATTTAATTTATGTAATAATATGAATGCTAGCATCGAACGGATGTTCTGAAATACAAGCCTATTAGCCCGAAAGCTTCGGTAGACAGCGTTGCTGCCTGCCCGGCTTTCCCCATCCCTGAAGCGAGGTAACCCTATGTCCGGCCCGGCATCCACCTTCCACGGCTACGGCCAACCCACCTACACCGCTATTCCTGACCTCTTCCTGGACCAACAGATGCAGGATTTGAGCGGAACTGAGCTGAAAGTGATGCTCTATATCTTCCGCCACACCTACGGCTTCCAGAAGCACTGCGACGCCATCTCCTACTCGCAGTTCGTGGAGGGTATCACTACCCGCGATGGCCGCCGTTTGGACCGGGGCGCGGGTGTCTGTGAGCGCAGCGTGGTGCGAGCCCTTGACGTGCTGGTGGAACGCGGCCTGATCTTCCGCCACTACCGCCTTGCCGCTGACGGTGGCTATCGCGCTACCGTCTACGAACTCAACATTGACGGCGAGCCCCACTGGCAGCCCTCTGGCGAGAGTGAGGCTACTCCCTCCGCAAGTTTGGCAGAACCCTCCCGCAGATATGACACTAACCTTCCTGCAACTCTGGCAGAAACCTCCTACATTTCTGACGCTACCCTTCCTGCAACTATGACAGAACTCTCCCATAGATATGACGCTACTCCCTCCGTAGTTCTGTCAGACCTTCCAGACAATTATGATGGTACCCTTCCTGATATTCTGTCAGAAGACCCTTCCTGCAATTATGAAGGTACCCTTCCTGATATTCTGTCAGAAAACCCTTCTGACAAAAGTAGGGATACAAAAAACATCTATAAACAAAATACATCTTTACAACACACATCTAATCAAAAAACAGCTAAACAACACACACTGTTGTGTGATGAGGTTGTTGCTGAAGAAATGCTGGAAACTACCGGAATGCAGTCGAGGACTCTTCAAGAACTCTCGCGGATAGCAGCTAAAAATGGGCGAGATGCCACCTACCTGCCAGCCTGGCAGCGCTATATTGCCGGGCAGGAGAGTATCGCGAACCCGCAGGCCTATCTGCGCCGGGTGGTTAGCGAGGATGCCGAGCCGCCTGTTTTATCAGCCAGCGCCGGGTCGCGGGTTTGTAGCTACCAGGCCGAGCGCCGGGCTCAAACCGAGCGCCTGGTGGCCAGCGCCCGTAAATACGGCCTTATCTAAACAGCTTGAAAGGAGCTTGAACCTCTTTATGCCGTCTCGCAGCCCTTTTTATGGTAATAAGCCTTTAGACCTATTGACGAGTTTTAGTCCGTGCGATATAGTTTGTACAGACTAGTCTAACAAGTAATAAATCGGGAGAGGCAATGAGTTACCAGTTAGTGCTGCTGGGTTTACTGTCGGAACAACCGCGTCACGGCTACGAAATAAAGCAGACTTTCGAGCAGGGTTCTTTTGCGGAATATCTGAAAGTAAGTGGCGGTGGCCTTTATTATAACCTGCATAAGCTGGTTAAAGAGGGCTACATTACCGAGCAGAATGTGGAACGCGAGGGTAATTACCCGGACCGCCACATTTATCAAATCACTCCAGAAGGTCGCAACTATTTCTTCAGGTTGCTGAGAGATACCATGAGCGACCTCAAAGGGCGGAACTTCTTCGACCCGCTGGACGCCGCTTTGCTCTTCGGACCGCTGCTGTCCAGGCAAGAGGTGTTGGTCCGTTTTCAGCGCCAGTTAGTGAGAACCCGGGCCAGGTACTTTCAGCTTAACCTGATTTATGAGACGCTCAAGAAAGTCAAGACCTTCAAGGAGCCTTATAATCTGCTGTTGCTGGATCACTCGGTGAGCAGGCTTAAAAGCAGCATGGAATGGCTCGAAAAGGCCTACAGGGTAATTCAGGAAGACCCCGCCTTTGAAGAGACTCATGCCAAACGCCACCCACTAATGGCTCGCGGGGTGGAGAACGGGGAATGTAATGAGGCCGAGGCGGACGACTGGCACACTACTGAAGGTGTAAAAGTCTGGTCAGAATTTGAAGAGAACCTGGAAGTCTACCTGCGCCGCTACAATCTCAAAACGGAACAGGCCTGGCGTGAGTATGAGGGCAGCGAGAAAGTTTTTGGCCAATCGCCTGAATTGCTGGAAAAGGCCCGGCTCGATTATAGCGAAAAGTTGGACCAGGCCTGGCAGGAATATGAAAGCGCTGTGCTGGCCCAGGGGGCCGAAATGGAGGCCCTGATCGAAAAAGCGCAATCATAAGCAGTAGCAGTACAAATTAAAGCAGTTTAAATCCTAACCTGATGTAGAAAAACATCAGGTTTTCAAAAGACCTGTTAGTTTGAACAGACTAGTTTAATAAAAATAAGAGGTTATGCTATGATGACCAAAAAGCAGACGACTCTGGTAACCATCGGCCTTTTGCTGGGGGTGTTACTGGAAGCGCTGGACGGTACAATTGTAGGCACGGCTATGCCCAGGGTGGTGGCGGAACTGGGCGGGATTAACTTGCTGGGGTGGGTATTCGCCGCCTATATTCTAACTTCGACCGTGACTACCCCTATTTATGGCAAACTCTCCGACCTTTACGGGCGCATGGCATTTTACCTGGGCGGCATGGCTATCTTTATGCTTGGCTCTATTGCCTGCGGTTTTGCCCGGGATATGACTCAACTGGTGATTTTCCGGGGAGTGCAGGGCCTGGGCGCGGGCGCCATGATGCCCGTAGCCATCGCTCTGGCTCAAACCGTCTTTCCTCCCGAGGACCGGGGGAAAGTACAGGCGGCTATTTCGGGCGCATTCGGCCTCTCTTCGGTCTTTGGCCCGACTCTGGGCGGCCTGATAGTAGATAATCTCGACTGGCGCTGGGTCTTCTTTTCCGGAGTGCCGGTCGGTGTCCTGGCGGTGGTTATTCTCTATTTTAACCTCCCTGAGGTGGGACGGCGCAGCCTGGAAGTAGAAGGGAAGCGCTCGGTAGACCTGGCAGGGGCGGCTCTCCTGGCGATTGGGGCTACCAGTTTGATGCTGGGCTTCCAGTGGGGCGGCGATAGTTCGCTGGGCTGGCTTTCCTGGCAGGCGCTGGTCTCTTTTGGCCTTGCCCTGGTGGCGCTGTCGGGCTTTGTACTGGTGGAATTACGAGCGGTAGACCCGATTATTCCGCTCCGCACCTTCCGCAGTTCCACTTTCAGCCTGAGCGTGCTGACCACTTTCCTGACCGGCGCGGTGATGATCGCGGTCCTGAGTTACCTGCCGCTCTTTATGCAGGGTGTGCTGGGAGCCTCGGCTACCAATTCCGGCACGATTATTACCCCGGCCATGATTGCCCTGGTGGTTGGCACCACTGTGACCGGGCGGTTGGTCGGCAGGCGGATTGAGCAGTACAAGTGGCTCGGCGCCTTCGCGGCCCTGGTAATGCTGGTTGCCGCCGCCTTTATGATGACCCTGAACGTAAACTCGGCGGCGTGGCAACTGATTATCTACATGGTAATCTTCGGGTTTGGCCTGGGCATTACCTTCCCGCTCTACTCGATTGTGGTCTCGGTTTCGATGGACCGGCGTTACCTGGGCGTAGCGATGGGCCTGCTGACTTTCTTCCGCAATATGGGTAGCGCGATTAGCGTGGCGGTCTTCGGCTCGATCCTGGCAGGCCAGCTAAAGAGCGAAATCGTGGATCAGATTCACAACCGGCTACCGGCGGACGTAGCGGCTAAACTGCCCCTCGACCAGCTAAGTACTGCCGGGCCAAACGCCCTGACCAGTCCGGAAGCCCTGGGGGCTTTACGCCAGACTTTTGGACGCTTCGACCCGAGCGGCAACCTTTTCAACTCGATCCTGGAGGCGATCAAGGTGGCCCTCTCCAACTCGCTCCACACCATGTTCGTGGGCGGCACTATCCTGGCGGCGCTGGCTCTGCTGGTGACGCTGGCCCTTAAAAACGAGCGGATTAACTTCGCTAAACTGCGCGCCAGGGCCGCCGCCCAACAGCAGGCCCAGGCCCAGCCCATTGAAGTTGAGGTCCAGGCTTCTACCGCAAGCTAAACCAGCCCTTGATGTTAAAAAAACCCCTGGCCGTTCCTGAAAAGAACAGCCAGGGGTTTTTAATTTAACAATTACCTAAATCAATCATAGATTAGTAAGCGAGGTCAGGAGGGGTGCCACCCCTCCAAGGGGGACTTGGGGGATATTCCCCCAATCACTTTTTTACACCCGCGCTGCATAGCGGCGCGGGGAATTATGCAAAAGTGTGCAATTTACTATTTGTTAGCTGCCAGCTCGTCGTACTGGAACTTGGTTGTACATAAAAATGTTGGGCTTAGAAGGAAACTAAAATAGAAATCCGGCTTTGAGCGCCGGAATGTTAGAAGTTATTTATTTTCTACAGATTGTTGGGCTAATTCCCAGGCTTGAGGTATAGCCTCGGTCAGCCACCATTTCCAAAATTCTAAACGTTTTTCTGGTTCAAATGTATCAATATTCTCAGGAGAGACCATATCTTCAGTATCTTCTGTAAGAGAAAAACCCAGGTCGAAACCAGAATAAGCAAGTACCGCAGGAGTAGCAACTTCAGTTGTTCCCAATTCAATCATAGTTTCGTCGGTAAATCCTCTAGCCATTTGTTCTACCAATTCCGAAGTAATTGGGTTAATATCAAAAATAATCTTTAAAACTAAGGTTACTACTTCTTTTACAGCACGCGCCCTTTGAGGAATACCAACAATATATTCTTCTGAACCCGATGCTAGATAAAATAGATTTCTATCTTTTGCAGTTTCCTCTTTTGAAAGAGATCCATTTAACAATCCCTTTGCAATTTCAAATATTCTAGGGACTAAATCATCGCCCGGAACCAATTCTGTCCATATTGGCAATACAAAATCAGCAGTTTTTATAGCTAGAAATTTATGAAACTTGCTTGAGATAGTACCATCAATTTCGTTTATGGCGTCATAAATTTCAAGACGATCTCTTGGAAGTAGGTGTACTTGAGTGATATTAATTTGATGATACAAATCTAAACAAATTTCTTGTAATCTATCAGGAAGCAATGGACTAATTTCTTTCTATTATAGGACTTTCGCTCATTAACAAACTAAAGCGGCTAAATGGTTACATTGCGAACGTTGCTTACGACATTGGTATTTTCAGTGCCCGTTAGTTGCTTTAACTCTCGATGTAGTTGCTCGATTTGCCAGCGCACTTTAAGCCCTTCTTGAATAAAGTAGGCAACAACATCGTCTAGCCGGTTAGTGATGGCCCAGAGGGTGTCACCGTTTGTGGCGACAAGCTTGAATAGCTGCACCTTGAAAGGGATTTCTTTACCGACAGTTTAGCACTGATAGCAATCCCTTAAGCGAAAGTCCAAATAATAAAAAAGGAGAGAGGCAGTCACCGCGCGGCGATGATAGGGGCGTTATTGTTAAGGCGGTGGCAGGTGTTCGACCGCCCGGCCATAAATGGACCGGGCTAGCTCAACGAAAGCGGTTAAACCCGCTTGATAGCATCCTGGCGCGTTCGAGCGCCTGCTATACTAGCAGCCCCATTCATGGGGGTTCGTTGCACTAGCGCGGGGATTCATTCCCGAGCGGTCGAAAGCTTGCCGCTCTCTCTCCTTTACGCCCCCTTGCAGGTAGTCCCGGGAGGTGGTGCTATTATTTGCTGGCTACCATCTCGGCGCCGGGAAGCTGGAAAACCGCCACAAGCTGCTCATACTTTTTCTTCCAGGAAACCCGGTAGAGGAAGCGGAAGAGCCAGGGAAGCTCGGATAGAAGTTTTGCCCGCTCGGTTTCGTCCAGGCCGCTGGCGATCCAGGGCAAGGCCAGGGCTACTTCTTTAAGCGGGGTTTTCTTTTGCAGTTGCTTTTCAATTTGCTGCTGTTCTTTGACCGAGAAGTGGCGGGCTATCTCCGGCACGAAGACATTTTCCTCCTGCTGAAGATGGCTGTTCATGAAGGTATTGAACTCAACGGCCAGGTAGCGCAGTTCCACTTTTTGACTCAGGTCCTGGGCCTGTTCCATTTGCTTGAGTAGCTGCCCGAGGCGGTCCACATAGTCGTGCAGTTTCACATGCTGGGCGCTTAAGTCGGCTTCCTCGGCGGCAAAAAGGCTGGACCGGGCGGAGAGTTGCGGGTAGACCAGTTCATCTTCCCCGGTGTGATGAATCTCGACCATACTCCAGAAGAACTGGAACCAGCGAGCCAGTTGCGCGGCCTGCGCCGGGCTGCTTAAGTTGCCGGCAGCTTGCTCAAAGGCCGTGGCGTCCTTGCGGATAGCACGGTGAATCATGAAGAAGCCGTCCATGATAAATTTATTTTCGGTTACACCGGTCTGCGTCATTTTACTTTTACTCCTTTAATTTTACTTTTTATTACATGGCGAGGACAAATTAAGGTTTGGATGATGATAAACGTTTTAGCCGAAGTAATTACAGGCAAATTATAGGAGGATAATTTGGCAGAGCGTGTAAATTGCTTAACACCGGGGAATTTTCGACTGGCGCTATCAGTCAGTAGCGCCACTTTACAAACTGAAGTTGGAGAGGGCCTGCCCTGCCTGCGCTGCCATAGAGCAGATGCAGCAGCGCAAGCAGAGTGATGCTTTAAATAGCTGTTACTGTGACCAGGCGGTAGGCTCGCGGTCCCAGCGGTGCTGGCGCAGTTGGTTGAGCAGGTCTTCCGGGAGTGGCCCGGCGTCGCTGGTGGCGAAGTTAGTGCGGACGTGTTTGGAACTGCGCATGCCGGGGATAATCGTATCCACGTCCGGGTTGGAGAGAATGAAACGCAAAGCCATGTCGGGCAGCGTCATGCCAGCGGGCACTAAAGGCTTGAGGGCTTCGGCTCGCTCCACGCTGGGGATCAGGTTTTCCGGCACGAAGTAAGTATTGCGCCAGTCGCCTTCCGGCCAGTGGCTCTCTCTGGTCAAAGTGCCCGTGAGAGTGCCTTCATCGAAGGGCACGCGGGCGATTACGCCGATATTTAGCTCCCGGCAGAGCGGAAAGAGTTCGTCTTCCGGGGCCTGGTCGAAAATGTTGTAAATCACCTGCACGGCGTCAATCTGACCGGTGCGAATAGTGCGCAGCCCGTTCCAGGGTTCCCAGCGGTTGATGCTGATGCCGACCGCCTTAACCAGCCCTTCCCGTTTGAGGTCTTGCATGGTGCGCTGCCAGCTTTCGTCCTCGGCCCACTCGTCTTCCCAGACGTGGAATTGAATGAGGTCAACCGAGGGCAGGTCGAGATTGGTCAGGCTCTTTTCGACATACTCCCTGATGTGGTCGGGCGGGAAGGAGCCGGAAAGCGGGTCGCCGCGATGAGAAGGCCACACAAAATTTTTAGGCGGGATTTTGGTAGCGGTATAGAGGCGTTTAGCCGGGTTGGCCCTGACCAGTTCGCCCAGGATGCGCTCGCTGGCTCCGGCGCCATATCCCCAGGCGGTATCGAAAAAGTTGCAGCCCTGGTCTACCGCCAACTGTAGGGCCTGGCGCACTTCCGCCTCTTCGCCGCCCTTCCAGCCTGCCAGGCCCCACATCCCGTAGCCAATCTCGCTGATTTCCCAGCCTGTCCGGCCAAAAGTTCGATAACGCATCTTTAGCTCCTCCCAGTTTTAGAGATAATCCTGAATTTGCGCCCGCAAGGCCCTGCGCCAGATGGCTCCGTTCGGCAGGCGCGGCAGTTCTTCTTCCTTGTAGACAAAAATTCGCTCGGGGCAAAGCGCCACCGGCAATTTCCGTTCGCAGAAATGCAGCAACTGCGGTTCGGTCAGTCTTTTAGCGTCTTCGGTCAGCACCACGAAGGCCACCATGCGGGCCCGGCCATCCTCAGTGGTGTAAGGCAAAGCGGCGGCTTCCCAGACGCCGGGATGTTCGCAGAGTGCTCGTTCGATATCGCGGGGGACAATAATTTCGCCAGCGGGCAAGAGCAGAATATCCTCGAAGCGGTCAATGATTTGGTAGTGGCCCTGCTCGTTGACCATACCCATATCGCTGGTATAGAACCAGCCTTCGGGACGGGCCGGGTCGGGGTTATCGGGGTCGGCGGGGTTAAAGTAGCCCAGCATCATGTTGGGGCCTTTCGCCAGGACCTGCCCGGCCTGGTCGTAAGCCTGGATCGGCCCGTTCGGGCCCATCAGCACGATTTCCACCAGGGGCAGCACCGGGCCAACCGAACCGCGCGTAAGCGTTTCACCGGCAGCCTCGCAGCAGAGCAGCGGCCCGGCTTCGGTCAGGCCGTAACAGTTGAAGAGGGGGCAGTTCGTCTGCTTGCTCCAGGCCTGCCGGACCTCTTCCGGGAGCGGCCCGCCATAGGAAAAGGCGTAGCGCAGGCTTTGCAATTTAGCCGACTTGAATTCCGGGGCGTTAACCAGGGCGGTAAAGACCGCCGGAGAGCCGAAAATCAGGGTGCACTGGCGCTGCTCAACCAGCTCAAGAGCCTGGGCCGGGTAGAAGCGCTCCATCAGGACGGCAGTGCCTTTGAGCATCATGGTGAGGTTCAGACCGATATTCAGGCTGAAGAGGTTGGTAAGGGGCAGCGGCAAGAGGGCCACCTCGTTCTGGCTCGCTCCGCGCTGCACCCGGCTGCCCTCAAGCAGCCCTTCCTGTTCAGGGTCGCCCAGGAACTGAACCAGCGGCATATCCTGCATCTGCTGGCAATTGGCCAGCAGGTTAAAATGGCTCAGGACCACCGGGTGCGAGGGGCCGCTGCGCCCGCCTGTAAAAGCGATCAGGCCGGGGTCGGCGGCGTCCTGCTCGCTGCTGACGGTATCGGGGAAGGGCTCGGCGGTTAGTTCGTCCCAGGCTGTAAAACCCTGGGCCGGTTGGCCCGCCCCCACCACCACGACCAGCTTCAAGTCAGGCAGGGTGGGCTGTACTTCTTTGACGCGCTCGTAGAGGGGCGCGACGGTTACCACCCCGCTTACCGCCGTTCGGTGGAGCAGATAGCGCAGGTCGCTCCCTTTCCAGTAGATGCTGACCGGAACCGGGATAGCCCCCAGGCGCTGCAAGGCATAGAGCGCCACCACGAATTGCGGGACATTGTGCATATAGAGGGCGATTCGGTCGCCATCCTGGACGCCTTTGTTTAAAAGACTGCACGCCACCTGGTCGATTTGCCCGTCCAGTGCCAGGTAACTCAACTCCTGGTCGCGCCAGACCAGGGCCAGGCGTGAAGGATTGCTATTTTTGCCCTCACGCACCAGTTCACTCAGCAATTCACTCGGCATTTTCGGCACCCTGCTTTAACTTACGGGATAACCACACTCCCGCGCCAACACCAACCGCAAAGGCCCCGGCCCGGCTCAAACGCTGCCCGGTGCTAAGCCCGTTACGAGTCCCGTGCTTCAAATCTGATAGCACAACCTGGGCCGTGTTATAACCGGGCGCGCCACTGACCCCGCCGCCGGGATGGGTGCTGGCCCCGGTCAGGTAAAGCCCCGACACCGGAGTACGGTAGTTAGCCAGTTCGGGCAGCGGCCTGAACATAAACATCTGCCCGATGCTCATATCCACGTGCATCAGGTTGCCACGCACCAGCCCGCCGATCTCTTCGAGGTCGGGCGGAGTCTTGATGTACTGGCCGATCACCGCATCCCGGATACCGGGCGCGAAATTATCGACTACCTGCAAGCACTTATCGGCCTCGCGCTGGCGAATATCAGGCCAGTTTTCGCCGTTAGCCAGCCTGTAGGGGTGGGTCTGAGCCCAGATATAGAGGACCTGCTTGCCGGGAGGGGCCAGCGAAGGATCTATCACGCTGGGGGTCATGGCTATTACCGCCGGGCTGCTGGGCGGGCTACCCAGTTCGGCTTCGGCGTAGGTTTTCAGCAGATATTCCATGGAGGGGCAGAGCAGTTGCATACCGCGATGATGCTCGCCGGGCAGCACCTCGCCGCTGGCAGGGTCGAGCGTGGGCAGGACGGTGTAGTTAGGCAGGCTGTTCATGCCGTAGCGCACGGTCATACCAAAGCCGTTAGCGACCTTGATATTCTCCACCCGCCGCCGCAAGCGGCTACTCAGGGCCTCCTGGCCCAGCAGCTTTAGCAGGGTAGTCTGTACATGGGCATTGGAAATGACGGTTGCAGCCCTGAACTGCTCGCCGTTGACCGTCTCCACCCCGCGCACCCGGCCATTTTCCGTGATGATGCGCTGGACGGCGCTACTGACCCGCACCTCTCCGCCATAATGTTCCACGCAACGCGCCAGGGCCTGAGTCAGCATGCCGCTGCCGCCCTTCGGACGGCGCACCCCCAGCAGGTGATAAAGCGACTGCTGCATGGCCAATAATTCGCCACTGGCGGCTTCATTCGGGCCGGGTCCGCTTTGCGCCCCTAACCAGGCCAGGGCCGCCCGGACCTCTGGCGACTCGAAGGTTTCGGTGATGACCTGCCCGTAGGGGCTGAAAATAGTCCGCAGCATCTCGGTCGAGCTCTGCGGGCCGCTCATGGCCCCTTTGAGTAAATCGCGCCACCTGCCGCCGCTCAGTTCGCGCCCCATGACCGCTTTTGAAACGGAAAGCATGCCGGGCGGAGCGCAGAAGACGCCCATCATGGTATCGTTGAAGCGCATCCAGCGCCGCATGAAAGTGCGGTAGGCCTCGGCATCGCGCGGCGAAAAGCGGGCGATAGTTTCAGCGGTTTTATCTACATCTCGATAAAAGATAATATAATTGCCATTCGGGAAGGGGGCAAAGCCCCAGGGATCTACCTCGATATATTCCAGCCCGAATTTTTCCAGCTCTAAATCCTGTACAACCGGAGTGCCATTAATTACCACGTGAAAGCTGCTGCAAGTATCGAGTTTAAAACCTTCTACCAGGTCGCTTTCGGTTACTACCGCGCCCCCCACGATGTGGCGGCGCTCCAGGACCAGCACTTTATACCCGGCTTTGGCCAGGTAGGCGGCGCAGGTCAGGCCGTTATGCCCGGCCCCGATCATTATTACATCATATTCGTTATTATTCATAGCATCCAGTATAAACCCTCTTTTAGCCACTAGCAATGCGCTGCCTTGTGAAACCAGGGCGAGGTAAAAGGACAGGGGCCACCCCCGCGACCCTGCAGAGGGTAGACCCTGAAAACCCCTTTAATTACTTTGCCGTTGCCTGTAAATCAGGAGTGGCATAAGTTTTGCATCGTAATCCGATAGAGGCTGAAAACCCTCTATAAATCTTAAACAAAATTGAGATTGAAATGGATCGGACGAACCAATGGAAGAGATTTTTAAACAATGGACCTTTTACCTGGCGGCCGGAGTAGAGGCCATCGCCGGGATAATCATTGCAATCGCGGTGATAGAAGCGGCTGTTAGAGCTTTTCTGCTCTTTTTCAAGCAAGGGGATAAACCAGAGTCGGCTAAAGATGATGTGCGCCTGCGCCTGGGCCGCTGGCTGGCCGTAGCCCTTGAATTCGAACTGGCCGCCGATATCTTGAGAACGGCGATTGCGCCTACCTGGAGCGAGATTGGCCAGTTAGCCGCGATCATTGTGCTGCGAACCGTCCTGAACTACTTCCTGCAAAAAGAAATCGAGAAGACTGCCATCCACCAGGGCACTTCGACCGAGAATGTCGGCAAAATAAGCAAAGATCGCAAGTTTCCCTTTATCAGCGGCCGGAACGCTTATGAGGATGGAACCGAGCGCAGCGCCAAACGCGGCCAGGCCCTGGAAGGGTAGCCTCGAAGGGTAGGACCGGCTGTATAAAATAATAGCCGGTGGTATTGCATTTATTAATAGTTAAGGGTAAGCTTTACTCATATTGACATGAGGGATGCCTACAACGATTTTCAGGAGATTAAGCAATGACCACCGGCCAGACTACTGGTGAACTGGTTGTAAGCGACAACCTTAAAGATAGCCAGCTTTCCTACACTAATAAGCCCCAGAATACCCGCACTTTTCAGTTTGAACCGGCCTCATTTTCGCTACACCTTAGCGGCCCGGATTTAAGCGGGGCTGCCGGGCCGGAGGGCGCTCTGCTGGTGGAAATCGGAAGCCCCGGCGGGCTGCTCTGGGGCAGCGCAAAGATCGGGGCGAACCAACTAGCCGCCGGCTATGACCTGAACTGTACTCCCACCGGCAATCCGCCTGCCCCCGGTAGCCTGCTCCTTAATATCGCGGTCAAAGCGGCCAGTGGCGGCAATACCCTGCTCAGAGCTCAGCACAGCCTGACGATGGTCTGGATAGGGCATAGCGGTTTTGACCCTGCCGTAAATGGCTACAACTTTGTTAATTCGGGCAGCGCTTACGGTGCAGTCAGCATTGACCGGGCGGTCTTCGACCGAACTTACGGCCTGCTGCTGGGCCGCGAGAAATTCTTCCGCAAGATGTACCGGGATATCCTGGGCGCGACGGTAGACGAAAAAGGGCCAATCGCCCATTCCGCGCCGCTTTCCAGCGGTCTTTGCACCGGCATGATCCGCAGCACCCTGGCTTTCTACCTGAAGCAGGCGAATCCCCCGGCGCACCAGCTTGACCCGGTAGGCGATACCCTCAACACTATCAAGCTCTATCATGGGCGGCAGTTGACCGACAAGGCTTTGTTCCAGGCGGCAGGCTGGATTATCCGTGGAGGGCCGCGCAAAGTTTTTGAGGTTTTCAAGAAAGAGGTTTTGAGCGGGAATAAAGACCCGCTGGCCTTTGATATCGGGATTGCCACCCTCAAGCGCAAGAATTTCTTTACCGCTATCCAGTCTGAGGGGCACACGGTAGTACCCTACGCCTTCCGGCAAAGCAGCCCGCAAAGCGCGGAGATTTTTATCTACAATCCCAATATTCCGGCCAGCCAGGAGAATTACGGCTACGCCAACGCGCCCGCCGGAGAAGAAGCCCGCCTGACCGGTCCGGTAATCAATTTCGACCTGGCCAATAACAAATACTTCTACACCGATCACTACCAATCGGTGCGCCCTAACGGCGACCCGACCACGATTGTGGCGGTCCACCAGAGCGCCTATGAAAAGGGCCGCTCGGCTATTATCACCAGCATAGCCAACAACTTCATTTAGAGCGCAAGGTTCAGGCCGGTTGCAGGGTGAAGAGCTGCGCTAACGAAATCATCTCATCCAGGTCGTCATCCTCGGCGGAGATGGAGCGGGATAGCTCGTTCAGCAAAGCCAGCAACTGGCCGGTCTTGGCCGGTCCCAGGGCCATCAGCCCCTGCGCGATAAAGTCCTCTTCATTCGCCAGGGGGGCCTGCCTGATCAGGAGGCGACCACTCTCGGTCAGGTGCAGCGGGATACGGCGGCGGTCATGCTGGTCGCGGCAGCGCTCGACCAGGCCCTGGCGTTCCAGGCTATCCACCACCGGAACGAGGGTGGCGGGTTCAAGGGCCAGTTTCCGGCTCAACTCTTTGCTGGTGTAGTTATTTTGCTGAAGCAGCACCAGCGCCAGGAATTGCAGGCTGCTTACACCCATATTGGCTTCTGCCAGGCGCCGGTCGAGGTCAGCTTTGGCGACTTTCGTAATGTAATTTGCCAGAATCCGCAATTCCATTACCACACAGGAAAGATTCTCAACTTCCATTTTAATTAATCCTGAGTTTTCCACCTATCAGGCCTGGGCTTCCATCCGCTGAAGTTGCAGGTCTACTTTTTCGGCGACATTGCGGGCGGCGAAAGCTTTGCCGGCTTTGCCGTTTACCACCAGCACGGGCAGGCCGCTCTCGCGCACAACCTGGTCCATCACGCTACCCAGGACGGCCCGGCTAAGCCCGGTGCGGCAGTGTGAGGCCATAACGATGGCCCCGGCGCCCAGGCGGATGGCGCTGTTCAGCACGGCAGGCACGACCGCGCCTTGCTCTACCCGGTCGCTCACTTTCCATTCCGTATTATCGGTGGCGGTCGAAGAAAGGCAATGGGACTTCATTTGCGCCAGGTACTCTACCGCCTCTTTTTCGAGGTCTTCCGGGGCTACCTGGGGCGGGTAGAAAGCCCACAGGCCGAGGCCTACCTGGGCCAGCATCTCTTCGCGGTCCGGCACTACTTCCAGCAGGACCAGGGGAGAGCGCAACTCGGGTTGGGGGGACTTGATTACTTCCAGGGCCTGCTCCGCCAGGGGCGAGCCGTTGAGCAGCATCAGCATGGGCTTGAAGAAGAGGTTGGGTGGAACCATGCGGAAAGTCTCGGCCAGGGGTGCGTTGGGAGCCTGCTTCGGACTGACCATCATCACCGGGATGTTGCAGTTATGCACCACTTTAGCCGCCACGCTCTCGCGCAAGAGGCGGTCCAGGCCGGTTCTCTCGCGGGTGCTCATAAAGATCAGGCTGGCCTGCAACTCGGCGGCGCAACTGAGGATTTTGTCCTCAGGGCTGCCGGTAACCACGCGGGTAGTCACGGTATAAGGAATTTCATCGCCGGAAGGCCGGGAAGAACTGTTGAGGAAGCTCTGGGTACGAGCCACCAGGCGTCTTACCTCTACCGGGAGCGGGGTGTTGGGCACAAATTCGCCCTGCAAGATTGCCTTGAATTTCTCAAGATATTCTGTGGCTGATTCGATCAGAGCAGGTTTGCCCGGTTCGACTACCCGGAGCAGTACAAGTTCAAGCTGGAAATGCGTTGCCATCACCACAGCATAAGGCAAAGCTCTTTCCGAATGAAGGGTTCCATTCAGGGGAACTAGTATATTCTTAATCATATCGAAGTACCTCCCCACTCCGACTACCTCGTCAAGAGTGACCTGGAAAAGCACTATACCTGGTATATGCAGGATATTGCGTTTATTAGTTTGTACCCTAATTATATGCCTGCTTATCGAGGTTATCAACAGGTAAGCAAGCACCTGTACTATAAGAAAGATTGATAATTGAGGCGAAATCAATAAAAAATTTAGGTTAAGACGTGCCACCCGTTCGAGCACGCTGGAATGGATCCCCGCGCTAGTTCAACGAACCCCCATGAATGGGGCTGAAATTGCCCCTTGAGGCGAACGAGCGGGTCGCAATGCTATCAAGCGGGTTCAGCCGCTTTCGTTGAAATAGCCCGGTCGATTTATCGCCGGGCGGTCAGATGCGACTCCGTTTTATCGGTAATGCCCCGTTCCCTGGCATGTCACGCCCCTTGTGGGTGTGAGGGCCGCCGATATCACCCAATAATGCTTTCCTCGTTCGGAGGCCCGAAGAATCTCTTTTGTGCGCCCGTGCCTTGCCTTGAGGCCGAGATCCTTCGCTACGCTCAGGATGACATGGTTACGAACGAAGCGAGAAGGGTAAGGGCCAAGAATTGCCACAAAAAAAAGCCCCGGCGCATCTAAATGTAGCGGGGCTTTTAGCTTTAGAACGGGCTGCTTGCCTAGCGGGCGGCTTTGCGGATCAAGAAGGTCCTGATCTGGTAAGGCCGGAAAAGGCCGCTGATAGTGCGCCCATCCGCTTCAATTTGCAGGGGTTGGCCGCTCTCGGTATCTTCGAGCAGGTTCGTCTCGAAAGCCTCCGCCACCTCGAACGGCAGGGTCAGGCGGAAGGGAGTGCGGCGGTTGGCGCACTCGTAGGCTCGCAGCACCAGCGCCTCGCTATCTTCGGCCTGCTTGACCGTCTCGATGATGATGTTGCCCGGTTCAATTGTGGCCAGCGAGAGCGAAGCCGGAAGCGAACCGGCCGGGCCGGTCTTCAGGGAGCAGAGCAAAGGATAATTCAGGTCGTAGGCTTCGCGCTGTACCCCGCCGGCGAACCAGCCGCCGTTATGGGGCAGCAGGCTATAGGTAAAGACATGCTGGCCCAAATCGGCCCGGGGGTCGGGCGAAATCGGACCGCGCAAGAGGGTCTGGCGCAGGGTGCTACCGTGGACATCGTAGCCATACTTGCAGTCGTTCAAGACCGCCACGCCGTAGTCGCCTTCGGAGAGGTCAAACCACTTGTGCGCGGCAGTCTCGAAACGCGCCCGGTCCCAGCTTGTGTTACGGTGGGTGACTCGCTCCAGATTACCCCACTGGACCTCAGCCGTGACCTTACCGCTCTTAACGTCTACCGGGAAGGCTACTTTCAGCAGAGTCTGGCGCTCCTGCCAGTCCACTTCGGTTACAAAATCTATCCGGCGAGAATGGGCGTAGAGATAAAGTTTTTGAACGATCCTGGTACGATCCAGGTAGAGCCATTCCAGGCGCAACCCGGCCCGCAGGGGGCCTTGCTCCAATACCTGCACGCTCACAAGATTATCCAGTTCCCAGGTTTTCTGCTCATAGTAGGAATCGATGTTCCAGGCGTCGAACTGGACCGGTTTATCCTCAAAAAGCATGAAGACATTGCCCCGCGCTCCCGCTTGCAGCACCTCGCGCCCCAGGCCACCCAGGGCTGTTTTATCCAGCAGGCGGCTGATCTGGCCGCGCTCGTTCAACTCGATCCGGTAGTAGCGGTTCTCCAGGAAATCTTTACTCACCTGCAACTCGTTGCCATTGCTTTGAGTCGAAGCGGGCTGAGGTAGGAAAGCTTTATAACCCAGGGCCGGGACCTGCTCCACTTTCACCAGCGCCCGGTTATCGTCGAGCGCCTGTTGCGGCAGGGAAAGGCGCTCTGCCATATCGCGTTCCACTTCCAGCAGACCTTCCCGTTCCCAGGAAAGCGAATTGAAAGCGACCAGCGACCCGGCCAGGGCATTGACTTCCCCGGTAAGGGCCTCCTGAGCACGGGCGGTCACGCTGCCGGTGGTTTCGCGCACCCGCTCGTAAATCTCAGAAGCATCGGTATAGACCGGGCCTATGGACGAACCGGGCAGCACATCGTGGAACTGGTTGGTCAGGACCTGCCGCCAGGCCTCGTTCAGTTCGGCCTGGGGATAGGGTTGAGCGGCCAGGGCGTGGGCGGTTTCGGCCAGCCACTCGGCGTTGTGCAAATCGCGCTCGGCCAGGCGGTTGGCCCGCTTGGTGCGCGATTGGCTGGTATAAGTGCCGCGATGGAACTCCAGGTAAAGCTCGCCTGCCCAGTCCGGCAGGGCCGGTTCGTCCGCCAGGCGTTTCTCCAGGCGCTCCATGAACTGCGCGATACCGCCCGGCGAAGCAGTGGGCAAATCCGGGCTGACCGGTTGGGCCAGTTGACCTGCCGCCTCGATCATCTCGCGGGTGGGGCCGCCGCCGCCATCGCCCCAGCCGTAGCACAGGAACAACTCGCGGTTCAGCTCTTTATGGCGGTAGTTCTTCCAGGTTAAATCCAGCACTTCCGGGTTCATCTCGGCGTTATAGGTATAGTAGTTCTCGTCCGGGCTGTTCTGGGCGGTGATAAAGTAGGCCAGCACCCGCGTGCCGTCCAGGCCCTGCCACCAGAAGGTATCTACCGGGATGCGGTTGGTTTCGTTCCAGCTAATTTTGGTAGTGATAAAGTAATCGGCCCCGGCGGCCTTGATCAGTTGAGGCAGGGCCGCGCTGTAGCCAAAAACGTCCGGCAGCCAGAGCACGCGAGTGGTGCGGCCAAATTCCTGTTTGAAGAAGCGCTGGCCGAACAGGAACTGGCGAGCCAGGCTTTCAGCCCCGGTAATATTGGTGTCGGCCTCCACCCACATAGCCCCTTCGGCTTCCCACTGCCCGGCGGCTACCTTTTGCCTGATACGCTCGTAAAGTTCCGGCTGGTCCTGCTTGATCCAGGCGTAGAGTTGCGGCTGGCTCTGGGTAAAGACAAAATAGGGGTAGCGATCCATATGGTAAAGAGCCGTGCTGAAAGTATTGGCGGCTTTCAGGCGAGTATGGCGATACTGCCACAGCCAGGCCACGTCAATATGGGCGTGGCCGGAGACGGTAATATGGGGATGCCAGGGGCCCGGTTCGCGCTCCAGCAACGCCAGCCTTTGCTCAAGCACTTGCAGGGCTTCGCGGCAGGAAGCGTAGAAAGCAGGCGAGTGGCCGCCTTCGCGATAATCCAGGCGCAGCACGGCTTCATCCAGGCCGCTCAGCAGGGCGGCGTAGGTGCCAGAGTCTTCGGGCAACTGCTTGAGGGCGGCCAGGGCCAGTTTCAGGCGCAGGTAAAGCCGGTCGGCGGCTTCGTCCAGGCGGCGCAGTTCAAAGCAGGTGGCGGTATGGTAATCTTCCGCGATACCGGACCACAGCCGGATAGAAATATCCAGCTTGGCCTCTTCGGTGGCTTCTGCCGGTAAAATGATCTCGCGGTGGTAGCGATCCAGGGCGTGAAAGGGCTTACCGTTCAGATAGAGCAAACCTTCAACCGTATTGATAGTCCAGTTATTGGCAGGCGCGGAAAGATCGAGGTGCAAGGCCAGGGACTGACCACGCCATTTCTGGGGAATTTCCAGCTCAAAACTGAGGCGGTAGAGCCTGTCGCGTTTGCCCCAGCGCTCCCCCACCTTCAAGGAAAAGCTGTTACCGCTTTCCGGTTCCACTTTAATTGGCCCCAGGGGCAACTTTTCAATATAACGCAACCGCTCTAACTCTTCTATACGACTTTTAAGTTTTGCCAGAGTTAAATTTAAGTTCATAAACCCTTCTCGTTTCGGTTAAAAGGTGCTCTTTGCTAACGGGCGGCGCTTGAGAATAATACCTGAGCGGGAGTAAGCTTTGCCGGGCCAGTCTCGTTACCGGCTTATACAGCCCCCCAAAAAGATTTCCAGGCTGCGCCGCGCCTAAAGTTTACCATCTTTTGTAAAGCCCTGTCCGCGTTCTCGGATTACAGTTTTAGACGATTGCAGTAAAATAAGCCAGCGCTATGTGCCAGGCTTAAAGCACAAGATGAATAGAAAGGATTCGTACAGGCTATATGGCTTTTTTCGATAAGGGGTTGGATGAACTGGAAAAGTATCAGCCCGAACGCCAGGAACCGGCCGATTTTGACGCGTTCTGGACAAATACCCTGGAGGAGACTCGCCGTTTCCCCCTTGAGGCTAAATTTGAACCGGTAGACAACGGTTTGCGAGCGGTCGAAACTTACGATGTAACTTTTAACGGCTACGGCGGGCAGCCGATCAAAGGCTGGTTGATGCTGCCGCGCTACAGAAGCGGTAAATTGCCCTGCGTGGTCGAGTATATCGGCTACGGCGGCGGGCGGGGTTTTCCGCACGACTGGCTGCTGTGGAGTAGCGCCGGTTATGCCCATCTTATAATGGATACGCGCGGGCAGGGTAGTAGCTGGCGCAAAGGCGACACAGCCGACCCCGAACCGCCGGACACCAACCCGCATTACCCCGGCTTTATGACGCGCGGAGTGCTCAATCCCTCGACTTACTACTACCGCCGCGTCTTCAGCGACGCCGTCCGGGCGGTAGAGACGGCCCTGGAGCATCCCGCGATTGACCCTGACCGCATAGCGGTATCGGGCGGCAGCCAGGGCGGCGGGATTTCCCTTGCGGTAGCGGCCCTTCAGAGTGGCGTGGTAAAGGTCGCTATGCCGGACGTACCCTTCCTCTGCCACTACCGGCGAGCCACCCATATAACGGATGCCCATCCTTACAATGAAATCAGTGTTTTCTGCCGGGTGCAGCGCGACAAAGTAGAGACGGTCTTCAACACGCTCTCCTACTTCGACGGGGTGAACTTTGCCCCGCGCAGCCAGGCCCAGGCCCTCTTTTCGGTCAGCCTGATGGATGAGATCTGCCCGCCTTCGACCGTCTTCGCGGCGTACAATTATTACGCCGGGCCGAAGAAGATCAAAGTCTGGGAGTACAACCACCACGAAGGCGGCGAGAACTTCCAGGCAGGCGAAAAGCTGCGCTTCCTGAACGGTATTTGGCCGGAATAAGAGAAGCGGGTTGTTATAAAGAGAAAGGCGCGGAGGCCCATAATTACCTCCGCGCCTTATTTTAAGCTTTTAAGCTCGAATTATCAGGCATTACCTTTGGCGCTCAACTCCACCAGCAGGTGATTGAGGCGGTTTACGAAGTTAACCGGGTCGTCCAGTTGCCCGCCGTCGCTCAGCACGGCCTGGTCGAAGAGAATCGAGGTCCAGTCGGCAAAGCGGTTCTCGTCCTTTTCCTCGCGCAGGCGCTCCAGGATGGCGTGCTGAGGATTGACCTCCAAAATCGGTTTGTCGTTCGGCACAGCCTGACCGGCCGCTTTCAGCAGGCGCTTGAAACTGGCATCCAGGTCGTGTTCGTCGGCTACCAGGCAGGCGGGAGAGGTAGTCAGGCGCGAAGTAACCCGCACTTCCTTGACCTTATCGCCCAGGCTCTGCTTGATGCGCTCGACCAGTTCTTTGGCTTCTCCGGCAGCCTTCTCATGTTCCTCTTTTTCGGCCTCGTCTTCCAGTTTGGAGAGGTCTACTTCGCCCCGCGCCACGGACTGTAGCTGCTTGCCTTTGTAGTCGTTGAGGTGCGAGACCAGCCAGTTATCCACTACATCCGAAAGCAGCAGCACCTCGATGCCCTTCTTGCGGAAGATTTCGAGCAGCGGGCTGTGCTGTGCCGCCGAGAAAGTCTCGGCAATTATGTAGTAAATCTTGTCCTGGCCTTCTTTCATGCGCGAGATATAGTCGTCCAGGGAGATCTCCTGCTTGTCGCTGTCGTTGTGAGTCGAGGAGAAGCGCAGCAGGCTGGCGATAGTCTCGCGGTTGTTGTTATCCTCGGCCACGCCTTCTTTGATCACCCGGCCAAATTCTTTCCAGAAAGTGGCGTATTTCTCCGGTTCGCTCTCGGCCATGTTCTCCAGCAGGCCCAGGATTTTTTTGACCGCGCCGGACTTGATGCTCTCGATCACTTTATTGTGCTGCAAGATTTCACGCGAAACGTTCAGGGGCAGGTCGCTGGAGTCGATCACGCCGCGCACGAAACGCAGGTAAGGAGGCAAGAGTTGCTCGGCATCGTCCATTATAAAGACGCGCCGCACGTAAAGTTTAACCCCGTGGCGGCTATCGCGGTTCCAGAGATCGAAAGGCGCCCGCGAAGGAATATAGAGCAGCAGAGTATACTCGTACTTGCCCTCCATGCGAGCGTGAATGCGACCCAGCGGTTCGGTGAAGTCGTGGGCTACGTGCTTATAGAACTCGTTATATTCTTCGTCGGTAATTTCATTCTTGGAACGGGTCCAGAGCGCCGAAGCCCGGTTGACGGTCTCCCATTCGTCCTTGCCCTCTTCCTCGACTTTCATCAGGATGGGCAGGGTGATATGGTCGGAGTACTTGCGAATAATGCCGCGCAAGGTCCAGCCGTTCAGGAGATCGTCTTCGCCTTCGCGCAGGTGCAAAATAACATCGGTGCCGCGCGTGGGTTTGGCCACATTTTCCAGGGTATATTCGCCCTGCCCGTTCGATTCCCATAAAACGCCGTGTTCGGGGCCAAGCCCGGCCCGGCGGGTCAGCAGGGTGACTTTATCAGCCACGATAAAGGCGGAATAAAATCCGACGCCGAACTGGCCGATCAGGTTAGCGTCCTTGCGCTGGTCTCCGGTCAGAGCCTGGAAAAATTCGCGCGTGCCGGACTTGGCAATCGTGCCGATGTTATCTACCACTTCCTGGCGCGACATGCCAATGCCGTTATCGGAAATAGTGATGGTGCGGGCCTCTTTATCAAAGGTAACGCGTATTTTCAGGTCAGTGTCATCTTCGTAGAGAGCGCTATCCGAGAGCGCCTCAAAGCGTAACTTATCTACCGCGTCCGAGGCGTTAGAAATCAGCTCGCGCAAGAAAATTTCTTTATTGCTATAGAGCGAGTGGATCATCAGGTCAAGCAGTTGTTTGACCTCGGCCTGAAAACCAAGCGTTTCTTTGTGCGCTTCAACAGTCATAGCTGCGAAAAGCCTCCTCAAATTTCATTTCTTTAATTAGTATCTCTAGTAGTTAAAAAGCTTTATTCGGAAGTTTAATACTCTACACTTGCATAAACTTTTCACAATCTCATTCAGGGGTTACAAGGGGGCAGCGCCCCCAGGACAGGGGATACGGGGGGCGGTCAACTGGTTGCCCCCAGGTCCCCCTTGGAGGGGTGCCACCCCTCCTGACCCCGCTTCCTACTTTGTGAATGGCTTATGCAATTCTTAAGTTAGTATTATCTATTCTAACAGGAAAAGTAGTTAGAGTCAGGTATTTCAATCCTGCAATTGCCGCTTTTTCAGATATTTAATAACAGAAATGAGGGTATAACTTCAATAAAGAGTATATTAGACATGTGTTAGAAAATGTTTTGGAGCATGAATCTGAAGGCTGCTAAAACCATAATATATGTTAAACATAGTTAAGACTTATAAAAGAAGCGTCAAACCCTTACAATTAGCCAGTTTTATAAGGTAAAATAGAGTCAGTGGTGAAGATTCGTTAGCCACTACACGGTTCATAGAAACCTTATCAAGCCGAGGCTGGCCTGTAAAAGTTGGTGATCGCTTAGCAGGTAATCACTCAAGAGGTGGTTGCCTTATTATCGTATTAAGCTAATAATCGGACTGCTAACAGGGGGTTGAGTGCCGGTTGCGGATCAAGCCGGGGTTAGTTACAATAGTCAAGATTATTTGATAACAGATGATTTTATTTAAAAACTACGTGGGATAGGAGGTTTTTCCCAATGGCAATAAGCGACCGCTTTGTAGAAGCGGGTTTGACTTTCGACGATGTGCTGCTGCTTCCTACCGAGTCGACAGTCATGCCTGCCGAGGTCGATTTATCTACAAATTTAACTAAAGATATCAGATTAAATATTCCGCTGATATCCTCGCCTATGGATACGGTCACTGAAGCCCGTCTGGCAATTGCCCTGGCGCAAGAAGGCGGCCTGGGCGTGATCCACCGCAATCTCTCGATTGCCCGGCAAGCGGAGGAAGTGGACAAGGTAAAACGCTCAGAATCGGGAATGATCCTCGATCCCATTACGCTCCGGCCCAACAGCAAGTTAAGCGAAGCCCTGCGGCTGATGGAAAAGTACCACATCAGCGGCATCCCGGTCACGGCGGACGGCGCAGCGGGCGGCAAACTGGTCGGCATTCTGACCAACCGCGATATCCGCTTCGAGGATGACGAAAGCCGCCTGGTAGCCGAGTTGATGACCGACCACGACCTTGTAACTGTTCCGGTAGGAACCACCCTGGACGAAGCCAAGAAAATCCTGCACAAGCACCGCATCGAGAAGCTCCCCATTGTAGACGAAGATGGTAACCTCAAAGGCCTGATTACCGTCAAAGATATTCAGAAGCGCATCAAGTATCCCAACGCCGCCAAAGATCAACTGGGCCGCCTGCGAGTAGGCGCGGCTATCGGCGTGTCGCGCGATATGCTGGAGCGCGTAGCGGAACTGGTTCGCCATAATGTAGACGTACTGGTAATGGATAGCTCGCACGGCCATGCCAAAGCGGTGCAAAAAGCGGTTTCCAGCCTTAAAGAAAAGTACCCGCACGTGGCCCTGATCGCAGGTAACGTGGCGACCGGCGAAGGGACCGAAGCCCTGATCAAAGCGGGGGCCGATGCCGTCAGAATCGGCGTAGGGCCCGGTTCGATCTGTACCACCCGCGTGGTGGCCGGTATCGGCGTGCCGCAACTTACCGCCGTGCTCCAGGCGGCCGAGGCAGGCGCCAAATACGGCGTGCCGGTCATCGCGGACGGCGGTATCAAATACAGCGGTGACATTACCAAGGCCCTGGCGGCAGGCGCCAGCACGGTCATGATCGGCTCGCTCTTTGCCGGTGTCGAGGAAAGCCCCGGCGATATTGTCACCTTCAAAGGTGAGAATTTCAAAGAATATCGTGGTATGGGTTCGATTGGCGCCATGAAAGCGGGAGAAGGCGCCCGCGAACGCTACCACCAGGACGAGGTGAAAGACAGCGTTAAACTGGTCCCGGAGGGTATCGAAGGACGTGTACCGTACAAGGGAACCTTGCGCAACCTGGTCTTCCAGTTAATCGGCGGCTTACGCAGCGGTATGGGCTACGTGGGCGCGGCCAATATCGAGCAGTTGCAAAAAGCGCGCTTTATGCCTATAACCAGCGCCAGCCTGCGCGAGAGCCATCCCCACGATGTGGTGATTACCCGCGAAGCTCCCAACTACGAAGTACGCCACTACGACTAGAACCAGCAAAGGCTGGAAACTCTCAGAAATTATCCTGAGAGTTTCCGGCCTTTCACTTCATCTAATCGCTTTCAAAAAAGTTCTCTCAGGTATCCTCCTCTGGTTTCTTAAATTCTATGCATTGCCCGAAGCTTTCTCAAAGTAAGCAGCGGGGTCAGGAGGGGTGTTACCCCTCCAAGGGGGACCTGGGGGATTACCCCCAGTCATTTTTCTCTACTCCCGCGCCGGTGGCGGCGCGGGAAAGAGGAAGTAAGGCGCGGGATCAAGCGGTTGACCATCCCCGCTAAATGCGGCTGGCCGCCCTGTCCTGCCAGCACTGTCCCCTTGTAACCCCCTTTACAGCTTGTGAACGTTTTAAGCAATTATAAAGTCCTCAAATTAAACACCAAAAATTAGCTTTAGCTTCGGTTAGCTAACCGTAAGTATTATTTCCATTCCGGCTCGAACCCGTTATCCCTCAAGGCATAGCTTGTGCAGAATATTTGCATATAGCTAAATAATCGGGAAGGGATGCAGGGAAAATGAAGGGTAACGGGCAGCCGGAGAAGAGAAAGTGTAGTGAACAGCATGGCTAAGAACTTTAGAAATCGTAGCGAAGCAGGTCAGCTCCTGGCCGCAAAACTGGGAGCATACGCCGACCGCCCGGATGTGCTGGTGCTGGGCCTGCCGCGCGGCGGGGTGCCGGTTGCCTACGAGGTAGCCCGGGCGCTGGGAGCGCCTTTAGATGTGATGGTAGTGCGCAAATTAGGAGTGCCGAGCCAGCCGGAACTGGCCATGGGAGCAATCGCTTCCGGTGGAGTACGCGTCCTTAATTACCAGGTGCTGGAGATGCTTTTTGTGCCCGAAGCCGTGATTGAAGAGACGGTTGCCAGGGAGATGCAGGAACTGGAACGGCGCGAAAGGCTCTACCGTGACGGTATGCCGGCGCCGACTATCGCGGACCGCACGGTTATTTTAGTGGATGACGGACTGGCGACCGGTTCGACCATGCGGGCGGCCATCGAGGCAGTGCGGCAGCTAGGCGCCCGTGAAGTGGTGGTGGCAGTACCGACCGGTTCGCTGGAAACCTGCCAGGATATGCAGGCAGTGGCTGATAGCGTCTTTTGCCTGATCGCCCCGGAGCCGTTTTACGCCGTGGGGCTGTGGTACCAGGATTTCTCCCAGACATCCGATGAAGAAGTACGCGATCTTCTGCGCAAAGCGCGGGAGTTCAGAGGAAGTTTCCTAGACTCGATTCAGGAAGAAGCCGACGCAAGCTAATCAGGTTTAAGGAGGTAGCCCAATGCCAGAGAATAGTGCTCAGGAGCGAACGATCCGTATCACGGCCAGTCAGGCCACCCTGGAAGGCAACCTGACTATCCCGGCTAACCCGCGCGGGGTGGTCTTATTCGCCCACGGCAGCGGGAGCAGCCGCCACAGCCCGCGCAATCGCTATGTGGCGCAGGAACTGAACCGGGCGGGCTTTGCCACCCTCTTGATGGATCTTTTGACCGCCGAAGAAGAGGCCGGCGAACTGTACACGGCCCACCTGCGCTTCGATATCGCCATGCTGGCGGAAAGATTGATTGACGCTACGGACTGGCTTAAAAAGAACCGGGAAACGGCAGGCCTGCGAATCGGTTATTTTGGGGCAAGCACCGGCGGAGGGGCGGCCCTGGTGGCGGCGGTGGGTTGCCCTGCCCAGGTGAGCGCCATTGTGTCGCGCGGCGGGCGGCCCGACCTGGCAGGCCCGGCCCTGCCCAGGGTCAAAGCGCCGACCCTCTTAATTGTGGGTGGGGATGATCGCGAGGTTATCAAGTTAAACCAGCAGGCCTATGACCAGTTGGACGCCGGGCTGGATAAAAAGCTGGAAATCGTACCGGGCGCGACCCATTTGTTCGAGGAGCCCGGCAAACTGGAGGAAGTCGCTCGCCTGGCAACCGGCTGGTTCGAGCGTTACCTGCCTGACCGGGAACAGCTTTCCGGCAGCGAAGGTTTGCATGTGAACAGGTAGTAAGTGGTGGACTAGAGGTAGTAGCTATGGCAGACAGGCTTACTGAAAACTTAATTGCTACGGTAAGGCAGATGGCTCAACCGATGCGGGGAGAGCCTGCCGATTATGACTCTATTTTAGAGCAGGTTGGTGACGCGCAGGTGGTCTTGATCGGCGAGGCTTCGCACGGTACGCACGAATTTTACCAGACCCGCGCCGAGATCACCAGAAGGTTAATCACCGAAAAAGGCTTCCAGGCGGTAGCGGTAGAAGCCGACTGGCCCGACGCCTACCGGGTCAATTGCTACGTGCGCGGCGCTACCAATATAACCAACGTAAATGAGGCACTTTCAGGTTTCAAACGCTTTCCGCAATGGATGTGGCGCAATACGGTAGTGGTGGAATTTTTAAAATGGCTGCGCCAGCACAATACCGGCTTGCCCCAAAACGCCACCAAAACCGGCTTTTATGGCCTGGACTTATACAGTCTCTTTTCTTCAATCCAGGCTGTCATTCAATACCTGGATAAAGTGGACCCGGAAGCCGCTAAAAAGGCCCGCGAACGCTATGCCTGCTTCGAGCACTACGGGGAAGACCCGCAGCGTTACGGCTATACCGTCAGCTTTAACGTGGAAGAGTCGTGCCAGCGAGAGGTGCTCAACCAGTTGGTCGAACTGCAAAAGAAGGCCGCTCAGTATAAATCAGGCGATGGCAGGATGGCCCAGGACGAATATTTCTACGCCCAGCAGAACGCCCGGCTGGCAAAAAATGCCGAAGAATATTATCGCAGCATGTTCGAGGGCCGGGTCTCATCCTGGAACCTGCGGGATTGCCATATGGCTGATACCCTGAATGCCCTTGTGGCGCATCTGACCGGCCAGAACCAGGGCCAACCGGCTAAAGTGGTGGTGTGGGCGCACAACTCGCACCTGGGCAACGCTAAAGCTACCGAGATGGGCACTGCTGGCGAATTGAATGTGGGCCAGGTGGTGCGCGAACGTTATGACGGGGAGATGGTCTCGATTGGCTTTACCACCTATAGCGGAACGGTTTCGGCGGCTTACGATTGGGATGAGCCGGTAGAGCGCCGCCGGGTGCGCCCGGGGTTAGCGGACAGCTATGAAAAGCTCTTCCACGAAACCGGCCTCCCGGCTTTCATCCTGAACCTGCGGGATAACGAAACCCTCAAAGCGCACCTGGGCAAGCCGCGCCTGGAACGGGCTATCGGCGTAATTTACCGGCCGGAAACGGAGCGTTTCAGCCACTATTTTTACGCTCGGCTGCCGGAACAGTTTGATACCGTCATTCATATAGACGAAACCCGGGCGCTGGAACCCCTGGAGCGCACCCCACAGTGGGAAAACGCCGAAGCGCCCGAAACTTTCCCCAGCAGTTTGTAACGCAGCCAGACGAGCATAATGAAAGGAGCATAAAATGGAAGATAAGAATAACGAAAAAGGCTATACCTCGCCCGAGGAACGGCGCGAAAGCGGCCTGCCGGGAGGAGGGCAGGGCCGCAAAGATGAGGTTGGCCAGACCCACGTCTACCCGGTATCCGGCGACGAAATGCCGGAAGGAGAGGTCTTAATCCGCACGGCAGGCGAGTTTGGCCAGCGCGGACGCGGCCTGGAAGGTTACTACGACAGCGGTAGTTCCGAACTCTCCAACCTCGGAGAGGGCGACAGCGACCAGGGCAATCAAACGTCGCCCGGGCCGGATGCCGAACCCCGGAGAGGCCAAAGCCAGTAGATTATGCAATAAAAATTCCGGGCCTGACCCGGAATTTTTGTTTCTACCAGAGAGGCTTTTATAATAAGGGTCAGGGTGGAAGTGCGCTGGCAGACCGCTTTTTTGAACTACTCCCCGATTATTTAAGATTGTGCCACCCGTTCGGTCGCGTGGGAATTAATCCCCGCGCTAGTTCAACGAAGCCCCATGAATGGGGCTGATAGCACTTCAGGTGCTGGAACGGAGCAAGGTGCTATCAAGCGGGTTCAGCCGCTTTCGTTGAACTAGCCCGGTCCATTCATGGTCGGGCGGTCGCTGCCCTGCCCCTTTTTTATTATGAAGAGCTCTCTCTACCAGATTAATTTTTACCATGTAATTGCCTGAAAATTGCGCAACCTGTAAAGGGCTGGCAACCCTCCTGAGCCTGCTGCTTAAGCCCGGACCATTTCAGCCTGCATACAGGCCAGGGCTGCCGCCCGCGCCGAGTTGGGCACAAGCACCTGACGGGAAGGGCTATAACCCAGGCGAGCCAGGCGGTCCAGCACGGCTGACCGGTATTCCGGCATATTCAAGAGCAGGTTGCCTCCCATACCGAGCGGCGGGTTAGGCTGTTCGCCTTCGCCCGCAAAATCGAGCTGGCGGTAGACCGACCAGGCGGCCCGGGCCAGTTCGTCCGCCGCTTTCAGGGTAATCTCTTTGGCGACCGTATCACCGGCCTGGGCGGCCTGAAAGACCGGTTTGGTCAACCGGCCAATCTTTTCGAGGCGTCCTTCGGGGGCATCATAGAGCGCGTCCATCAGCTTTTCGCTGCGGTTAATTTTCCACTCATCCATGATAAGCTGGAGCAGTTTGGTAGCCGGGCCGCGCCCGTCCGCCGACTGCGTGGCAGCCTGCAAAGCTAACTGGCCGATGTAATAAGCGCTGCCCTCGTCGCCGAATAAATAGCCCCAGCCTCCGGCTCGCGCCATGCGGTTACGGCGATTGCGGCCCAGGGCGATAGAGCCTAGCCCGGAGACCAGGCCGATGCCCTGGCCGTTCTCCAGGCCGCACAAGACCAGTTCGGCATCGTTGACCACCTGCAATTTATTGGGCGGGCAGTACTTGGCTTCGACCAGGACATCGCGCAGCAGGGCCACATCTTCGCTGTGGTTGGCCCCGGCCAGCCCGGCGTACACCGCGTTTACCGATTTTTGCTTCTGGGAGAGGGCCTGTGAAATGGCCTGGCCGATGCGGCGAGCGACTAAGGTTGCCGCTTCCCTGGCCGAGAAACCATTGGTCATTAAATCCCGGTAATTTGCGCCATCGGCGACCCCCATGCCGATTTCCTGGCCGTGTTCATTCACCACCACAGCCAGAGTCCTGTTACCCGCCCCATCAACTCCAGCAAAATAACGCATTTCTTTACCCCCTCAAGACGTTACTAAATCGAAGTACTGCAAGTAGACACTGCTTATGCTGGTAAGAAAACTTTTAAGTATTCAGGAAAAGCTTGCTGCGATTATACTCTATGCAGGAGTATATGTATACTTTACACTCAGCAAGCTCGATAAAGATCTTTAATCGAAATATAAATTTTAATAGTAGGAAAAGGCTTTACCAGTTTAAATCGCCACTCGATTGTGGCTAGGAGGCTTTGACGGCGCTCCGCCAGTAATCAAGCAAATCGGCCAGGCTTTTTTCCAGGGGGATAGCCGGTTGCCAGCCCGTGGCCTGGCGGAAACGGGTGTTGTCGCCCACCACTTCCGGCAAATCGCTGGGGCGCATCCGGGCAGGGTCGGGGCTGACTTCCAGGGGCAGACGGGCCAGGCCTATCAATTTTTCCAGGATCTCCTGCATGCTGAAAGCGCGCCCGGAGCAGATGTTGTAAGGTTCTCCCGGCAGGCAGCCGCTATGCCCCGCTATTTCGGGCTGAAGGGCCAGCCAGTAAGCTCTTACCACATCGCGCACATCGGTATAGTCGCGGCGGGCCTGCAAGTTCCCCACCCTGATCACCGGTTCGATTTGCCCGGCTTCGGCCTGGGCGATCTGGCGGGCAAAGGCCCCGGCGGCAAGCTGGTCGCTCTGGCGCGGCCCCAGGTGATTGAAGGCGCGAGTATTGAAAATGGGCATCTTGTAGGAGCGCGAATACTGGTAGCCCAGCATTTCCTGGGCGATTTTGCTCACGGCGTAGGGGTTGCCGGGCCGGAAGGGCGTATCTTCGCGCACGGGTAGATTTTCAGGCTGAATAAAGCCGTACTGGTCGCCGCTACCGGCGTTGAGAAGGCGGGTATGCTCGGCTAAACCGGCCTGGCGTACCGCTTCAAAGAGGTTCAGGGTGATGTTGATATTGGTATTGAGGGTCAGGCCGGGATTGCTGATGGCCGGTCCGACAAAGCTTTGAGCCGCCAGGTGAAAGATAAAATCGGGCCGGATTTCCGCTACGGCAGCGTTTAGCCCGGCAGCGTTTTCAAGCTGTAACCGGCGCAGCGTCAGGTCGGGATGATCCTGCATCGCCGCCAGGTGGGGGGTATCCGCATTTGCAGTTATACCGAAGATGGCCAGTTTTCCGGGAAAAGCGTCAAGCAGGTACTCTACCAGATTACTACCCACAAACCCGGCGATACCGGTAATCAGCACTCGTTTCCGAGCGGGTGAAGCTGAAACAAGGTCCTGCTGTAATGTCGGTTGGTCCAAGAGCCTGTCCTTTTCGATATAATTACCAAACGCCTTTTGTAAAACTGCAAAGCGAGGGTTTAATAGCGCCAGCCCGTCACCCGAGAAGGATATAACAGCTTCCCAAAAAGAGCAAGCCCGCACACTTGAGTCGAGGTGGCCGGTCTGGTATTGTTTCCTTCAAAATTAAGCCCATTTTAGAAGCAGTAAGTTTTGATGAAAGTTAGTTGCCCCTGAAGGAGTAAGCAATGAGTGAGAATGAAAACCCGAAGAGCAACGGTAGTGAAGCAATCGCAAAAGAGCCTGCAAAGAAAAGCGGCGGTTTTGCCCTGGTAACGGCGGTAAGTGGCGACCTGCAAGTTAACGGGGGTGGCGGAACGGTCATAGCGGCAGGCCGGGATGCCAGGCTGGAAAATGGCGGCGGGTTGGCTATAACCGCCGGGCGAGATTTAAAGCTGGGCGATGGCGGCGGCTTTATACTGGCGGCGGGCCGCCAACTGTCGGTCGAGGATGGCGGCGGAGCCGTAATGGTCAGCCGGGAAATCACGCTAAATCGAGGCTTTGCAGGCGTGGTGCTGGCGGCCAGGGTCGAACTGGGCGAAGGTTCGCGGGTGTTGCTGACCCCGGCGGGGGCGGCCGCTTTTGGCGGGGCTTTCGGCCTGGCCTTCGCCCTCGTAAAGCTCATTTTCGGACGCAAGCGAAAGGCTTAAATTATGATAAGGCCGGTTTGCCTTGAGGGGCCAAAACTGTTAAAATTCAGGGCAAAGGCAGCTAGAACCGGCCATTAACCTGCTCGTTATATCTGTAGCCGTTTCTAACAAGCAAAGATGCCCGGCCACTTACCCGATGACGTATCGCCCATAGCAAAGCAACAAAACTGCCGGTTGGCGCGTTGTTAGAGAGTGGCACTATTCAGGTTGAAATGGGCAGCGAGGGGAACAGATAATTTTTCTCTTTCGATACCACCTTCAGTACCGAGCGTAGCCTTATCAGGCAAGCAGGAGTAGTAGAGATAGTTTGGCATTTTCAGTAAAAGACCCTGGAAACAGCGATTATAAAGCAGAAACCGGGAAGATAACCGCCCTTAAAGAGGGGTCCGCCAGCGTCAGCGTTTCGGAAAGCGCGACAGACTACGCGGGTTTTTTTGTGCCCGAAAAGAAAAGCCCGCGCTATTGCCCGGATCTGCCCGAAATCTTTTCTAAAGCCCGCCGGGCCGTGCTGACGCCCTGGAGCGCGGCCATCCTGGTCCTGGCTTTGATCGTAGTCGGGCTGGCCTACCAGGGACGCCCGGCCTACGATATCGCTTTAGGCGGCGGCTTCGATACTCCTTACCTGAATCTGAGTGAAGACGGTTTCGGCGCGCCGGTGCAGGTGCAATCGAGCCTGGACAGTGAAGATGGCGGCGAAAGCAGCGGCAGAAATTCCGATAGCGCCACTACCCCGGCTACAAACAGCGCCGCTTACAAAGAAGAACTGAACCAGAATTACCGCTGGACTCGCGAGCGGCCTATCCTGCTCCTGCCGGGAATCGGGGCTGCCCCCACCCGCCTGACCCTGACCGCCTCCGGTTCGACGCTGGTGCCTGCCGGGCAGCGCGTCGAAATGCTGCTGAACGGCCAACCTTTCACCACTTTCGATTTGAAAGCGGGAGTACCCCTTACCAGAAGCTTTGACATCGGCTCCGAGCGCATTACGGGCGGCAACCTGACGGTTGAAATGCGGGTAAAACCGCTCGGCCCGCCCAACCTGGCGCTGGCTAAACAGTACCCGGCTACTTTCCCGGCTATTGATAAAATCAACGGCGAAACCCTCTACCAGGGGCAAACCGGCTTTAAGCTCTATTCGGCACGGGTGGAAGCCCAACCGGGCGCGAGCGGTTTGGTAATGCCGCCGCTCAGCATCGCCCTGGCGGTGGTAGCCTCGGCCTGGTTGCTCTACCTGGGACTGGCTTACGCCGGGGTAGCGCCGCTCTGGGCTTTCGCCGTAGCGGCCCTGATTACCCTGGGCATGGGTGTGGCTCTCGCGATAGCCCGCTTGAGCCTGACGATCTATACCGGCAGGCTGGCTTTGCTGCTGGCCGTAACGCTGGTGATGCTTCCGCTGCTGGACTGGGCGGTGCCGCGTCTGCTGCGCCGCTGGAAATTGCCGCTGCCGAAATGGGCCTGGCAGGGCCTGCTGGTGATGTTCCTGGTCGGCATGATCGGGCGCGGAGGTGGTTTGCTCTATCCCCATACCGAAGTGCTGGACGCGCCGTATCACCTGCGCGAGATTAACACCGTGCTGCACGAACCGGACGGCATCAACAAGGAACTGCACCGCAAAGACCTTTCCAAAGTCCCCGCTCAGTGGGAATCGGATGCCATCATCCCCTATTCGCCTTTTGTCTATTTCTACCTGGCCCCGGTAGCGGCCCTGCCGGTTGACCCTTCGATCAGCGTCAACCTCTTTAACGCCCTGCTGGATGCCGTGCGCGTATTTATCATCTTCGCCCTGGCAGCCGCGCTGGGGGCAGGGGCGCGAGCCTCGCTGGTGGCGGCGGGTATCTACCTGATTACGCCCAGCACCTGGCTGCTGAACCAGTGGGGCAACTGGCCGACTACGGTCAGCCTGTGGCTGGGCACGCTCTATTTACTGCTGGTGCTGGTCGCCTGGCAAAAGTTGAACCGGCCGTGGGTCTGGGTAGGCACGACCTTTGTGCTGCTGCTGACCATGCTCGGCTATACCGTGACCGCCGTCTTTATAGGCATGATCCTTTACGGCTGGGCGCTGGGCTTAGTCCTCTTTAGCGGGCGGAAAGACCCACTGGCCCGGCGGAACGGCTGGTTGATCGCAGGAGCTAATACTGCCGCGGCCTTACTGGCTCTCCTGATTTACTACGGCCAGTTCATACCCGATATGGCGAAGACTTTTACCACTTTCGGCAATTCGCTCGAAACCAAAGGTTCACTGGGTAGTTTTGGCGACCGCTCGCTGACCTACTACCTGGGCCTCTACACCGACCACGTGGTCTTCCGCTACGGCGCGGGCGCTTTTATCGCGATTGCCCTGGTCGTTTTCGGCTGGATGCTCTTCAGCAAACAGCCCCGGGCGGGTGAGCAGTTCTACCTGGACAGCGCCGAACCAAACGGGGCGGCCTTGCGCAGCGGCAAGAACCTCTGGCTGGCCGGAATGTGGATAGCAGTCTTTGTTTTCTTCGGGCTGGCCCAGTGGAAAGTCGATATGGTCGATAAGCAGGTCTGGCTGGTGGTGCCGCTGGCTTCCGCCCTGGCTGGAGTGGGCATTTGCTGGGCCTGGCAGCGTTACCAGGCCCCGGCGCTGCAACTGGCCCTGCGCGCCTTGATTAGCCTGCTGGTCACCTGGACGGTCTACAGCGCCCTGACGCTCTGGATTTACCGGGTCTTTATTAAGCGAAGATAATTTTTAGAAGATAATCTTAAGAGAAAATATAAATGACAGTTAGCACCGGACTTGTTACCAGATTAAAGGATACGCTCGACAACCCTTTTCTGTTCAATATTTTGCAGTTCGCTATAGCCGGGCGCCAGAATATCACCCGCCGCCTGATCCGGGATGGCCTGCAACTGGAACCGGGAGAACGCCTGCTGGACGTGTGCTGCGGAACCGGGGAATTTGCCAATGTAGCCTTAGGCCCTTACCTGGGGATTGATATCAACCCGAAGTATATAGAGTACGCCGCCGGAAAGTACGGCGCGGGTGGGGGGCATCCCGAACGCGAGTTTGTGGCCGAGGATATAACCGGGACCGGCTTCAAGAACCGGGGCCTGACCTTCCCGAAAGCCATGCTTATCAACAGCATGCATCACCTTTCGGACGAGCAGAATCAGGCCCTGCTGGCAGCGATTGCCAGTGTGACCACCGACCGTTTCGTGGTGATTGATATGGACCCGACCCCATCCAACCCGGTCAGCCGTTTCCTGGCAGGCCAGGACCGGGGCGAGTATATTCGCCCGCTTAAAGAACAGATTGCCCTGGTCGAGCCGTACTTCAAAGTTGAGCAAGCCTATACCTATTATTCCGGCCTGTGTGGCCAGACCATCCTGGTTTGCAGTAAGAAAGACAACCGATAGTGGAGGAAGAGTTGCAGAATAAGCCTCAGCCCAACGAGCCAGAACTTGACATAAGTATTATAATCGCCTGCTACAATGAGCGCCCGGTGCTGCGCGACAGCGTGACTCGCATAGTAGACGTGATGAACGGTAGCAAATACGCTCGCAGCTATGAGCTAATTTTCGTGGATGACGTTAGCCGCGATAATACGGTAGATATTATCCTGGAATTGATGGAAAAGTACAGGGATATCCCGATGCGGCTGATCCGGCACGAACGCAACAAGGGCCGTGGGCGAACGGTCATGGACGGTTTTGAAGCCGCGCGCGGGCGCATCATGGGCTTCCTCGACATCGACCTGGAAACTCCGGCCCACTACATCCCGGTAGCGATCCTCGAAATCGAGCGGGGCGCGGAAGTAGCCACGGCCCTGCGCGTCTACAAGTTCCTCTGGCGCACTTTCTACCGCCAGGTCTTAAGCGTGGGTTATCACAGGCTGGTAGCGGCGGTGTTGCGCGTGCCGCTGAAAGATACCGAGGTCGGCTTCAAGTTCTTCAACCGGGAACGAGCCCTGCCGGTGCTTTTAGAGTGCAAAGACCCGGGCTGGTTCTGGGATACTGAGGTGATGACTCGCAGTTATTTTTCCGGGCTGAAAATAGTCGAAATCCCGACCCTTTTCATCAAGCGCTACGACAAACAATCCAGCGTGCGGCCCCTGCACGACTCGCTGGAATATTTCCGCAAGTTGCGCCATTTCCAGCGCGAAGCGCACCGCCTGGAAGTGGAATACCGCTCGCGAGGCCTGCGCCCGCTCGAAGTCCAGACCATTTCACACCCGGTAGGGCACGGTGATGAACCGCAGGCGGAAGAGTTAGTCGCTTCCACCAAAACCGCTCCTACGCTCTAAAAGAGAGCCTTGCTGAATCTCCGGCCTCCCCTCAAAAGGGAGGCTTTTTTAATGCTCACCTTTATTACACTTGCCCGGCCTTGCTAAAGCGGAGGGCCACCTGTCACCGTTCAAATTTCTTAGCCTCAAGATAAAAAAATTTATCTTTTTAAGCCAATTAAACTACCTGTACGGTTCTGCTTCCAGCTTCTTTTTGATCCCTTAATGTTCAAATTTGTTACTACAGAACAGTAGTGACATAAATGCTTATTCAGATCGAGTTATTAAGCATTAATGCCTAGTGGCAAATTAGGTAGAAAGTATTACAGAAAGTGTGATATTTTTCACCAAATTTTTAACCTTGAGTGGTATAATATTTTTGGGAAAAAGAAAACGATTGCCTAACAAAAAAAGGCAATTATCCCAGAAAATCATTATAATTATCGGTGCATAACCTTCGATTGTTAACTTTATAGCAATCAACTTTACACTGACAGAATCTATTCGGAGGAAATCGGAAATGTCCAACAATACTATGTCAATGGAGACTAGCATCGAGCTTGCCCTGGCCCATTATCATTTTCGCGATATGGAGGGAGAAGCCATCCGCAGTGAAATGGCACGCGAAGCTCGCCTGGCCCGGGGCCGCAAAGGTTGGTTTAGCCGCCGCAAAACCGGCATCAAGATCGCAGGTGAAAACGCTAGCGGACGTGACGTGGTAGACGCTGGAACGAAACCGCACTTCCACTCGGTCTAAGACATATACACAGGTATCCGGGATAACAAAGGTTAAGAGTTTAGCAGATAGCATTAAATAAAGAAAAGAAGGAAGAGTAGTATGATCGCCCTGATAGTGTTTATTCTGATAGTTGCCCTGTTAGCCAGCCTCGACTTTGCCGCCTTAAAATGGGGCGTAAATAGCCGCAAACAGGAATTACTGTCCGACAAAAGGCTCTAAATTAAGTTAGAAGACAGTTAAAAGGTAAGTTAGAAGAAAGCCAAATTTTAGTCACACTAACACTAATACCCAATATTCATAACCCCCACAGAGTAGCGAGTGAGCCAAAGATGCGCTACTCTTTTTTTGTCTTATTTCTACTTAAAATCAAGTGACGGCTTCCCGGAATGCCACCTTACTGTTCACAGGGTGCCAGAACTGCTTGAGAGTAAGTCCCGCCCCTTGCGTTTCATCCTGCCTGTAATCTTGAAGAATTGCAGGATTCATCAATTATTCTGCACAATAATCATATCACTCCACGCTCGGTGGCCCCTATAATTCATACAGAGGCGGAGGAAAGCTACCTTTTACCTTTGCAAAGACTCTAGACTTCTGCTCAAGCGGAGGTCTGGCTGGTGGCGCTCCTGCTGCTCCGGGTGGTGTTACTCGAATGGCGGCTCGCAGCGGTTCGGAAAGAGCCCCCTGCTTTTCAACGCCGCTGCCGGGCTGAATGCTGGTTATTTTTATGCTGGCTATCAGGAGGAACTGAGACGCCGGTGGCCCACCAGTTAGACCCTCCCTATACATATTAGCAGCATGCTGCCTCCCAGGCTGCGAAAAGCCAGCGGAGGATTCATTCACGGTTTGAAGGCTGAGGATAGAAAGTAGCGGTGGAAAGAAAGGAAGATCACATGGAATACACCAGGTTAGGAAACACCGGAATGGAGGTCTCTCGCATCTGTCTCGGTTGCATGGGGTTCGGCGATGCGACCCGCTGGATTCACCAGTGGGTGCTGAATGAAGAAAACAGCCGTCCTGTGATCAAGAAAGCCCTCGATATGGGCATCAATTTCTTCGATACCGCCAACGTCTATTCCATTGGGGCGAGTGAGGAAATCCTGGGACGCGCTTTGAAGGATTTCGCCAGGCGGGATGAGGTGGTGATTGCCACCAAAGTACACGGCAAAATGCACGAAGGACCGAACGGCTCCGGGTTGTCGCGTAAAGCCATCCTGAGCGAGATAGACCACAGCCTCAAGCGACTCGGCACGGATTACGTGGACCTTTACCAGATCCACCGCTGGGATTACCAGACCCCCATCGAGGAGACTATGGAAGCGCTGCACGCTGTGGTAAGGGCCGGTAAAGCTCGCTATATCGGGGCGTCCGCCATGTTCGCCTGGCAGTTCCAGAAGGCCCTCTACACGGCTGAAAAGTATGGCTGGACCCGCTTCGTCTCGATGCAAAATCACCTGAACCTGATCTATCGAGAGGAGGAGCGAGAGATGCTGCCCCTCTGTCGTGAGGAGAAAATCGGGGTGATTCCCTATAGCCCGCTCGCCTCCGGCAGACTGACCCGGGACTGGTCATCGCAAGCAAGTACCCTCCGTTCCGAAACCGACCAGGTTCAGAAAAGCAAGTACGACGCGACTGCCGAAACTGACCGCCAGGTAGTAGAGCGAGTCGCCGAAATTGCCCAGAAGCACGGGGTACAGCGAGGGCAGGTCGCGCTGGCCTGGCTGTTACAGAAAAAACCGGTGACAGCCCCTATCGTTGGCGCAACCAAAATCTCGCATCTGGAAGATGCCGCCGGTGCACTGGCGGTAAAGCTGAGCGGGGAAGAAGTAGCCTACCTGGAAGAGCCCTATGTGCCGCACGGCATTGTCGGTCATCAGTAATTTATAGCAAAAGGAGGAAGATTAGCCAGAATGGAACTTAAAAGAAGTGGCTCACAGCCTTCCGCTAAAGGCCCGGCGGAGACTTTTACCGGTAATGTGCGGGTTGATCCGCTGTTTCAGGCGGTGGCACCAGGGCGGGTAGCGGGCGCCCTGGTTACATTTGAACCGGGAGCGCGCTCGGCCTGGCATACTCACCCGCTGGGACAGACCCTGATTGTAACCGCCGGGTGCGGCTGGGTACAGAGCGAAGGCCAGCCCAAACGGGTAATCCGGCCCGGCGACGTGGTTACCTGCCCGCCCGGCGAGAAACACTGGCACGGCGCAACCGCCACGACCGGCATGAGCCATATCGCTATCCAGGAGGCCCTCGACGGTAAAGCGGTAGACTGGCTGGAAAAGGTCAGCGACCAGGAGTACCAGGCCGAAGCAAAGGAAGACTAAGCTTCTGGAAATTATTAAATATTGGAAAGAGAAGGAAATAATTACCATGCCTGAAGCACAGCCAAATGCGGAAGAGTTAATGAAAAAGAGAAAAGCCTTTGTGCCAAAGCTGATGGAACTGAACGAACAGGTCCTTTTCGGTGACATCTGGGAACGGCCCGGTCTATCCAAACGCGACCGCAGCCTGATTACGGTCGCCACTCTCACCGCGCTATACCGCGTTAACGAATTGCCCTTTCATATAAAGCGGGCCAGGGAGAACGGAGTCACGAAAGAAGAACTGGCAGAGGTCTTCACGCACCTCGCCTTCTATGCCGGGTGGCCGGCTGCGATGACCGCAATCAATATCGCCCTGGAAATCCTGGCCGGTACTGAATAGCGTGCCTGGCCAGGAGTAAAGTGCGTGTCTCCCCGGATAGGGGAGGGCATTTAGAACGATAAACGATAGAGGAGTTATATTTTATTATGCAAGGAACCATACTTTACGGTCCACGTGATGTACGCTTCGAGGAGCGCCCCGACCCAAAGATTATCGAACCGACCGACGCTATCATCAGGATTTCTGCCGCCTGTGTGTGCGGCTCCGACCTGTGGCCTTACCGTGGCATCGACCAGGTCAGCAGACCGACCCCGATGGGTCACGAGTATTGCGGCATTGTCGAAGAAGTCGGCAGCCAGGTAACCCTGATCAAGCCGGGCCAGTTCGTAGTCGGCTCATTTTTCGCCTCCGACAATACCTGCCCGATCTGTCAGGCCGGCTACCAGAGCCGTTGCGTTCACGCTCAACCGGTAGGGGCCGAGGGTGCGCAGGCGCAATTACTGCGGGTTCCGCTGGCGGACGGCACTCTGGTGGCCACTCCCGAGCTTCCTCCGCCCGACCTGATTCCTCACCTGCTGGCCGCCTCCGATGTGCTGGGAACCGGTTGGTTCGGGGCCGTGGCCGCCGAGGCCGGGCCGGGCAAGACGGTGGCAGTGGTTGGCGATGGCGCGGTTGGGCTGCTGGCAGTCCTGGCGGCCAAACAGTTAGAGGCTGAGCGGATCATCGCCATGAGCAGCTATCCGGAGCGGCAGCGCCTGGCCCTCGAATTCGGCGCGACCGACATCGTGACCGAACGCGGCGATGCAGGTGTGGCGAAGATCAAGGAACTCACGGAAGGGCTCGGCGCCCACTCGGTTGTTGAGGCTGTTGGTACCCAGGAGTCGATGATGCAGGCCATCCGCTCCACTCGTCCGGGCGGTCATGTCAGCTATGTCGGCGTTTTACACGGCGTGCAATTGCCGGGCGAAGAGCTGTTCTTTGCGGAAATCCATCTGCTGGGCGGTCCGGCCCCGGTGCGCCGCTTCCTGCCCGAACTGATTCAGTTGATCTGGGACAGGAAGATCAGCCCGGGCAAGGTCTTTGACCTGGAACTGCCGCTTTCGCAGGTAGCCGAGGGCTACCGCGCTATGGACGAACGCCGCGCCATCAAAACGCTGCTGCGCCCATAACCTTCTCAAATAATAAAATAGAAATTCTACTCCCTTACAAGGGAATTCGTTATACTAGCGCGGGGATGGGCTTTACGCCCTCGCTGCGAGCGTTCCCGCGCTCTAACGGATGGCTCAGCTTTACCCTCCCCTACCCGGCAGCCTCATCGCGACCGGCCAGCAGGCGAGTCAGGTAGTCGTGGAGGGTTGCCAGTTCGGCGGGCGAAAGCGGCGAGAAGGACTCGCTGAGCACCTCCCTGATCACGCTATAACCCTTTTCCAGCAGATCTTCCCCGGCAGGCGTGAGATGATGGCGGATGGCGCGCCCCGGACCGCTGACCCGCTCGATCAACTTGCGCGTTAGCAGCCGGTTTGCCAGCGTGCCAAAAGCCTGATCGGTCTGGAAGGTCAACTGTGCCAGCCGGTGCGCCGAGGCGTTGGGATGCCCGCTGATCGCCCGCAGGGCATCCCACTGAACAATTGTTATGCCCAGCGGCGCCAGCCTGGTGTCAGCCGTGCGGTGATGGCGGTGTTGCAGTCGTTTGACATTCCGGCCCAGCTCTTCCAGTTTATCTGCCATATTGATTTATTTTCCCTCCCGGCTCTAAAATTCCTGATATCCCCGAGCATATAAACAGGCTTATATGCCTATGTTTATATAAACCAGTTTATTTCAAACCGGGCACTCTGGCAAGTGCGTTTACCGGCTCTTTAAGCGCCGTTAGCGCTCAACCCGGAACACCTTATCGCGACTTTTAGCAATTTATCTAAATATGTTTATATAAGCTTGCTTTTATCAATATGTTGAGATATGATAAAAGGGATAATGAAGCTGTGTTTAGACCGGAAAGGATAAAATTATGACTACCAGCGCCTTTAAGCTTGACCATACTGTGACTCTCTCTCTGAACGAGGCGGGCAGGGGCCGTCCCGTGCTCGTCCTGCATGGTGGCGGTGGTCCCATGACGGTCGCCAGTATCGCCGACCACCTTGCCGCTACTATGCACACCATTGTGCCGATTCACCCGGGCTGGAATGGAACCGCCCGCCCGGAGGGGTTAACCACTATTGCGCAACTGGCTAGCCTCTACTTGCAGTACCTTGAGGAGAATGGGTTGCGCGATGTGCTGGTTATCGGTTCGTCCCTGGGTGGCTGGCTCGGCTGTGAGATGGCTCTACAGGACCAGGCCGGGCTTATCACCGGGCTTATTCTGCTTGATGCGGTGGGCATCGCGGTAGCGGACGAGCCGATCCGGGATTTCTTTGCCCTGGATGCGCGGGGTGTGGCTGAATACGCCTGGCACGACTCTAACCGCTTTTACGTTGACCCGGCCAGCCTGTCCCCAGAACAGGCCGCTGCCCAACGCGCGAACATGGCTACGATGCGGATTATGGCGGGTGATCCCTACATGCACGACCCCGCGCTCTTAAAAAAGCTCACAAATATCCGGCTTCCGGTGCTGTTAATCTGGGGGGAAAGTGACCGCATTGTGACCCCGGCCTACGGCGCTGCCTTTGCCGCCGCATTTGAGAATAGCCGGTTGGAGGTGGTCAGGCAGGCCGGGCATCTGCCGCAGATCGAACAGCCTGCCGCCACCTTTGCCCTGATTGATCAGTACGTAGCCGCCAGGCCGTAATTCCCTCCATTTTGCCAGCTACCTGTCGCCTCATTAGGAGCCTTTATCATCAAACCAAAAATGGCTAGCGGGTTTACCTGCTAAACCCGCTAGCCATTGCGCGTATCCTCTCCCCGCTCGGCCGTTGAGGCCTTTACTCGCTCAAACCGATGGCTTCTTCCGCCGGAACGTTTTTAAGCAGTAAAGCCTCCAGGCCCGGCAGATAAGCATCCATCACCATCACATTCGAGTGTACCAGGTGCTTAAACAAACTGGGGTCCAGCCCCGGGTTGTCGGTTATTATGCTGGTGCGATATCGGATTTCCCCATCCCGGAAATCCATCTCAAAATTACCCAGCTTCAAGCCGTAATTGGCCCTGGTCAGAAATTCAGCCGCCGCCGGTCTTTGCTCTGGCCGCGCCACCAGCGGGCTAACCGAATAAAAGGCAAAGTGGCCGCTTTCCTCGTCCGTTTCAGCGTAACAATCCCACTGGCCGTTATCGCCTTTGTAAGTTATTTTGATAACTTTATCGTTGAGCAAAGTAACCGGCCATTCATCCGTCTTGAAAAAATGCAGGGCCGCTGCTAAAAGAGTGGCAGCGCCCGCTTCCAGCCTTACCGGCGACTTATCCCCGGCCCAGACCGTCTGAAACCCTACTTTAACCCCGCCGTCCGCCTGCTTGACGTTAAGGGCATACCAGTTTTCAGCCTGGCGCAGCTCATCACCCAGCGGACAGCTTAGCAGATAGCTCGCTACCTCTTCCGCCGTTTGTCCCCTGGACGTTATTGCCGGTAGCAAAGCGGCATTCAGCCCGATTTCTACTTCAACCGCTTTGCCTGCCTGCAAAGTATTACCAAAGACCGGGCCGCGTACTTCCTCGGTCAAATTGAACAGGGCAGCCTCTTCGAGTTGCCGGTAAACCTCCCAGTCTGCAAGGAGGGTAGCCCGGCATTCCGCGGGCCGGCCATCCTGCTCGATCATTTCTAAATCAACCAGCTCAAGCCTGATTAATTCCTGTTGGGCTCGCCCAAAAGTGATAGGATTATCCGGGTGGGCGTGAGCGCTATGTAAAGTCACTTTAGTTCCCTCTTGTTTGCTTACTCGCCTTTGCCGGTCAAGCCAAAGTCCAGTTTAAGTTCTGGCAGTATTGTCAGTTTGGCAATCCGGCTGGTGCGAGCATATTTAAAGTCAAAGATACCGGGGATTTCTACTCCGGTAGAGCTGTCCAGGTCGATGCTGACCGAAAGTTCCGGCATCAGTTTAGAAGAACCGCTGCCCGGCCATTCAATGGTGGCGCTCACCTTAACTTTGGTAAGACCGGTCGAAGCGGCGTTACCGGCGGCATTTTTGTAATATTCACCCATACTATCCGCCGGGTTTGACACCAGGCTGGCGGCGTCAAACGGTTGAGGCTTGCTGACAGAAGAGACAATCCCGTAGGTAGTATCGCCAATCTTCCCGGCGTAATCCACCGTCTTGCCGTACATGCCGCCTCTTTTCAGGCCCTCTTTAACCTTGCTGACCGAATCTTTCTGAGCCTGTTCCTTACCCTGGGCAGCAGCCTTTTCTTTAAGCGTGGTTTCCTGGGCCGATACGTTAAGCCCGGAAAGCTTACCGGCGTCAATCGACTCCTGGAGGCCGGCCAGGGTTCTAACCGCCTGCGACTGGTCGGCCTGCTCTTTGTTTTTGGCCTTAAAGTAGAGTACCGCTTTGCCGATGGATGATTTCAGGCCCTGGAATATCCCGGCCACTCCCGGTATGACCGCTCCTACAATTTGCGGAGCCAGTCCCGGCGTACCGGGCGGCAGGCCTACGTAGCCGCCTAAACTGCCCTCCAGGCTAATCAGGCGCTCGCCATCTTTGAAGCCGTAAAGGTTGCGGCTGGCTGATGACAACCCGCTGATAAAAGAAATTCCCAGCGAACCTTCGCCGCCCACTATACCGCCGCTGGCATCTACCTCAAATTCAAGACTGGTAACGCTGTTGCCCAGGCCCTTCTGGCGGCCCCGGCTGCCGCTCGGTTTCTCGCCGTGACCGTTCCCCCGGTACTTCTCAACTGATTTTTTATCATAGCGCAGGCCGGTTTTAAGTTTCGCGCCGAATTCGGCCCCGGCGCTGGCCCCGGCAATCCCGCTAAAACCGGCCTTGCCGCTGAAGCCGGCGAACACACCGCCCTCAACATAGTCGTCATCGCCCATACCGGCTTCTACCAGGCGGCCCCAGTCTTCCGCTTCCTGGTACTTCGCCTCATTTACTTTAGTGGAGTTGTTTTTATCGGCCTCTTTTACGCTGGCTCCTCCCATACCCCACAGATAATTGGTCAACTCTCGCGGAATAATGGGGCTTTCGCGGCACTGGCGGTAGAGATAATAGGAAAGCATATCTACCACTCCCGCTCCCCCGTTTTGAGAGGTAGCTTCCATATAACCGCCGATAGCTCCCATCATACTGACCACCCCGGAAGGTATCTGGCCCCCCCCGACTACCGCAATACTGCTGGCAAAAGAGAGCGCTCCGTCGTCTCGTTCCACCTCTCCACCGAATTGAAAGCCGACAAAGGCGGCGGACGTACCGTGCGGGTCTACCGGAATCTTCAGGGTCACTTCCAGTTCCGTTTTATCGCCGTTTTTGGGAGCCAGCTTATCCAGGATAACGCCCAGCCTGGCAAATTTGCTATGAACTCCTCCTTCTCCGTCCAGCACCATTGTAACGGCCTCGTTGCGGACGTGCGCTTTGTTGGCGTCGGTGCTGGCGCCATTCATTATGCCCAGCGCCTGGTTGATCGTCCTGCTTTTAAGATCGTCCCGTTTTTGTTTATTTTCAGTATGCTTACCCTGCAAGCGAGTCAGTAAGCCGCTCTCGATAATGCTCATGGCCGCCTTATTGGCGTTAGAGCGCTGCTGCCCGGCCTCCTCAAAGGCGCTTACCCGCGTAGCGGTTAAAATAGCGGCCTCGAACTCCTCATCGGTTTTGGTACTCTCTACTCCCAGCCCCTGGCTGACCGCCGTTTTTTTGGCGCTCTGCATAATAGTTTGCCGCGCTTTGGAGCTGTTCAGGGCGTCTTCGAGCTTACCCCCGGCCAGTTCTTCGGTCGCCGTTTTTTCCGCCGCCAGCACAAGCGAACGCTCCAGCATCGCTTCCGCCAGTTGCTGCTCGGTCTTTGCCCGGTTATCGCCTTTAAGTTTTTTGGCTTTATAGTTGTAAGCTACATTCTGGCGGGCCGCCGCCAGCAGTTCGGGCTGGCTCTTTTCATTGCCGGTAGTAGCATCCTTGTAAGACTCTTTATCCGCCCCTTCTAAAGCCTGTAACTGTTCATCGGCGACATCGGTAGCCTCAGTTTTGGCCTTATCATGAACATCGTTCAGGGCCGTTTTGAACTGGTTGGTTCCCCTGGCTTTTTTAGCGATAAAGGCTCCGACCATTGAAATAATATATGGTTTAATGACAGCCTCAATCGCCTGCCCGGTTACATTCGCCACTACCGCGCTGGCCACTATTTCACGCCCTGCCGGCAGGCTCTGCGCCGGTTTGCGCGACCAGAACCGCTGTACGGCAGGCGAGGCCGCTTTAGGGCTGGCGCGTGAAGCTGTGAGCATACGCTGCACCGCCCGATTGCCCACAGTGCGCTGTAGGGCTAGAACCCGGCCCGGCGTAAGCGGACCGGGGGCCGCCAGGGAGCGCTGCGCCTGGTTTAAGCGAGAACCGTATGCTTCATCGGAGGACGACTCTATCGCAGCAGTCGCGGGGGGTAGGGTAGCCGAAACTGGCCGGGTGGTCCTGACCGCCCGGTCGTTAAGTTTTTCCATTTTAACCTGCCTGTCGGTATGTTAGATAATGCCATGAAGTAGTACTAAAACGTTACCAGAGATGTTCACTGGATAAATAGTTAAATAATGGAAAACTGACTCTTAAATTCTCATAGAGGTGCCGAGAAAGTAACCTTAGGAGACAGTGGATGGTTAAATAATATCATTCATCTCGATTAATATCAATAATCCCCACCATTATTACCCTTATCATTTTCGTTATTAGAAAGCCTTGTATAGCTACGAACGGGCAAAACCCGCACCCCTAAAGTGGCGTTCATGTCCAATAGCAGCCCTGTCTTTTGTATGATATATACTCATCCTCTTGACAGATATCCTACAACTTGCTATAGTGCTGGTATCAATTGCTTTTCACCGGTCTCAACAAAAGAAAGAAAGAAAGCTCTATGGCTTCTTCACTAAAAAAACTGGAACGTCCTGAACCCTTTTACCGGGCTGTACAGGAGAGCATCAAAAGCTACATCACCGAGAACAACCTTTTGCCCGGCTCGGCCCTTCCGCCTGAAAACGAACTGGCCCGGCAACTGGGCGTCAGCCGCAACTCTGTCCGGGAAGCCGCCAAAGCTTTGGAGTCGGTGGGGATTCTGGAGACGCGCCACGGCAGCGGCCTTTTTGTGCGCGAGTTTTCCTTTGACCCCCTGCTCGAAAATCTGCCCTACGGCATGTACAGCGATTTGCGGCAACTCGAAGACCTGCTGCAAGTGCGCCGGGTGCTGGAACTGGGCATGATCGACATGGCAATTGAGTCCATTTCAGCCGCGCAACTGGCCGAAATGGAAAAGCAGCTTGACCAGATGCGCCAGCGGGCTGAAAAAGAAGAGGCTTTTCCCGAGGAGGACCGCGCTTTCCATCGCAAAATATACGAGGCCACCGGCAATTCCGTCCTGTTGAAGCTGCTGGATGTCTTCTGGCTGGCCTTCCATAACGCCGCGCTCGAAGCGGTGGTTCACAATACTTCGCCCAAACAGACTTACCTCGACCACGCCGCTATTTTAAAGGCCATCAAAGCCAAAGATGTGGCGCAGGTCCGAAAGGCAATTGATAAGCATTACGGCGCACTGGAGGAAAGAATCAAGGCTTCTAAAGCCAAAAAGACCGGCCTGTAAGACCGGTAGCAATCTCTTTCCCCACTTTTTAAGTTTACATCAGTATTTACACGGAGCGTCCACCGAGCGCTCATAGGAGAAGAGGTGTAAGGGTTATGCGTAAAGTTCAAAGAACGGCAATGAGGCAGTTCGCCATAGTAGCCATGATGGTTGCTACCCTTTTCCTGGCGGCCTGCGGCGATAATACGGCTACTCCCGCCTCCGGCACCACCGCCGCTGCGACAACGGCGGCGGGCGCGACTACCGCTGCCGGGTCTGCTACTACCGCGGCGGCGGGCGCGACCACTGCGGCTACCGGCGCGACTACCGGACCGGCAGGCGGTACGCTGGTCGGCGGCTTTGATGTCGGGCCTGGCGGGAATTTTGGCATTTTTAATCCCATGCAGGCCGGGGCGGGCAATACCTGGTACTTGAAATATTTTTCGACCCTGCTGCTCTATGATGTCAATTTCCAGAAATTGCAGGGCGAACTGGCCGAATCCTGGTCCGCCTCGCCTGACGGCACGCAGTACACCTTCAAGCTGCGCAAAGGGCTCACTTTCCATGACGGGCAGCCCCTCACTTCCGAGGATGTGAAGTTCTCGGTCGCCCTGATCCAGAACCCCGATAGCGCCGCCGTTAATGCCAGCCGTTACAAGACCATCAAAGAGGTCCAGACGCCCGACCCCCAGACGGCGGTCTTTGTGCTGAGCCAGCCTAACGCCACTCTGCTGGATGCGCTGACCTACATGTACATTTACCCCAAACACGCCCTGGGCTCAATTGCGCCCAAAGACCTGGTCAAGTCCAACTGGTGGTATACCAATCCTATCGGCTCCGGCCCCTTCAAGTGGAGCAAGTATGTACAGGACCAGTACGTTGAACTGGTGGCTTTCGACAACTACTGGCGAGGCCGGCCCAAACTGGATAAACTGATCAACAAGCAGTTTAAAGAAGCCGGCAGCGCGGTCATCGCCCTGCGTTCAGGCGATATTCAGTTCACATACCTGACCTCGGACGAGGCTGCCGCCCTGAAGAGCGATGCTAATATCAACGTTATTCCCGGCCCTTCGCAGGTCATGAACTATCTCGGCTTCAACCTGAAAGACCCGCGCTTCCAGGATTTGAAAGTGCGCCAGGCCTTCATGTACGCCATAGATCGCAAGGCCATCGTTGACCAGCTTTACAAGGGCAGCGCCCAGCTTGTACCCTGCGCCTTCAATAACGAGCAGTACCAGTCTAAGGACGTTAATGCTTACGCTCGCGATGTCGCCAAAGCTAAAGCGCTCTTGCAGGAAGCCAACTGGAATTCCATCAAAGGTCAGCCCCTCGAATTCCTGACCTACTATGGCGACCAGCTTACCGCCGATGTTATGGCTACCATGCAGCAAATGCTGGCGGAAGTCGGGATTGATGTCAAGCCCCGCGCCGTAGATGCCCCTACTTATAACCAGCTCAGAGAGAGCGGTAAGTACGACCTGATTTACGCCGGTATCGCCAACGGCCCCGACCCGGATGCCGTCAGCGTAGTCTTCACCTCGACCGGCTCGGTCGGTAAGAGCTTTGGTATTAACGTGCCAGACCTGGATAAAGCCTTCAGCCAGGGCCAGGCCGAAACCGATCCGGCCAAACGCGCCACTATTTACCAGAACGCCTGCAAGGTCATGAACGAGCAGCTACCGAACGGCCCGATGTGGGTGGCCACCCGCTTCGGCGGCGTTTCCAAAAAGGTGGGCAACTTCGTCTACACCCCCGCTCCCGGCGGCGGACGCTACTACGATGCTGCCGAAACCTGGACGCTGGCAAAGTAGGGCTTTAGAGTAAGACTGAAAAGAGCCTGCGCGACCGCCTGATGTACGAGGGCAGCGCGGGCTCTCCCTCCGCAGGAGGCAGAGGTTTGTAAGATGACTAAATATGTTCTGGGCAGACTCCTGATAATCATACCGCTTCTCCTGGCGATTACGGTGGCCGTTTTTGCCATGCTGCAACTGACTCCCGGCGATCCCCTCGATAGCTACCTGCCGCCGGACCAGACGCTCACCGAGCAGGAGAAGGCCAACCTGCGCCGTACCCTGGGCCTTGATCAGCCGCCGGTTATTCGCTACTTCTTCTGGCTGGGCCAGACTTTACAGGGCAACCTGGGCTTTCGGTCCAAAAACTTCCAGCCGGTGGGTGAGGCTATTGTCAGCCACCTGGGGCCAACCCTCCTGCTCATGGGTTCGGCCCTGCTGATCGGGATTGTGCTGGGCTTGAGCCTGGGCGTTTTGAGCGCGGTTAAGCAGTACAGCATCCTCGATTTCGTCCTGAGTATGCTGGCTTTCCTGGGTATTTCCACCCCGGTATTTCTTACCGGGCTGCTCGGCCTCTACTTCTTTTCCTTGCAGTTACACTGGTTCCCGGCGGGCGGCTTTAGCACTCCCGGCCAGCCTTATTCTTTGCTGGATAACCTGAACCACCTGCTGCTGCCGGCCCTGATTGTCTCGCTGACTTTTGTGCCGCCGATAATGCGCTACACCCGTTCCTCCATGCTGGAAGCGCTCAGCCAGGACTACATCAGAACGGCCCGCGCCAAAGGGCTGGCCGAGCGCGTGGTAATCGGCAAGCATACTTTGCGCAACGCCCTCCTGCCGGTGGTAACCATCATCGGAGCCAGTGTGCCCAGCCTGCTGGCCGGGGCGGTCTTTACCGAATCGATCTTCTCCTGGCCGGGCATGGGTCAGCTCTTTCTGGACGGAGTCGAGTCGCGTGACTACAACCTGGTCATGGGCCTGACCCTGATCCTGGCTACCCTGGTGCTTCTCTCCAACCTGGCTACCGATATAGCCTATTCGCTGATAGACCCGCGTATCCGTTACGGAAAGGAAGGATAGCCGGTGATGATGAATACTCTTACCAGGAATAGTGTGGAGCAGCCTCAGGCCGGCGACGAGTTAAAGGGACAGAAGGTAGAAAGCCCATTTCGCAAGGCTCTGCGGCGCTTCTTGCGCCACCGCCTGGCCCTGGCCGGAACTATCATTCTGCTGCTCCTGGTCTTTACAGCCGTTTTTGCCGGCCAGCTTACCGGCTACGGCCCCGAAACCATCGACCTGCTCAACCGCAGCCAGCCTCCCTCGCCCGGCCACTGGTTCGGCACGGACCGCATCGGGCGGGATGTCTTCTCTCGCACCCTCTACGGTGGACGCGCTTCCCTGGAAGTAGGCGTGGGCGCGGTGGTTATCTCGATTGCGATTGGAGCTTTACTGGGCAGCATCGCCGGATTCTGGGGCGGCTTTGTAGGCGGCCTGATCATGCGCTTTACCGATATGATTATGGCTTTCCCGCCGATCATTATCACCCTGGTCGCGGCCACCATCTTCGGCATCAGCGGCGAAGACAGCCTATGGAAGACTACTCTTCTGATCGGCCTTTTGAACTGGCCGGTTCCCTGCCGCCTGGTGCGGGCCAAGCTGCTCTCGATTCGCGAGCAGGACTATGTGCTGGCTGCTCGCGCCCTGGGAGTCAAAAACGGGCGTATCCTTTTCAAGCACGCCCTGCCTAATTCGATTGACGTGCTGATCGTTTACAGCAGCCTCGGTATCGCCAACGCCATTTTGCTGGAAGCGGGCCTCTCCTTTCTCGGCCTGGGGGTGCAGCCTCCCACACCTAGCTGGGGCAACATGCTCAACCCGGCCCGCAACGTCAGCATCCTGGAGCAGTATCCCTGGCAGTGGCTGCCCGCCGGTATCGCCATCGTCCTGGCGGTGCTGGCAGTAAACTTTATCGGAGACGGCCTGCGCGATGCTCTCGATCCCAGGGCTCGCAAGTAGCGCTGTTCTCCAGCTTTAAAATCACCAATTCAACAGGACTAAAAAATAAAGGCGCACACAAATGACATCCTTCGAAAAACTAACCGGTATTATTCCGCCCGTAAGTACTCCTTTTAACGAAGAGCATGAGGTTGATATTCCCTCGCTGGAACGGCTCCTGGAATTCTTGCTGTCGGCAGGCGTAGACGGTCTTTTCATGCTCGGTTCCACCAGCGAAACCGCTTTTCTGACCGACCGCCAGCGTTCTACCATCCTGGATGTGGCGGTCAGGGTCGCAGGTCAGCGCGTGCCGGTCCTAGCCGGGGTTATTGACAGCCAGACCGACCGGGTGCTGGACCACGCCAGGGCGGCCCGCCGGGCGGGAGTGGATGGCCTGGTGGTCACGCCGCCGTACTACGCCAGGGTCAGCCAGGCCGAGGTTGTCGAGCATTTTCGCTACCTGCACCAGGCCGTTGACCTCCCGCTGCTGGCCTACGATATCCCGGTAGCGGTGCAACTGAAAATGGAAGCAGAGACTATTCTGCAAATGGCCCGCGAAAAGCTGATCGTGGGCCTGAAGGACAGCAGCGGAGATGAGGGTAATTTCCGAGGCATTGTGCTGAGCAGCCGGAACTATCCAGGGTTTTCGGTCTTTACCGGCTCCGAGCTTTTAGTAGATGCGCTTTTGTTTACGGGCGCAGACGGATGTGTGCCGGGGCTGGGAAATGTTGACCCGCACGGCTATGTGCGGCTCTACCGGGCGGCGCGGGCCGGTAACTGGGAAGCGGCTCGCCAGGAACAGGAAAGACTTTACCGCCTGTTCTCGATTATCCGGGCCGGTACGCCGGGCAGAATGGGTTTTACCGCTTCGGCCCTGGGCGGCTTCAAAACGGCTCTTATGCTGCGCGGCGTAATCTCTACCAATGTGATGGGCCGGCCTATGACCCGCTACAACCCGGCAGAAGTAGCGCGAGTGCGGGCCCTGCTGGCGGAAGCCGGGCTTTTAGCGGAGCAGGAGTAGTTTAAGACACATTCAAGCCGGAAATGCGGCTTCGCCGGGCAACCTGGCGTATTACGGGCCAGCTTTCAGCCGCGCTGGCCCTTAATTCATAATAGGCTCTGGAAAGAAGCTAAAATCTTTTTATAGAAAGAGAAGATCTTTATGCCTGGAAAACCGTTAGACCTCCAAACATTACTAAATCAGGTACATCAAAGATTGATTGTCAGTTGCCAGGCTCTACCGGAGGAACCGCTCTTTGGTTCGGAAGTTATGGTAAAAATGGTCAAAGCCGCCCTGGAAGGCGGAGGCGCGGGCATCCGAGCTAATTCTCCTGCCGACGTGGCCGCCATCCGAAAGGCTTTCCCGAATGTGCCCCTGATCGGCCTCTACAAGCATGACCTGGAAGGCTTCGAGGTACGCATAACTCCCACTCTGCGCCATGCCCTGGAACTGGCCGAGGCCGGGTGCGATATCATCGCCCTGGACGCCACGCTCCGGCCTCACCCGGAGGGCAGCGCGGCGGATTTAATCCGGCAGGTGAAAGAGCATACCGGCTTGCCGGTGCTGGCGGACATCAGTACCCTGGAAGAAGGCCTGGCCGCCGAGGAAGCCGGGGCCGACCTGGTGGGGCCGACCCTCTCCGGCTACACCGCCTACAGTCCTCAGCAGGAAGAGCCTGACTTTGCCCTGCTCAAAGCCCTGGTGGCACGCGTGAAGATCCCGGTGATCGCCGAGGGGCGAATCGCTACGCCGCTTCAGGCTCGCCAGGCCCTTGAACTGGGCGCCTACAGCGTGGTGGTGGGGAGCGCCATCACTCGCCCGCAGTGGATCACCCGCCAGTTCGTCAAAGGCATAGAGGGACTGTAAGGCCCAGGGGGAAGCTTGAAGATGCCGGCATTGAGAGAATCTAACGAACCTAGTCCTGGCGTGAGGCTTTACGCCGGGCTGGACATCGGTGGAACCAAAATGGCCGCCGGGCTGGTCACCGCAAAGGGCGAGCTAGCTCTTCGCCTGACTGTCCCTACCGAGGCCAGCCAGGGCGGTGCTGCCGTCCTGGAGCGCGCACTGGAACTGGTCGAAAAGCTCCTGCAAGAGGCCGCTTCGCAGGGCCTGCCTGCCCCGACCGCGCTGGGGATTGCCGCCGGGGGCCGCATTGATACCGAGCGGGGCGTGGTCGCGGCTGCTTCCGCCATGATTCCCGGCTGGACCGGTACGCCCCTGGTAGAGTCTTTCCAGGCGAGGTTTGGCCTGCCCTGCCAGGCTGATAACGATGTAAACGCGCAGGCCCTGGCCGAAAGCAGGTTCGGGGCAGGGCGCGGCTATCGCCAGATGCTCTATGCCGCGGCCGGAACCGGGCTGGGAGGTGGTCTGGTGCTGGATGGACGGTTATATCGTGGAGGGCATTACTGCGCCGGGGAGATCGGGCATTCTCTGTACCGGGCCGGAGGGCTTGCCTGTGAATGCGGGAGGCAAGGTTGCCTGGAACAATACACCGCTACGGCGGCCATCCAGCGCTATTACCGTACAGCCAGCGGCGCTGAGAGGATTTTATCGATTCCGGAGCTTGCGTCGCAGGCGGAGGCCAACCCATACGGCCCGGCGGGCCGGGCCTTTACTGAGGCCGGTAGCGCTCTCGGAACCGGCCTGGCCAGTCTGGCCTGTCTGCTGGACCCGCAGGTAATTGTGCTGGGCGGGGGCTTAGCCGCGGCCTCTCCGCTTTACCTTGAAGCGGCCCGCCGGGGCTATCGCCAGCAGGCCTGGCCCGAACTGGCCGACCTGCCACTCCTGCCGGGCTTGCCCGGTGGCCTCGCCGGTATTTCAGGGGCGGCGGCCCTGGTGATGGAAGAGGTTATGGAAGCGCCTTTATGCTAATCACTCAAGGCTTTCAGGGCTGCCGGGTAGCCGTCCGGACAATTTTTGGCATTAATCACCGGGTTTAATTTGAAATTTAGCAGGTAGTAATGCCTGTAAGTTTTCAGTTAACGTTGCTTTTCCCCATTCTGAGGCCCGAAGAATCTCGATTCAGGGCCATATAGAGCGGGACAAAGAGATTCTTCGGGCCTTCAATTCGGCCTACTCAGTGTTGGTTTCCCCTGTCGGCCCTCACACCCACAAGGGGCGTGACATGGTTAAAAGCGGGGCTTATAACGACACCACTAATGTGTCATAGTACTCAAGATGACAAGCAATAGAACGGGTCGTGTTGGGTAAGAGCGTGCCACTCGTTCAATCGCGCGGGAGTGCCATTCTTAACTATTAAAAGCCTTTTAAGCCCGGTAATTAACAGCCGGGCGGGACTTCTTTTTGCAGCAGCAGGGCCTTCAGTAAGAGCGCGTCATCCGGTTTGACCAGCTTAAGGCCCTCCTGGAGCACTGTGGCGGCCTGACCGGCCTGGCAGCGTTCCCGGTAAGCCACCGCCAGGCGAGCGTAGCCTAGCGGGTCGGTCGGGTAGCGCATTTTCCACTGGTTGTAGAGCCGCAGGATTGGCTGGCCCGGCGGGGAATCTTTCAGAGGGCGCCAGATGTTCCACTCGCCCGGTATATATCTTAAAACCGTATTGCGGGCATCCAGCCGGGCCTCGCGCTGTAAATAGTCCGCTGTAGCGTCAAAGTCACCCTGCCGGGCCGCCAGGTGGGCCGCCAGGTCGAAAGTCGCCGCTCCCGGAAAGCCTTTCTGGACCAGCCTTTCCGCCAACCGCCCTCCGGCAGCCGCATCAAAATTGCCGCCGTTACCGTTATCTAACAGAGCTTTTTGCGCTTCTAGCACCGCCAGGTTTGTTTGGAACATATCCCACCCACCTGCAATTAATAATCCACCCAGGCAGAGCAGCGACAGCGCAAGTCCCGCCAGTGGGTAGCGCTGGCGCTTCCACCAGCCAGGCGCTACAGCCGCATCGTCCGGTTGCGCGGCCTCTTTGCGGGGTTGATAGGCCAGCGCCGCTACCAGTCCCCACATCATCCAGAGTATTACGGCGGGTTTATGTGCCAGGGTAATCGACTCGCCCACCCCGTAAAAGAGCCAGGCCAGCGTGCCTACCGCCACCCCCGCGATCAGCCAGCGCCGGGCGCTGTCCCGCTCCCGCCAGGCCTGCCGCAGCAGCGAAAAGACCCCAACCAGCACGCAAATGAAGGCCGCCAGCCCGATAACGCCGCCATCCAGGGCGGTCTGTAGCACAAGATTGTGGGCGTGGGCCTCCGGTCCGAGCGAATATGTCGGGTAAAAATGGGAAAGCGAAACCGGAAAGTTGTTCAAGCCGATGCCCGTAAAAGGTTTAGCAGCGAACATGTCGAGCGCTCTCAGCCACATTTCCAGCCGGAAAACGATCCGCCGGGTGGGCTCGGCGTCCGAGGCAGGCAGCAGCGCGGCCAGCCTGGGCAGGAGCATTAGCAGCACCAGCCCGAATAGTGCCAGCAGCAAACCCAGCAAGCCCGCCGCCGCTACTCTGCGCCTACCGTTTACAAGGCTGAGCGACCATACCAGGAAGACCAGGAAGCCCGCCACGATCAAACCGGCGATGGCAGTAGGAGCCTGGGTGAGCAGCAGCGTGAGGCTGGTAAAGAGGTTCATTAGCAGCAACCCGGCCAGCTTGAGTCTCTTGTGGCGAAGATTTGCACGGCTGAAGCTGAAAAAGGTGGTCCAGGCCGCCGGTACAAGCATAGCCAGGGCTCCGGCCACCACGCGCGGATTGATTTCACTCTCGGCGGAAGCGCCGCTGCCGAACGAACCGTTCAACAGGTGCGGAAGATGGTCGTAGATCACGGGCAGTTTGAGCAGGTCGCCTCGGCCCCAGTCCACCGCGATTAAAGAGAGCAGGCTGACCGCCGCCCCCAGCACGCTGAGAACCAGACCTCCGTAAGCCCTGACCTGGCGCGGGCTGCAACCGTTACTCACCACGCTAAAAGCTACCAGCCCGCCCACCAGGCTCCAGGCCCGGTTGGCGCTCAAGGCCGGGTCGAGAGAGCTGAGTAACCCCACCAGCATCCCCGCCAGCACCAGGATTACCGGCCAGTCCAGGGCTGTCCTGCGCCATAATCTGCCGCTTACTCGCGCGTTTACCCCCAGCCACAGGCCGAAGAGGCCCAGCGCCGGCCAGCACCACCAGCCCGGCAGTAAAAAAGCCGGGACCAGGGCCAGCCCGGCCAGGATTAAGAGCGGATTGCTCTCAGCGGAAGAGCCGCCGGACATAGCGGTGCTATCGGGTAAAGAAACTTTAGAACCCGGAAAAGCGGGCGGGGAAGTTATAGACATAAGGCCGCAGCAAATAAGCTAGTGTGTTTGATTTAAGACAGCGCCATCATAGCAGAATTTGGCATCGGAATAAAATAGCGGGACAACAGCAGGGGCAGGCGCAGGTTGCGCCGCGCCGGGAGGCGCTTAGCTCAGCACCTTGATAATCTGGGCGATGGCCGTGGCGAAAAAGACCAGCACCAGCGGGACGATGGCGATATTCAGGGAACGGCTCAGCCTGCGGGCGCGTTCGCTGGAACTGGAGGAGATGATCTCCTTACTGATTAAAAGGGAAAGTAAAGTAAGGATGGCGATCAAAGCCAGCGAAACGGCTGAAATAGTGGTTACGGTGGTAGTTGTAGTTGTAGTAACCGTAGTAATCAAGGTTAGCTCCTGAGTGAAATATTTCCAGGGACGTATAATCGAAACGCCAGTTCTGGTAGATATCGCCTTAATAGCTGCTCTAGCCGGAAAGAACTACTTTTAAAGTTACTTTCCCAAACTTACTGTATTAAAGATTATATAATACTTTGCGATACTTGACAATGGTAAAAGCTCTTTTTATACCAATGTTATTGAAGCTTTTAATACCATCTACTGTTACCCGTTTACTCTCCAACTTTCCCGCGGCGGTTAAGGAACATAGTTGCTGCCGAAGCGAGCATAACCGTACCCAGCAGACCCAGGGCGATTAGTTTCCAGGCCGGAATAGTAGCAGGATTGTTTGCCACTGCCTGGCTGCCGGTATTGGGCAGGCCGGGAATAACCGGCGGTTGTCCTTCGGGCGAACCGGCCTCCGATAGCACAGCCTCGGCGAAAGCCGACTGCGCTACGGGATTACCGGAGGGGTCCGCCGCCTTCAGGTCTACATTATTGGTAACGGGTCCTCGGCCCGCTCCCGCCCTGGCCTGGGTTACGATGGTAATCTCGACCAGTTCCTGGGGTGCCAGGCTGTCTATCTGGATGACCACGCGCTGTCCGGTGATACGCACCGTGCCTTTGCTGGCTGTGGCGCTGATGACATCGAACTGACCCGGCATATTGTCAGTCACAATCACATTGTTATAGGTGGTGGTGGCGCTGTTATTGATTACCCGAATGGTAAAAGTAACGGTCTGGCCCGGAAAAATAGAGGTGGGTGAGACAGTCTTGGTAATGCTAATATCACCCGACCCGGCAGTCTGACCGTAAGCGGTTCCCCAGCTTAACTGAAAAGAGGCCACCAGGGCCAAGCCCAGCAGGCCGCTAACAATAAAAGCCGGTAAGGAAAAGGGCGCGATCCGTTTAAGAACCTGTAACTTCATGCTGAGATGCTCCTTTAAGCTAAAACGAACGCCAGGGTAAAACAGGCCTTAAAACTGCCCAGCCATCATGTCTGACTCCCCAGAGCCAATGGCTCAAATCCGGGTGGGAAGAAAGCTTCCAACTTTCGATCTGTCTAATCTTTTTAATCTACCGGTGCTAACCGTAGGACAAGCGCGAACAGGGTCTAACTGTCAAAAACTCATTAAAATAGATACATATTAATTGTATAATATCCTAAATCTTTAGTGTTAGCAATAGTTTAGTGACCAATTTAAGATTATATTCCATATCTTTTGTTAATAATAAATCCCACTCGCCAGATTCTCCGGCCAGTTCAAGCTTCAAATGCTCCGGCGCTGGTGCGGCACCGGCCTGCTTCTGAACCAGCAGATTGTAGTCCCGGGCTGAGACAAGCTGGAAGGGCAGGGTATACTCGAAGGTTAACTTCACCGTCTGGCCGGGTGGGATAACTAACTGGGTGGCAAAGACCGTTCGGCCGTTTTCCTCCAGCACCGCCGGGTAATCGTCTGGTTGATAATCGCCGCTCACCCGGCTGAGGTGGCTGCCGGTGGGGACATAGACGCGCAGGTAATCCCAGTAACAGCCGTTCATCATGCTCTCGTATGACTGGTCGTACTTCGCTACTTTCACGCACTGGCCGGGTTGGGTCCCGCTGCGCACTCCGGCCCGGTTGGTATAGGTCAGGGTCAGGCTGGCGAAAATACTGGAACCGGCGGCAGGCGCGACCGCGCTATAGCTGATGGCTCTATCGACTTTAGGACTGACCTTGTTAAAACCGACGTTAGAATCTACCACCATCAGGTAATCCTGGCCGGGAGGGGCCTGAGTTTGCCCGCCGTCCAGTTTATAGCGGCTTAACAGCGCTTCCGCTTCCGGCTGGTTGAAGTAAAGCTGAAGATGCTTCTCACTGATTGCCCGGCCCATCCATTCCACCAGGCGCAGGTATTCTTTAGGCTCGGCCTTTGCTATGTGGTCGAACAGGCCTTTTATGGCAACCCCTACGAATTCTTTGCGTTTGAGCCACCAGTCACCGCTCTGGGTATCGGTTCCGGGCGGCAAATAGTAGTAGCGCAGCCGCTCCTCGAAATTCTGGGCGGTCAGGCGTTCGTTGTAGGCCGGCAAATCCAGCGGGCCGAGCGCTTCAAACAGATAAGAGACTGCCTGGCTGTCCAGCGCAATCACACTATCCGCGCTGCGGCCTGCCTGGCGCTGGTAAAGGTCTGCCACTTTGCGAGCCGAGGTGGGAAAATCAGGCCACCAGTTGGCGTCACGAACTGCCAGGAACTGGGCCTGCATATAGCGATTGAGGGCCGCCACCGGCGGTTCGGGCTGAACTTTCGGGTTATCTACGGCATAACTATCCTGAAAGCCGGAGAGACTAAACTTACCCCGGTCCAGCGTGACCAGGGCGGTAGAACTGATAAACCCGCCGGTGGCCCGCAGTTCGTCGCTGTTTTGCATCAGGGCCAGGTAGGTCACGGGCTGGTTGGCGCCGAGCAAGGCGGGCAGGACCGGCGGCAATTCACGGGCCAGTTCTACGCCCTGCTTGAGGTCCGGCAGGTAGCGGTCGAGCATAGTGAGAGCTTTACGGGCCGGGTCGAGGTTCAAGCGCTGCGCCTCCAGCCCGGCGCGCAGGGCGCTTATTTCTGAAAGAAGCTGCTCCGCCCGGCCAAAACGGGCCTGCGCGTCCGGCTTTGCCAGGGCCTGACTCGCGAGGAGTAGCTTGCCGGTGGAATTCTGGCTGTCCGGCGTGGGGGCCGAAGGGTCGAAAGAAGCCAGCGCCGGTTGCACTCCTTCCATTACCTGTTCGCCTGCCTGGGCTGTTTTAGCCGCTATCTCCAGCAGCGTGGTCAGGTGGGCGGCATCGTAGCCCGGTCCGGGCAGCACTCCGGCCAGTGGCAGGGGATATTCCCACAGACCCAGGCTTTGCCGCGCTTTTTCAAAGTCACTCTGGGCGGAGGCCAGTTCTTTTCTGACCGTTTCCAGGTTAGCGCTGCTGAGGGAAGGGTTTTCTGATTGGAGCTGGCCGGTCAGGGCCTGAAGATGGCGCTCTCCGCTCTCGATATACTGGATGACTGTCTTAAAGGTTAAATAGCCGCTTAGCCCGGCGAGAAGGATAAACGCTAGCAGGACCAGTAAGACCGGCCAGAAGCGGCGCTTTTTCCTGGCAGCCTTCCTAACCCGGCCTTTAGCGGCGGGTGGGGGCGAAGCGGTAGGGCTGTCTATAGTTGAGGAGGGCCTGGCAGATTTTTCTTCAAGCATTGGTAATCTAATTTTCCGCCTGCTGCACGGAAACAGGGAACGACTGGGCCACGACGGTAAATAATAGCTGGCGCTGGTCAGCCCATTATAGCAAAGAAACTTAGAATTACAAATGTACTAAATTCAACAGTTCGCTCCAGCATTACTATCAGTTCGAGGATAAATTTCATGCTATAATGCAAAACCTACCTGTCAAAATTTAGCGTATGTTTTACACCTTGCCTATGTCGGGGCTTAAAGCTGCCGTTATCGTACCGGCTTACAACGCCGAAGCTTATCTAACCGCCTGCCTGGACAGCCTTCTTCGCCAGCATACCGGACCGCACTTAAGCCTGGAAATAATTGTGGTAGACGATGGCTCAATGGACCGGACGGCTTCGCTTGCGCGTGGTTACGCGGGCCGGGACGTAAAGCTGCTCCAGACCCCGCACCGGGGCGCGGCCTCGGCCCGCAACGCCGGTATCGGGCTGGTTGCGCCCGAATGTAACTATATTCTCTTCACCGATGCAGACTGCGAGGCCGCGCCTTGCTGGGCAGCCAGCCTGGTGGAAGCACTGGAAAAGGCCGCGCCGGAGGTGGCCGGGGCCAAAGGAGTCTACGCCACCCGCCAGTCTTCGAAGGTGGCCCGGTTTGTCCAGGCGGAGTTTGGGGAGCGCTACCGGCGTTTTGAGAGCGGGCAGGTCCGGCCCGATTTTGCGGATACCTATTCGGCCGGTTACAGGCGAGAAAGACTGGTCGAAGAGCTTTTCGATGCTCGGTTGCCGGGGGCCATTGTCGAAGATGCCGAACTGGGCTGGCGGCTGCGCAAGCAAGGTTATTCTTTTGTTTACGCGCCCGCAGCGGTGGTTTACCACCGCCACCCGGCCACCATCGGGAAGTATTTCCGGCGCAAGTTCCGAATTGGACGCTGGCGAGTGACGCTCTACCGGCGCTACCCGGAGCATGTGCTGGCTGACAGCCACTCTTCCAGCCTGGCTAAACTGCAAATGGTTTTGCAGGTGCTCGCTTGCGGGCAGTTTATGCCTGCTTTGGTCTTGCGCCGGCTCAAACCCGGCCAGAGCTTGAGTCAGGTCCTCCTTGCCGGGAGCGGGCTGGCCTGGCTGTTTTTAGAGCTTAGCTTCTGGCCCTTTATGGCCCGCAACGCGCCCTCTGTGCCGCGCCGCTGGTCCTGGCTAATGTTAAACCTGCGCACCCTGGCCCTGACTACCGGGGCCACCGCCGGGGTCGGGCAGTGGTTATTTGAAAAAAGCCGAAACTTCACCTTTTATGATGCTCAGTGAGCCGCAAAATGAAAAGCTGAATAAACAGCCAACCAAAAAATGGACGCGCTCCTGGTTGAAGCCGGCCCGTTTCGGCCTGGGCTTCCTGGCGGTAGCGCTCATGCTGCTGGCGCTCTACCAGAACCGGGCTGCGCTGGCCGCTGCCGTTAGTACGGCCAACTGGGCCTGGCTGAGCCTGGCTTTCGGGCTGAATTTAGCCGCTTCGCTGGTTTACGTGGCAGTCTGGGAGAGTTGCGCGCGCAGGCTGGGCGCTACGGGCGGGTATAACGGCATCTTCACAGCTCTCTCGGTGGCCGGGGCCAGTCGTTACCTGCCGGGCGGTATCTGGCCGGTAGCGGGGCTGGTTTATTACGCTCCGCAGATAGGACTGTCGCGAGCAGCCGTTCCGGTGCTGGGCGTTATGGCGCAGGTGGTACACCTGCTGGCGGCAGGGATGGTGATTATAGCCGGGCTGTTATTAGCCCTGGCCCTGCACTTATCAGGGGGTTCAGCGCTTTCGCAGAATGAGTTAGCCGCCGCGCTGGGGCTGGCCTTCGCCCTGGTCCTGGCCCTGGTTGGACTGGGGCCGCGCTACCTGCGCCCGCTGCTGGCCCGTTTGAACCTTCCGGCAAAGCGTTTTAGCCTCTGGCCGCCGCTGGCTCTTTCGCTTTTCTTCTGGGGATTGAACGGCCTCAGGCTGTGGGTGCTGGCCCTGGCTTTCGGCCCGGTCTCCTGGCACAGCCTGCCCTACCTGGCCTGGACCGGCGCGGTGGTCACGCTGCTCTCGACCCTTTTCCTGGTAGTACCTGCCGGGTTAGGAGTGGTCGAAATCAGCCTGGGCTGGCTGGCCGGGCTGGTCTTGGCCTGGCCCCAGGTGATAGCCCTGGTGGCGCTCAACCGGCTGCTGCGCATTCTAAACGATTTTCTCTTTTTCGGTTTTACCTGCGGGAACCGGCTATGGCAGAGACGCAAGTTGCTAAAAAACGAAGAACCCTAGAAGCGGAAGCGGGGTATAAAACCTTCTCGCGCTCGGGGCTGTACCACTGGCTGAGCTTTGGCCTGCCCTTTGGGCTGGCCCTGGCGGTCTACTTTGCTACCGCTGCCGGGGGCCTGACCTGGCGGCACGGCGGCGAGGATGGCGGTGATCTTGCCACCGCGTTTGCCCTGGGCGGAATACCCCACCCTACCGGCTACCCGCTCTATCTGCTCGCCGGCTGGCTCTTCCGGCCTTTTGGTTCCGATCCTGCCGCGACCCTTGCGCTGGCTTCGGTGATATGGGGAGCATTAGCCGCCGGGCTACTCGGCCAGGTCAGTTACAGGCTGAATCTGCTCTGCCTGCGCCCGGCCCCGGCCTCTTTTAGCCTGGCAGGGGCTCTGCTGGCGGGAACCGGCCTGGCCTTTACCCCACTGGTCTGGTCGCAGGCCCTGATCGTGGAAATTAACTCTTTTAACCTGGCCCTGAATCTCGCGGCGGTGCTGGCCCTGCTGCTCTGGTGGGAGAAGAAAGCAAGCCTACCGCGCCTGCTGGCTCTGGCTTTCCTGGCAGGGCTGGCCATAGGCCAGCACCGCACGGCCATTTTCACCCTGCTGGCTCTCCTGGCTTTTATGCTGGCAGGGAGCCGAATGGCCTCGACCTCTTTTAGTTCATCTTTTCATAAAATCAATAAGAAAATATGGCTCGGCGGCCTCTCTTTTTTCGGGCTGGGTCTTTGCCTGCCCTATCTTTATGTGGTATTAAGAGGGGGGAGTGTCCCGGCGTCCAACTGGTCGGATGCCGGCCCGGCTAATTTTGGGGGTATCTGGCAGTTATTCACAGGGGAGACCTATCAAAATTTGCTCTTTGCCGCGCCGCTACCGCAGAGCCTGGGGCGGATTGCGGCGAGCGTCAGCCTGCTCTGGCAGGAAGGCAGCCTGCCGGGGGTTGCCCTGGGTTGGCTGGGCCTGGTGATGGCCTGGCGCATCCCGGCAGCGAGGCCAGCAGCCTGGTTAGCCACCGTTGGAATCGGCCTGCATACCGCTTTCGCCGCTGTTTATGCCGCCGAAAACAGCCAGGTATATCTCATGCCGGCCTTCGCGCTGTGGGCGGCGCTGGCCGGATTGGGCCTGGCCTGGGCAGGCTGGCGCAGCGGTCAACTTGCCCGGAAGTTACCGCCCGGGCTGCTACCGGGCGCTCTTTTCAGCCTGGCGCTGGCCCTGCCCCTGGCTAATATGGCCCTGAACTACAGCCGGGTAAACTTGCAGGGCGACCGGCAGGCCCAGCAGTGGGCCGGCACACAACTGGATAGTGCTCCCCCCGGCGCAATTCTGGTGACAAATAGCGATGCTGCTACCTTCGCCCTGTGGTACGGCAGCTATGTCGAAAAGCGGCGGCCCGATGTTGCCGTGATAGAGTCTCGGCTGTTAAACCAGGCGTGGTACCGGCGCAACCTGGCTCGGCTTTACCCTGACCTTAACATAGTGGCAAATTCTCCTGATTTATCCGCCACTAATCCCGGCCACCCGGTACGCTTTATTCCCGACCCGCTCGCGCCCGGTCGAAATTTACCTTAATTATTGGCTACCAGCTTTGAAAAGACTATGAGGCGTTTGTCATAAAGCCGGGCGGCGCGATTGAAAACGCCGCTACAGGTAATCAGGTTGAGCCTGGATTCCGACGAGGGGCCGAAGATGGTATTCAAAGGAGCGTTATTTACCGGGTAAACTTGCAGCTCGGCGACCTGAAAAACCAGTTCTTTCCCGGCCTGATCCGACAGGAAGATGCGGTCCCCCGCTTTCAGCTTATCCAGGTCCCAGAAAACGGCTTTACTGCCGGGAGCGTCAAGGTGGCCCGCGATTACGGCATTCCCCGGCGAGCCCGGCATGTAGCCGCCATTGCCGAACCAGGCGGTGTTCCAGATGTTTTTCGGCACATCCATTGTGCCGTCCTTTAAAACGCCCACCCTTTCCACATAAGTATCTATTCCGATGGCGGGAATCCGGATTTTATACGGGATAATGGCCTGGCTGACTGGCAGCGGCGGCGGAGTATAGGTCGCTGTAGCGGCAGGCGAGAGGGGCGGAGCGGCCACGGCAGGCAGCGCCGGTGTCACGGGCAGCGGGGTTGGCTCGGTCGGGCCGGTCGGATAAGCCTGGGCGCTTTCTCCTGGTGTCAGCAGGTTGAGACCCCCTTTGGTCAGGGGGGTAGCCGCGATCTCTGCTGCCTGCCCGCTCGGGGCTTTTCCGGCGTTAAAGCTCAGAAATAGCCCAACTGCTACGGCAACCAACAGCAGTCCACCCAGGAGTAGAACAAGTATTAAACGCTGGCGAGAGGGAAGCGGCATACTTTATTTCAAGACCCTTTCAAAACAGCTTGAAGTCTTTGCGAATAGACCTGTTTTAACCCTGATCTCTTTGATCTGAGAGCCTGACGGGTTAGCCTGGTAATAATAGGAGATAGATTTGTCACACATCCGCCGAGTTGCGTTATAAAGTTTCTGGCAGATATTGAAAAGATTATAGCACCAATATTTGGAATAGGGTAAGCTGTTTATTGATTGATACCAGCCTTGCCGGCCTTTCCGGAGAGGGGTTCAACCAGTTATGACAGGCGCTTAAAGCATGCCGGTTGCCGAATCGAGAAATTTGGAGTATAATATCTGTGCAAAGAACAAAACCTGTTTGAGCCTTGCATTGTGCGCTTGAGAGTTTCCTACTAAAAATCTTCCTCTAGATTTGCCGTATCCAATCCTCTTTTGAGTGTCTGCCTTCTCTTCCAGGTTAGCGATACCTGGGTTCTGTATCGTCATAGTATTTAACGCACCTGATCAGCTCGTAATTTAGCGGCCAGGAAAGCGGTAGCAACCGCTTGCAAACAGTTGAACCCATTTTGTTTTGTTATTAATAACCTGTTCTACCCTTACAGGGTATAGTGAAACAGGAAAGAAAGGATGTCCTCGAATGGGCAGAAAATTATATGTTGGCGGCTTATCTTACAACACCAGCGAAAGCAGCCTCGAAAATCTGTTTAGCCAGGCCGGAGTAGTTGACTCGGCGCGCATCATCACTGACCGCGATACCGGTCGGGCCAAAGGCTTTGGCTTTGTTGAAATGAGCAACGATACCGAAGCTCAGCAGGCCATTAACCTGTTCAACGGCACTGAATTCGAAGGCCGCACCATCACCGTCAATGAAGCTCGTCCCCAGGAAAACCGTGGCGGCGGCTACGGTGGAGGCCGCAGCAACGGCGGATACCGCAGCAACCGCTACTAGGAAACTTATTTCCCCGCTTTTTAGCAAAGTATTCCGGCCCATGTGCAAAATGGGCCGGAACGCTTATAACTTTTGCCAGGTATCGCCGCCTGCGGATGGCTAACTTAGCAGGCTCAGTTAAGGTCGGCTATTTCTGGCCTGAACCGCTGTTAAATGGCTGCCGCTGCCAGCTTAAGGCTGACCGGTAGCGCAGATTTCTGCGGCTCACTTTAACCTGACAATCCACCGTTAATTATTAACTTATATACTCAATTTTACCTTAAGGCAGGGCTACCCGGCTTTGTTTACGCGGTAAGGTCGGGCAAGGAGAATTTATTATGCCTCCCAGAAAAACCAATAACCGCTCCTTTACCCATGCTAAATCTCATAAAGGATCTTCCCCTGCGCAGGCTCCTGGCAGCGGACCGGTAACCAAACAGTCCAATAAAGATGCCATTGCGGTAGAAGGCAAGATTACTGAAGCTTTGCCGAATGCCATGTTTCAGGTACAACTGGATAACGGCCACAACGCCCTCGGCCACATCAGCGGCAAAATGCGCAAGAACTTCATCAAGATTCTGCCCGGTGACCGGGTAATTATTGAATTATCACCCTATGACCTGAACCGGGGACGCATCACATTTCGCTATAAATAGGCTATAAGCTTTGACAACTCAGGATTCAGATAAAGCTCAAGAAGTTTAGAAGTAGCGGGGTGGCGCAGTTTTACAAAGCTATCAAATTTGCAAATAGTGAAGATGGCTGTTATAGTAATTTCTCAAGCATAACATAAACTTGTTTGATTAATGCAAAAAAAACCTCTATAGCACGCTCAAACCCCTGTTTAGAATTTTCATTTTTGCCTGCTCTTGTAAGTTTACTGCTTTTTCTTTCAAGTTATGAAACTGTAAGAGACTGCTTTGAAATCCCGCAAGTAGTTTGCAGAGCTTATGAGAAAGGCGTTTTAATGGCCAAAAAGTTATATATAACTGGCCTGGCTGCCAATACTTCGAGTGAAAACCTCCGTTATCTCTTTACACTGACCGGACAGGTTAACGCCGCCTGGATGATTGTTAAGGGCGAAACAGATTCCGATAAAGGCTTTGGTTATGTTGAAATGAATAGTGATAGTGAAGCAGACCAGGCCCTCAAAGCGCTCGATGGGATTGAATTTTTCGGCCACACACTGAAAGTTAGCCTTATTCCTCCTCCGCAAGAAAGTGAATTATCTTTGTAATTTAGCCTACTGCCAGGCTATCCATCAATCTCAAGTATAAAAAATTAGTTATCCTGATCAAAAAAGTGGAATATTCCAGACTATATCAGGCAGATGAACTTAAAAGGATTTTAGAGATGAGTAAAGATCTATCTAACCCAACCCCTGCTATGCTTGAGGCGGTAGGCATACTGAAAGCCTGTCTACCTCTTTCAGAACGTCTCGTAAAGCATGGGATAACTGTCGCGTTGAGCGACCAGGAACTGTCTCGTCTAAGCCACTTTGAACCATTAATGCTGGCTGAATACAGTGAAAGTGAGTGGAGTTATTTGCGAGTGGCTTCAGGCGTGAAACTGAATGGGGTTGCCGCCTTGATTAGCTGCCTGGCGCGTAACCGGAAAGACTCCGCGGTTCCATTCAGCTTAAAGGATTGGAATTAATGGATTAGGATGGATAAAGAGCATATGGATAAATCAAAAGAGTTTCAGGTTGAATACACTATTTTGTTACCTGTACCCAGGCACGGTAACTTTAGCGCTTTTGGCAACCCTTTTGATCGGGAAGAGGTCCTGGCCCATATCGCCCACCATGCCGGAAAAGTTGGAGAACCGGTAGACTGGTCGCAAACTCTGGGTCTTACTTACGATATCAGCGAAACAGCCCGGCTTCTCGATAATCCCTGGAACAGCCATCACGGAGGTAAAGCCACCGCAGAGGAGATGCTGGAGTTAGAACGCAAAAACAGAGCCGGGGAAAGCTCGAAAATCAGCCGAATGAGAGAAATGCACGACCAATCGGATGGATAAATTTATCGGACGGATAATTTAGTGGTCAGGTTTATTAGTGGTTAGGTTAAAAGGAAGGAATTGTTTAAGTTGATTGAAGAACTTGAAGTAGCCAGTCCATTGATGCAGAGAGAACAGCAGCGAGAACAATGGAAGGAAGATGTCGCTCCCTATCGCCGTACGAACCTGGCGCTAAGCTGGTGGCAAATCGTTAACACCCTGGTTCCTTTTTTCCTGACCTGGTATTTGATGTATAGCGCTCTATCAGTTTCTTACTGGCTTACCCTGGCCCTGGCCCCACTGGCCGCCGGTTGCTATATTCGAACTTTCATTATTTTTCACGACTGCACTCACGGGTCTTTTTTTAAGTCTGCCTGGGCTAACCAGTTGCTCGGCCTGATCCTGGGAGTGTTATGCCTGACCCCTTTCTACCAGTGGCGGCACTCGCATGCCATTCACCACGCCGGGTCTGGTAACCTGGACAAACGGATTACGGGCCAGGTTTTACCCATGACCATCAAGAAGTATATGCTCACCAACGGTAATATCCTGACGCTGACGGTCAAAGAGTACCAGCAGTTTTCAGCCTGGCAAAGACTGGTTTACAGATTCTACCGCCATCCGGCGGTGCTATTCCTTATAATGCCCGTCCTGCTCTTTCTGGTAATCTATCGCTTTGCCCCGGCCGGTTCAGGCAAGAAAGAGCGTTTGAGCGTCTACGGCACTAACCTGGCAATCGTGCTAATCGCCCTGCCGGTGATATTAATGGTAGGTTTAGGCCCCTTTTTACTGGTCGAGGTGCCTATAGTTATCATGGCCTGTAGTGGAGCGGTCTGGTTATTTTATGTACAGCACCAGTACGAGCATAGTTACTGGGAAAGTAAACGCGAATGGAACTTTGTCAAAGCGGCTCTACACGGCAGTTCTTACTACCGGCTGCCGCGTGTCCTGCAATGGTTTACCGGAAATATCGGGTTCCATCATATTCATCATCTTAGCCCGCGCATTCCCAATTATTATCTTGAGAAGTGCCACCGGGCCAGCCTGCTTTTCCAGAAGACCAGGCCTCTAACCCTGTGGTCAGGCCTGCGGGCCATCTTTGCCAATTTATGGGATGAAGAGCAGCAAAAAATGGTACGGTTCAGCCAGTGTAAGGTGCGCGATTAGGGGCATTATGCCATAACAGAGGGCTGGCCATGCCTGCCGAAAGCCTGTTAAAGAAAAAGGAAAAAGAAATGTTAACTGATACAGAAGCAATAAACCTCTTAAGCGCCTGTAAACCGCTGGCCGAACGCCTGACCGCGCTTCCACCGAGTATCACTCCGACCAAACTGGAGTTAAGCCGCCAGGATTTGAAGGTGCTGGAGGGGTTTGTAAAAGTGCAGAGCGACCCGATAGTAGCCGGGCCAGGCCTGCTGGGCAAGCTCTTCAAGGCGGCCGAACTTTCGCAGGTGGAAGTCTCCAGGTTAGAGCAAACCGTCAGGCTGGTTTCTCGCCTGAAAAACCATCAATAGCAACCGGAGCTGTCCCTGCCGGATACTCCCGAAATAAGAAACCGGTGCAACTATGCCACTGCCGCCTCAAGTTTGAGGAATATGGTTAGCGGTCATAAGGTTAGCACCGGTTTCTTCAGTCGTTAAGAAGTCTTAGCTTAATCAGGCGATGGCCCGGTGTGCCCCTCCATCCAGGTCTAGCGAACTGCCTGTCAGGAAGGAAGAGAGTTCGGAGGCGTAAAAGAGCACCACTTTAGCCACATCTTCCGCCCTGACCAGACGGCCAAGCGGAGTAGCGCCAAGCAGGTAGTTACGCACTTCCGCGCTGCCGGTACCCTGGGCCGCCGCCAGCTTCTCGATCATTTCGTCCCCTAACCCGGTGAGGGCTGCGTTAGGATTGACCGCGTTAACCCGGATATTGGCCGGGGCCAGTTCATCCGCGGCCGTTTTGGTTAAAGCCAGGATAGCGGCATTCACTACGCTGGGAGCGGTCAGCAGGTGATAAGGTTCATGCCCGGCCAGCCCCACCACGTTTATAATTTTGCCGCCATCCTGCCCTTGCATTACTTTCGCGGCAGCCCGCATCATTCTCAGGTAACCCAGCAATTTCAGATCAAGGTCAGCCTGCCATTGCTCGTCACTCAGGCTCATAATCCCCCCGACGGTAGCGCCACCGGCATTGTTGACCAGAATATCCAGCCTTCCCAGTTTTGCCACCACTGCTTGCGTAATACGCTCGGCTTCCGCAGGTCTGGAAAGATCACCGCTTATAACCATTGCGGGACCCTCAAGCTCAGCGGCCAAACCTTCCAGTTTGTCTCTGCTTCGCCCTACCACCACTACCCGCGCTCCTGCTCCCGATAGGGCCAGGGCAATGGCGCTGCCAAAACCACCTGCCGCCCCGGTAATCAGCGCTACTTGCCCCTTCAGGTCCAGCATTCCAGCCATCTTTTTCTCCTTTACTTTCATTTTAATAAGTAAAATTTTGTTATAGCACTTGCTGTATATTTGAAACCATGCTACTATCTCTATATTGAAATATTTGACACTAAATATCTTCACGTAATGAATCTTGATATGAAGTATCTTAACATCAAGATAAATTATAAATAGCAGGCTGTCAAGAGAAAAAGATTAATACCAGATTAATTATGAGGATAGTAGAAAATGGAAAAAGACCTGGTAGATCGAGTGACAGAGCAGTGGGCGCGGCAACGGCCCGAATTAGATTTCAAGGCAATGGCGGTGGTTGCCAGGCTACTGCGGATGTCGCGCTTACTTGACCAGCAATTGCAGCCCGCTTTTAGCCAGTTCAACCTCAAAGTCGGAGAGTTTGACGTCCTATCCAGTTTGCGGCGGGCGGGAGAACCTTATACTCTGACCCCCACCGAACTACTCGAAACAATGCTACTTTCGTCAGGAGCAATGACTAACCGCTTAGATCGCCTGGAAAGGGCCGGGCTGGTCACACGCCTGCCCGACCCGGATGACCGCCGAGGCGTGCTAATCAAACTGACCGAACAGGGGTTAAAACTGGTTAATCAGGTGGTCGAGGTACATATCGCAAACGAAAAGTGTCTTCTCAGCGTATTGAGTGACCAGGAGCAGGAGCAACTGGATAATATCTCTCGCAAGCTGCTGGCTTCGCTTGAGAAGTAATTACGAAGCCAGCAGGATCAAGTACTCTTTATCAGGTTTATTGGCTTGAGAACTGCTCTCTGATGGGGTTTAACTATAACGTTCGCACTCCTGAGGCTCCACGAAAAACCCGTATCACTGAAAAGCAGGCCTGAAACAAGCCCCTCAGTGAAAGTGCCGGATTCTTTTCCAAAAAGTTGACTTTCGCAATCTCTTGAGATATAATACGCCAGCAAGTTTGAGGATACCAAAAACTTGTACCAACTATTTGATGGATCGCTAGCTCAACTGGCAGAGCAACTGACTCTTAATCAGTGGGTTCAGAGTTCGAGTCTCTGGCGATCCATTTTTTCCTTTCATAAAGCCCTAAACTCACCCTGTGCCGGCGTGGCTCCTTCCGGAAAGGAGCTGCAAATGAAAAAAAGACCCAATGACTCTAAAAAA
>DATAKM010000023.1:0-5386 GCA_036261665.1 Chloroflexia bacterium
TAGCCGGTCAGAAATGCAATTATCAATTCCAAAAATAATACAGTATATAGGTCAAACTCTCCATAAAAAGTTTCTATCCTGGTCTAAGCCTGCCAGGAATTCAGTAGTGGCTGTAGCTATCAATGATCTATCAAAATCAAAAACGGAGTTGCTCAAAGAAAATGCCTTACTTCGCCAACAGTTAATAATCTTAAAGCGCCAGGTGAAAAAGCCCTCTTTTACCTCGCTAGATCGGTTTAAGGTACTCCCAAAAGTCAAGACAATTAAATAAGCATTTCTAAGGAGGATTAGCTCCTTTCTAATAAAACAATTGTTTGCAGCATCAGGCCTGTATTGTGCCTGCCATTAAACTTGAACCGAAATAGACTTCTGCCGGTGTCCGATACTCTAAAGACTGGTGCGGTCTTTCCTCATTATAGAAAGCCAAATAACTTGTGCTGGGTACCTAGGTCATCGATGGTCTGTATACAAATGATAAATTCTGTATGACCCGCTTCGGAAAATTGCACCTCTCTTACTGGCATCTACCTCACGCTCTTCGACCTCCTCTTTCCTCCTAAAAGTTTATGGCCTATCTTCTCGTCAGGTGTTAATTCCTGGCGCGGAGGTAGTCATGAAACAACGGCAATGGAAGGTTTCCCGGTCTGTGATCCCACATCCTCAAGCTCTAGCCCGCTGGGATCAGGTCTACCAACTCCTGCTTGAGTGCTCTGTTGCACTCTCCACCGCTCACTTTACTCAAGCAGTTCATCAGCACAAATATGACGAGGAGGTAAATTTCCATGAAGATTGGGGTTTATGTCAGGGTCTCGAGCTAGCAGCAGACCCAAACTCAAACGATCGAACAACAGTTGGAGCGTCTCATAGCTCACTTTCACGCTCAGCACTGGGAGTGGAATGAGGCGTATGTTTTTAGGGATGACGGTTTTAGCGGAGCCTCGCTTAAAAGACCTGGCCTGGATCGGCTGCGCGACAAAGTAGGTTTGGCCGAGTTGGAGCGGGTAGTGATCACGGCCCCAGATAGACTAGCCCGAAAGTATCTGCATCAAATGTTGCTGATCGAGGAGTTTGAGAAAGCCGGCTGCCAGGTAGAATTTATTGAGCGGCCAATGAGTGATGATCCTAATGATCAACTCCTCTTGCAGATTAGAGGAGCCGTTGCCGAGTACGAACGGACCTTAATTACGGAAAGAATGCGCCGGGGTCGCCAGCAACGCTACCGGGCCGGTCAGCTCTTACCCTGGTCGATTCCGCCTTATGGCTACCGGCTTAAACCGGACCAGCCTCGCAACCCGGCCAGTGTATATCTTGAAGAAAGTGAAGCGGCGGTAGTAACCTTGATCTTCGACTACTACCTGGAGCAAAACCATACGCTGGGCGATCTGTCGCGTCATTTACTAGCCCTCGGGATTAGTGCTCCTAAAGGCAAAAAGCGCTGGGGTTTTATGAGTTTACGAACCCTCTTGACCAATCCAGTTTACACCGGTAAGGTTTATGCTGGCAGGCTGCGAACGGTCACAACCCGAAAAAGAATGTCGGCTTTGCGCGCTGTCAGCCAAAAACGCCAGAGTTTTGAGTACAATCCACCGGAAGAATGGATATTGGTCGGGCAAGTGCCAGGCATCGTCACTCAGGAGCAGTTTGAATTGGTTCGAATGAAGTTGAGCCAGAACCAGTCATTTGCCACTCGTAACAACAAAAGTCATCAGTATTTGTTGCGAGCCCTGGTAAGTTGTGGAGTATGTAACAATGCCTGCCTGGGCTGTACCCGTGGCAAGAACAGTTATTACGCTTGCCGAGCCAAAGGGCGGATTGAAATTAGTCGAATCGAGGAGAAATGCCGGTCACGCTACATACCAGCCGGACAACTGGATGAGCTGGTCTGGCAGGATCTGTGCGAGGTAATCCAAAATCCGGAACTAACAAAAGTTGCCTTACAACGAGCCTTAGGAGGAAAGTGGTTACCGCAGGAGTTGCAAGCCAGGAAAGAAAATTTACGAAAAGTAGGGACAACCCTGGCCAATCAACTAGAACGGTTGACCGCAGCTTATCTAGTTGGGGTAATAGAGCTGGAGGAATACAAGCGACGGCGGCAAGAAGTTGAGCAACGGCAAAGGAGTTTAGAGGAGCAGGCCAAGCAGTTAGAAGTGAGTGTAAAGCGTCGGGTAGAGCTGGAAGGGATAGCGCGGTCGATTGAGGAATTTTGTGAACGAGTAAGGGAAGGTCTGGCCAAGGCTGATTTTGAACAGAAGCGCCGGTTAGTAGAGTTGCTAATCGATCGCGTAGTGGTGCGAAATGAGGAAGTGGAGATCCGGTATGTGGTCCCCACTTCCGCTCGTAGCGAACACCTTCATTTTTATCAATTGGTTACAGACTACTTCCGTAGTATAATTGTTCGGAAATATTACTGCGGAGGCCTCTATAATGCCATTGCTGCTAACTTATGCCAGGAAAACTTGAGCCAGTGTTTTCAACTAATCCAGAAAAAGTTTATTGCTCTAACTAAACCAGCTGGTTTCTCAGCTCTAATTGCAAATGTAAAGGATCTGATCCGGCCAAGATCTGAACTGCTAGCGGAAAATGCCCTCTTGCGCCAACAATTGATTGTCTTACAACGCCAGGTCAAAAGGCCTGCCTTCAAACCTCACGACAAGTTCTTATTGGTCCTGCTGGCAAGCCTGGTCAAACCGTGGCGAAAGGCGCTACTTATCCTCCAGCCTGATACCCTCTTACGTTGGGACCGTCAGGCTTTCAAGTTGCTATGGACCTTCAAATCAAAACCTAAAAAGCGTAAAGCTAGAATTAGTCAGCAGACTATTGCTCTTATCAGGCAAATGGCTCAGGAGAACCCTTTATGGGGTGCCGAACCAATCCATGGAGAATTGTTAAAACTTAACATCCAAGTTTCAAAACAACCATCCGAAAGTATCTAAAACAGGTGCGGCCTTCCCGGCCTGCCCATCAAAACTGGAAAACTTTCTTACATAATCACGCTAATGACATCTGGGCCTGTGACTTCCTGCCGGTAGTCGATCTTTTCTTTGGACAAATTTATGCCTTCTTTATCGTGGAACTGGCCTCTCGCCAGGTAGTCCATTTTGGCGTAACCCGTCATCCAACTGACGAGTGGGTAGCCCAGCAGTTAAGGGAAGCGACCGATTTCGGTGAGAAACCGAAATATATGATCAGGGACAACGATCGCAAATTCTGAGTAAAGTTTCAACGAGTAGCCAAGGAAACAGAGATTGAAATAGTGAAGACCCCATCCAGGCACCAAAAGCGAATGCGATTTGCGAATGGTTTTGTGGCAGCGTTCGCTGAGAACTACTCGATCAACTTTTTATTCTGAGCGAGCGGCAGTTGTACCGGGTTCTAAAAGAGTATATCGAATATTTTAATCGAATGAGGCCGCATCAAGGTATTGAACAAAGGCTGCCGGTTCCGCCTGCTGCACCTACTTTAGTCGAGGGGAAAATTGTTTGGATTAAGGTAGTGGGCGGGCTGCATCATTCTTACCAAAGAGTAGCCTAACTTTTTTCGGATCGGCTAAGTTAGGTACCCACGACACCTCGATTGAGTTGTCGCTCATTTACAATTAGTAAATGGTCTAATGCCCTTGCTGACTACCATTATGCGGCGTACTATCCGCACAAATCTATACCGGATAGCAATGCCAAATCGGTAGGGATGGGTTGAGGCAGGGCGTGTGATAGGTAGAAAAAAGAAAAGCTTGTTTTTGGTTGTGGCTCTATTTTGCTGATTCGAGCTGGTAGCCAACCAACTATAACAAGTGAATTGAACTCTAGTAAAGACAGAAAAAAGGGATTCAGTCCAGTTTAGCCAAACCGGTATAGAGTGAGACTTTTGACAGGATACGTAGAAATGCCCTATTTATTGAGACGATACTCTTATTAGCTTCGTAAATTATTAGCCACTACTTTTAGCATTTCGTGACGCATATTGGCCAGATTTGAAATAGTAGTTGCTAAAAGCGCTTTGTTTCCACCGACCACCTGATTAAGCTCTGCCTCAGAGAGTTCTGCTTCATTCAATAAATCCTGGCTGGGTTCCTGGTTAGCGGGTAATGGTTTATTAACTTCAGACATAACTATCTCCTTTGCATTTATCTTGAGTAACTAACCACGTTTCAAAGAATCTAAAATATTTGACTACTACTGGCAATGACCTGGTTCACAGTGGTTGTTATTGTTTAGTGGTTTCATTATTTGACCAATTTGAGACCTGTGATAGCTTGTTGTAGTTACTTAATTCATCCGCCATCATTCCGCAGCTATTTATAAGGTAATTTCTCCATAGTTAATTCCCTGCAAGATAAGTTATAATAAAAATAGCTAACAGTTCAGGCATTATTGAGGAGAGCAATTTATTATGTTGAACCGGGCTCAGCCTATTCATACCCTTCAGGAATATCTAGCTTTGGAGGAGCAATCGGAGGATAAACACGAATATTACCAGGGCCAGATTTTTCTGATGGCTGGTGGTTCAGTTAATCATAACCGGATCAGTTTTAACCTGGCTGGTCTGCTCTATCAAAAGTTAGCGGGTAGTACTTGTGAAGCTTTCAGCAGTGATATGCGGCTTTTAGTCAAGGCTAATGGCCTCTATACCTACCCTGATTTAATGGTGGTTTGCGGTTCTCTTGATTTAGCACCCGGTAGAACTGATACAGTTACCAATCCCCTGGTTATTATTGAAGTCCTATCAGAGTCAACGGCGGAATACGACCGGACGGACAAATTCGAGTTGTACAAGGAGCTTGAGAGCCTGGAGAACTATATCCTGGTAGACCAGCACCGATCATATATTCAGTGCTTCAGGCGAGTAAAAGATGAGCCGAAGCTGTGGGCAGTCGAGAGTTACCGGCATTTAGAGGAGAATTTAAGAATACCGGCCCTGGACCTGGAGCTAAGTTTAAAGGAGATCTACCACCGGGTAGAATGGCCTCAAGCTGACACTACCCATCCTACTACGGCAGAATAAAGCCTTCAGCTTTTATTGTTGACTAACTTCATACTGGCTAAATATACAAATGGAAAACATGATTACAAACAGGCGATAAACTTGCCAGCAGGACCTGACAGGTAATGGCCTGGTATTAAGATCAATTAATGGCAAAAGCGAAAATGAAAACCACTGATTTTCAAAATTTGGTGGTGGAAAAAGGAGGTTTTTGAGACAAAATTGAGCGTGGACTAGACCAAAAATAAGCCGCGGAAGACCTATTACTCTTAATCAGTGGGTTCAGAGTTCGAGTCTCTGGCGATCCATTTTTTCCTTTCATAAAGCCCTAAACTCACCCTGTGCCGGCGTGGCTCCTTCCGGAAAGGAGCTGCAAATGAAAAAAAGACCCAATGACTCTAAAAAA
>DATAKM010000058.1:0-32648 GCA_036261665.1 Chloroflexia bacterium
TGTTTGGTAGCATGTTTGTTTTTAGAATTGTCACAGCAACCAACGTGACCGCATTCCAGACATAGACGCAGGTGAACCCAGCTATCTCCGGTCTTAAGACAATCTTCACAACCATTCGAGGAGGCCTGTACCACTTGCATCCGGTCTAAATGAGTGCATTCCATAGTCATGTTTATTTCCTTTCGTAGTCCTTTCTCTTTATAACTTTCTCCGATTAGATACTTTTTCTGCCGGCTTGACCCTCTTTTTCATAAACTGAAAAGCTGGTTTCAGTATAAATCAGCTATTGTAAACTGTCATTACTGTAAAGAAGCAGGTGAGGTTAAAAAGAGATTGTGAATTTATACATAAAGTATTAGCACGAGCTCAATTAAAGCTATCTATCTTCAGATAACTCCTCTTAGAGCGCATGGCAGCATCAAAATATTAATCGAGACTAAAATTTTGCCTCACGAAAAAGATTACTTCATACACCGAGAACTCAAGCAATTGACCGGCACCGAGAACTACCAATGTCGTAAACAGCATTCGCAGCGTAACCATCTGGTCTGTTGTTACCAGGCTTGGCTTTCGATAAAAGTGAAGGCCCTTCAGTTAGCCAAGTCCTCGTATGCGGTGGTCGCTGATTTGTTGCGGGATTACCTCAGGGCCGAATTACGCCACCCTCGCATTCCTACTTTGGTTTGTTAATGAGCGAAAATCCTATTAATTCCAAACCACTTGGCCAGACTAATAAACAAATGAAAGGAAAGAAAACCTGATTAAGCGACTATCACCGTTTATTCTTCCGGCAGGCTTTAAATAAAGATTTATAAGTTTTATCGAGTACAGAAAGTGTTAAACTCAAGAAAAAGATAAAACAGGTTCTCGATAGTTCTCGTCCCTGGATTTCTAAAAGACTAAAAAGTGGGCCAGATACAAGGTTCCACTTTTTAGTCTTTTAAGAGATGAGTTAAATTCTAATCTCGGACACTGCCGTTATGGGCTTCGTTAGCCGTGGCGTTCCAGGAGTTATTCGCCCCTATGTCGGGTCGCTGGTTGGTATTATCTACCTGGTTGGCAAGAACGCTACCGGCTGAGAGAGTTAGGCCGCTGGCAGGAGAGTACATCCCTTCATCAAAGGTCGAACCGCTTGGCGCGTTTGCTACCGCAAAGACAGGATGAGCCAGCCCATCCGAGCCGTAGGAGGTCGAGATGTAGTCACCTACCATCACACCCTGCGTGGTGCTGGGCAGCCAGCTTAAAGTCATCGGTCCGGCTAACTGACTGGCTGTGCTCCAGGTAGTTCCGCCATCAGTCGAGGAAATAAACCCTACATCCAGTTGGCAGGTAGCCGCACTGCAACCGGCTACCGGGTAGTAGTAGTAGGTGAGAGCAAGGTGGGCTCCCGCCCCGGAAGTGGTTTTGTCCACACCCAGGCCGGGGATAAAGTGATCTGCCCCGCTGGTAGTGCTATCAATCGGGATACGGGTAACTGCCGACCAGCTTGTCCCGTTTGTGGAGGTGCTCATAACGATATCATTCGAGCTACAGCCGCTGCGGAAGCGGCAGTCCTGCCAGACCACATACACCTTGCCGGCCGCATCGATCTCGGCTGAAGGTAAAGGTCCACTCCGCAGGTTCCCGGCCACGGTATGCTTGCTTACCGAAGCCACTGTGCTAACACTACTCCAGGTTGAACCGCCATTGGTCGAGCGGAAAGCCCCGATAGTCGTCTCGCTGGCGCTGGCAATCGGCACGATTACCGTACCGTTTGGCTGCACTACCGGCTGACCTCCCAGCCCGGCCGGAGTACCGGAGGGACTTTTGGCCGAACCCCATGTCAGTCCCCCATCGCTGGAAGTCTGCATGCGAATGCGATCACCCAGGCTGTTGTCGTCCCATTCAGTGTAGCAGTTGCCGTAGTAGGGACTGGTGGTGCTGTTATCACAGACCGTCCAGTTCTTGTCGCTGCCGCTCTTGGAGGTAATCACCACCGGGTTGCCCCAGGTTTTCCCGCCGTCGGTTGAACGGCTGACGATTACTCCTGCTCCGGTGGTGCCGATGATGGGCAGTGAAGAGATCAACCAGACATTATGTTTGGCATCGTAAGCGACAGAGGCGTCGCTCACCCGGTCGTAGGGGTTGCTAGAGCTGGTAATTTTAGTGATCCCGGGCAAAGTGCCGTTGGTCCAGCTAACACCGTTATCAGTAGAGGTGGCAAAGCCGATATCGGAAGCGCCGCCATCGGTAAAGCGTCCTACCTGGGAGGCTTCGATGATGGTTGAACCAAAAGCAAAAGTATCAGGTTCCACCTCGGTCTTGTGCTGGCTCGTAGTGTTAGTGAAAGTGTCGGCACTGACCTGCGTCAGGGTAGCGGCGAAAGCGACCAGGTTGGCACTCAGAATCAAAACCATCAGGAGCGACAGTGCGGGGAACCACTGCATCCGCCGGTTGATGCGAGGGCTTATACTCTCCATTGAATTTCCTTTCCGGAACTAACAAGTTGTAAAAAGGAGAAAGGGGTTGCGCTTGGCTACTTCTTACATTTTGGAGCAGGATTGTGTTGTGGTGAGTAGTAAGTCTAAACTAAGGAAAAGCCAGGTACACCAAAAGAAAGGGAAGTTCCAACTTTTTGCCGGATATAACCTACTGAAAGTTAAGTTGTGGTACGAAAAATATGCAAGCCAGGAGCCAGATCTCGAAGGGAAAGACCATTCACAATGGTCAAAAGGGCATAAGCATATGATAGAGTGGGTAAGAGCGGTTGTCAATAGACTTTGCAACTATTACTATAAGCCGTGTTTGCTACCAGTTCATCAGCCTTGTTACTTTCTGGTTCCATCTTGCTTTTCGGGGGAGGCAGTTATAAATCTATCTCAGCTTAGTAAATAGCCGAATAGCAAGCCAAATTTTCCGGCATTATCCAGGGTCCTGGCTACTGGTTATATCTGCTCTTTTTCGATTAACGCATATTCTTAAAAAAGCTCTGGCCTTCGTCTAAGTTCTCCGGGTTACTATAGTAGAAGCCGCATCCCTTCAGGGGTACTGGCTCTATTACCAAAGTCTACTTTTTAGTTCGGTATTTAGGCCAGTATATTGTATTGGTCTAAAGGCTAATTTACGCCATCCGAACAGGCCGTTATACTTTGGCAGGTAGGTAAGTAAATTTGAATGGGTCTTTCAGGTTAAGTATCGGCTACTTAGCTTAAAGGCTTCAGTCTGGCAGTATAATTTCAAGGGTTTTAACCCTTTTTGCAGTTAACAAACCTCAATTTTTAACTTGCATTATTGCAAGTTACTATCGGTTCATCCAGGCACCCCTTAAACGATTCAACCAACAGAATATACAATACGCCTTTAAGGAGTAAAAATGCCCCTTTGTTCAAGCACGGCCCAAATTACCTGGCGGCCAAAAAAGCAGATCTATTTTGTATTAATTTCTTTGATAGTAGTTTCAAATTTACTCTCGGTACTCCCCTTCCAGACCCATTCCAGGGTCGAAGCAGCCGGAAATATCTCCAGCCAACCTGAACGTAAAAATGTTCAAAACAGTCCCTGTGATTACCTTACAGTAACAGTTCCGACCGATGCTAACGAATGTGGAACTTTACGCTTTGCCCTGAACGAATTAAACGCCAACCCTCCCGCTTCCCCACAGACCATTACCTTACAATTTGCTAATCCAACCGTAATTAATGTTACCGCTGGGGGTTACGATATTCCCCAGGATGTCTCTATTGAAGGGGTCTGCGGTAATGCCGGGCCTGCCATTACCCTAGACGGCAGCGGACAGAGCGGCGACGGTTTAACTTTGCATGGCGGGTCGTCCATTCAGGGTCTTTTAGTAAAAGGTTTCAGCGGCCGCCAGCTTAAAGTTTCCGGTCCCGGTAACTCACTCTTTTGTGTCCGGGTAGAGACCGCGCGAACTCCGCAAGGGGCGCCCGCTTCGGTAACGGCCCAGGGTCTCCTTTCTCAGACTGCCCATCCCAATACGGCTTTTGCCCAACCCTTCAAAGTGCTGGTTAAAGACGCTAACAATAATCACCTTACCGGTATCAATGTCACTTTTACCGCTCCCGCCAGTGGGGCGAGTGGCACCTTCCAGGGTGCTGGAACAGCCACCACGGTTGCTACCGACGCCCAGGGTATAGCCACTTCCCCGCTCTTCACGGCCAACGAGACAGTCGGGTCATTCCAGGTTACAGCCAGCGTGACCGGCGTAGCCACGCCGGCCACTTTTGATTTGCATATTCAGGCGGCTTCCGATTTACCACCTGACCCATCTCACGTCGCTCCCCCGGTAGACCAGACCGTCGCGACCGAGATTTTTAACTCAACCGAATTCCTTTATACCGGCTTCGACCCGATTCAGACCGGCGTCGCGCCCGGAACCATTAAACCGAACCTGGTAGCGGTCCTGCGTGGCCGGGTACTTGATAAAGCTAACCAGGCCCTGAGCGGAGTTATCATCAGGATAAAAGACCACCCCGAATTCGGGCAAACCCTCAGCCGGGCGGACGGCTGGTTCGATTTAGCGGTTAATGGCGGCGGAACCCTTACCATTAACTACACTAAAGAAGGCTTCCTGCCGGTGCAGCGGACCCTTCAGACCCCCTGGCAAAACTTCCTGTTCGCCGAAGATGTCGTCATGATTGCGCTTGACTCGAAGGTAACACCCCTGAACCTGGTCAACAGCACCGACATGCAAGTAGCCCAGGGCAGCCTGGTAACCGACCAGGACGGCTCTCGCCAGGCCACTTTGCTGGTCCCCCAGGGCACCACCGGCGTCATGCGAATGCCCGACGGCACCACCCAACCGCTGGCCAATGTGAATGTCCGGGCGACCGAATACACGGTCGGGGCTAACGGCAAGCAGGCCATGCCCGGGGACCTGCCCGCTACCAGTGGCTATACCTACGCCGCCGAGTACAGCCTGGATGAAGCCCAGGCCGCCGGGGCGGTCTCGGTCGAATTCAACCAGCCGATTTATAACTACGTGGATAACTTCATTAACTTCCCGGTCGGTATGGTAGTGCCCACCGGCTATTACGACCGCCAGAAAGCCGCCTGGTTCCCTTCCAAAAACGGCCGGGTTATCAAGATATTGAGTATCACTAATGGCATGGCTGACCTGGATGTGACCGGGGACGGCCTGGCCGATAGCGGGACGGCCCTGACAGCCCTGAACATTACCGATACTGAGCGACAGAAATTAGCCACGCTTTACCAGGCGGGCAAAAGCCTCTGGCGCGTGCCGATCACCCATTTCACTCCCTGGGATCACAACTGGCCCTACGGACCCGAACCGGGGGCGGTGGCCCCTAACGCCGGCAACCCGACCAGTGAAAGTGAAAACTCGGACCATAAAGACAACGAAGAGTGCGGTTCGATTATCGGCTGCCAGTCGCAAACGCTGGGCGAAGTCCTGCCTGTGCCAGGCACCGATTTGAACCTGCACTACAATAGCGACCGGACCCAGGGCTACAAAGCCGGGCGAAGCATCAAAATACCTGTTACCGGTCCGACCGTTCCGGCTCCTTTAAAACGCGTGGTGGTGGAAATAGATGTAGCCGGTAAACAGCAGCAGCTAAACTTCACCAAAGCGCCGAACCAGACTTACAACTATGAATGGGACGGCAAGGATGCCTATGGGCGGACTATCAGGGGCGAACACAAAGCAACCGTCCGGGTAGGGTACGTTTACAAAGCGGTTTACCAGACGCCAGCCCAGTTCGAAGCTGCTTTTGCCGGTACCTCGGGGGTGCCAATCAGCAATAACCGGGTTGACCTTGAAATTACTTTCTGGCAGGAGAGCGAGTTTAACCTGGTTTACCTGGATGACCAGAGCCTGGGCCTGGGTAACTGGGGACTGGAAAACCTGCACTCCTACGACCCTCTAACCGGGCGTATCTATCTGGGCGATGGCGGTATCCAGCGCGCCTGGCTGAGTAATACCGGCAGCTACACCGCAACGGTGGTAGCCGGAACCACCAGGGGTTACGCCGGGGACGGCGGTCCGGCCACCCAGGCCAAATTTGACCAGTTATTCGATGCCAAAGTCGCTCCTGACGGCAGCGTTTATGTAATTGACCTTGCCAACCAGCGGGTGCGCCGGATTGGCCCTGACGGGATTATTACGACCATCGCCGGGACAGGCATCGCCGGGTACAACGGCGATAACATCCCGGCGACCCAGGCTAAACTCTTTGGCCCGTGGGGCCTGGCGGTGGGACCGGATGGTTCGGTCTACATTGCCGAATACAGCAACCGCATTCGCAAAGTGGACCCGAACGGCATTATTACAACCGTGGCCGGGAACGGCCAGGTGGATGGCTTTGGCGGGGACGGCAGTCCTGCCACCCAGGCCCGCCTGGCCGGACCGGTCGGGCTGGCGGTCGGCCCGGATGGCAGTCTCTATATCGGCGACACCGGCAACAACCGGCTGCGTAAAGTCGGCACGGATGGCATTATTACTACCATCGCGGGGAACGGCCAGCCCGATAACCTGGGAGATGGCGGCAACGCTAAAAACGCATCCATTTATGGCCCCGACCGGATTGCACTTGGACCGGACGGCAGCGTCTATTTCACCTCGGGTGGCATAGTCCGGCGAGTGGCCCCGGATGGCATCATCTACACGGTCGCCGGAAATTCCAACTTTAACAGTCCCGCTTCCAGGGATGGGGCGGCCGCTACTTCTGCCTACCTCAATGTGAGGTCTTTGACGGCAGAGCCCGATGGGACACTCATTTTGGCAGATGCTACCGGCGGCACTATCTGGCTGGTCAACCAGGGCGGTTATATTTACAGAGTTACCCCGAGTAACCTCCATATTGGAGACATTCGCGGGATTGAATACGATCCAAAAGGTAGCCTGTATATAGTCGATAGCAGCTCGAACAAATTAATCCGCTCCGACCTGACTGATCTGACCGATAACTTTAAAGCCGAAGCAAAATTACCTTCGGCGAACGGCGAGCAGATCTTCGTTTTCGATAACGGCAAGCATGTCCGCACGCTTGACAGCCTGACCGGCGGTCTCATCAACGAATTTTCCTATGACGCCAAAGGACAACTGGCCGCGGTCAAGGACGGCAGTAACAACCTGACCACTTTCGAGCGGGATGCTAACGGCATACTAACCGCTATCGTGGCGCCGGGCGGTCAGCGAACCGAGGTAACTATCAACGCCGCCGGAAAGCTCGAAAGTTACACCCTTCCCGACAACGAACGCTACGACATGACTTACTATGACGATGGTTTACTAAAAACACTAACCGACCCGGTGCGCACCGGGCCAGGTCAGGGCCTCCACAGCTTCAGTTACGACAGCTTTGGGCGGCTTAGCGCCGATAACGACCCGGCCGGCGGCTTCAGGCAACTGGCCCGTATCCAGACCGCTGACGGTTACAGGGTTGAAGTAACCACGGCTGAGGGTCTAAAAACGGTTTACCAGGTGGCCGAGCAGGGTAATAACGACCAGCTTCGCACCGTGATTGAACCGGGCGGAGCCACCTCCCGGACCCTGTACAGGGTGGATGGCAGCGAAGTCCTGACGACCTCTACCGGCGTTTCGGTGACAATAACTTACGGCCCGGACGCGCGCTGGGGGATGAACGCCCCCATCATGACCGGATTTACCCGGCAGGTTCCCGGGGGTCAGAAGGAAGTTGTTACCTACAAAGAAACGGTGGTCCTTAACAACCCGGACGACCCGTATAGCCTGAAGACTCTGACAGCCGTCTACACCTACAACGGCCAGACTACCACTTCGGTCTACGACGCGGCGACCCGGACCTATACCATAACCAATCCGAAAAGCCAGCAGGGTACGACCATCCTGGATAGCCTGGGCCGGGTTACTTCGACCCGTTCGCCCGGCACAACCCAGGCTTTGACCTTTTCCTACGATGCTAAAGGGCGCCTGGAGACCACTGCGGCCGGTAGCGAAAGCTGGACCTACCATTACGATAGCCAGAACCGGCTGGACAGCCGGACCGATGCCAACGGCCAGGTGACAGCCTACGGCAGCGACGGTGTGGGCCGAATTACTTCGACCGCCACCGGGGCCGAGCCTGGCTTCGCCTTTGGTTACGACCAAAACGGCAACCGGACGACCCTTACCATGCCAGGCGGCCTGGTTCACGGAATGGGATACGATTTTGAAGGTAAACTGACCAGTTATGCGCCCCCCGGAATGGTCGCCACTCCTTATCAGTTCCAGTATGATAAAGACGGCAAGCTTAAGGACAGTATCCTGCCCGGCGGCCGGACCATTACCACCAGCCGCCAGCCAGGCTCTAACCGAATTAGCGGTATCGCTTATCCAGAAGCTACTATCGCCTTCGGCTACAAGGCCGGTGACTCTACCGACCGGGTAGATCAGTTAGTTCGCACCCCCGCCGGAGGCGGTACCTCCCAGCAGCTCAACTTCACCTATAACGGTGATGGGGTGACCGGGGTCAGCTTCAGCGGGGCTGCCGAGGGTAGCTTTACCTACAGCTTTGACCCAAATCTTTTCCTGACTGGGGTTTCGCTGGTAAGCGGTGGGAATACCGTGACCATTCCCTACCTCCAGGACCCCGCTACCGGTTTGCTCAAGACCTACGGACCGTTCACGCTTGACCGCAACGGTCCCGGCGGTCGCCTGAGCAACCTGTCAGATGCTAACCTGGCAATGTCGCTCAGTTACGACGACCTGGGCCGCTTCCAGGAGCGCGTCCACAAGCTGGGTCCGAACGCCACCAACGTTTATGACCTGAAAGTTTCCTATAATAACCTGGGTAAGATTCAGCAGCGGGTCGAAATCATCAACAGCGCTACTACAACTTTTGATTACACCTACTACCCGCAGGGGCAATTAAAAGAGGTCAGGCGGAACGGGGTGATTGTGGAAGCTTACCAGTACGATAGCCGGGGCAACCGCACCCATAGTACGGTTGGGGCCAATCCTGAGATAGTAACTTCCTTCGATACCCAGGATCGCCTGGAGCAGCGGGGTAGTGTTACCTACCAGTTCAACCAGGACGGTTTCTTGATCCAGCGCGGCCAGGATACTTTCCAGTACAGCACCAAAGGTGAGTTGTTACAGGCAACCGTTAACGGTCAGACCGTGACTTACAACTACGATGGTTTAAACCGGCGGGTGACCAGGACCGACAGCAGCGGGACTTACCAGTATCTCTACGGCAGCCCTTCCGACGCCTACCAGGTAACGGCGATCCGGTTCCCCAACGGTGACCTGGCTACCTACTACTACGATGAAGCCGGGCTGCTAGTCGGGTTCGAGCGAGGCGGCCAGCTCTATTATGTGGCGACAGACCAGGTGGGGACGCCCCGGTTGGTCAGCAACAGCACTGGCCAGCCTCTTAAAGTAATGGAGTGGGATAGCTGGGGCAACCTGGTGAGCGACTCCAACCCGGCCCTGGAGCTGCCCATAGGCTATGCGGGCGGCCTGAACGACTCGCTGACCGGGCTCACTCACTTCGGGTTGCGCGATTACGAAGCCAGTTCGGGCCGCTGGACCGCCCGCGACCCGCTGCTCTTCGACGGAGGGCAGGCAAACCTTTACGCTTATGTGACAGGCGACCCGATTGAACTGCGTGACCCTACCGGCCTGTTCTGTATCGGTGGCTCTGCCTACGGCGGATTGGGCGGCGGCGCACAGGTCTGTCTTACCGATGAAGGTTATTCTGTCTGCGGTGAGCTTGGGGTCGGTACGGGAGGTTCGGGAGAAGTTTCGCCGGACGGCGACCTGGCAAGCAGCCGGGGCGGTATTGTGGCGGAAGTGAAGGTCAAAGCCGGGCCAATCGGAGCGGGTGCCGGGGTCGAGTTAAAGAGTAATGTTGACGCCGACGGCACACTGCCTAAGTGCGGCGCGCCTACCCTGAAATTCGGCACTAAAATTGAGGGCCAGGTTGGAGATAGTCTCAGCATTAGCCTCAACAATAAAGGCGAGGTTAAGGTCAAGAAAAAAATCCCTGATCTGCCGAGCCTGGCTAAATCCGGCACTGTCAGCGTTGGGGCCAAAGTCGCGGTTAAACTCTGCGGTAAAGGCAAGTGGTAAGTTAGCGTAAAGCTGAAAGGCGAACCAGCCTCAGGCCCGCAAAGTAGATCAACTCAAGCTGATTAAGAGAAAACAGGCAGTGAGTCCGTTACCAACCGGCTCGCTGCCTGTTTTTGTGGTAGAGGGTTTAAGAACGGAAAGTAATCGTGCAGAAAAGGATTGGTTCCTCAATCTCCAGCAGCAAAGGTTCGTTTGCCCTACCAGCTTGCCAGCAGAAAGGCGACGAGCAGGAAAGTACCCGCAACGCTAGCATAGTGGTAGAAGGCATTAAAGAGGGTTTTCGCTGGCTGTGGGGCAACGCGGTCATAAAATCTGGAGCTTGCAGGCTACCATGGGTAAATTTGGCTTCGGCATGGTGAGAGCGATCCTGATCTACTATCTGCGCTACACCTTAGGACTGAGCGCAGAAATCAGCGGGTTAAATAATGCCATGAGAGTTTGTGATAATTTAATTTATACTAAATTAACATGCCTTTTTAAACAGTTCTAATATCGTCCTTGAAAGTTACCCGGTAGCGGCAAGCAATTAAGCTAGCGGGTCAATCAAAGTTTGCACGGAAGCACGTTCTATTAGCTGAGTACCAACTAAAGTTTGAGTAAACGGCAGCTCGGGATAATTTATACGTTCAACCAGCCGGTGAATAGCGATCTGACCTAACTTTGGAGCGTTCGTTCGGACGGTAGTAAGAGGCGGCCAGATATAATCCGCGGCAGGAATATCATCAAAACCGATTACCGAAAGATCTTGAGGAACCCGTAGCCCATTCTGAGCCATTACCTTTATAAATCCTAGAGCAGTTGAGTCGTTGACACAAAAAACGGCAGTGCAATCGAGCTTTCGTCTTAAGAATTCCTCAGCCGCCTTTTCGCCACCTCCTACGGAAAGATCGCCTGCTATTAACCACTCGGGCTGAAATTCGATATTCGCCTCAAGTAAAGCGAACCGGTAAGCCTGGTAACGGCGTTGAACAGTGTAATGATTGCGCCCGCTGACAAAAGCAATCCGCCGATGTCCTTTGTTAACCAGATATTCCATCGCCTCCAGGCTACCCTGGTAACTATCGTTTACTACCACGTCCAGCGGCAGGTCCGGGAAGAACTGATCAATCAACACAGCCGGTTTTCCTGCTTCTATCAGGCCCTGTACCAACTGGCGGTTGGTGAAATTTATCAGGAGGAGGGCGCCGGCCTGCGATTCATTAAGCAGTTCCTTAATACGGATTAATTCATCCGGACTATCTTCTATTATCCAATAACTCAGTTGCAAGTTACGGCGGCGACATTCTGCTTCAGCTCCCTGCAAAACTAGAGAAAAATAACTGTTAACATCGCTAGGGCTTTGAGGGGAAGTGCCTACCCGGCAGCAAAAGGCTACATGCGTCAGTTTACGTTCAGAAGTGGCCGACAAATCTTTCACCGGTTCTACCAGCTCCCAGTTAGGAGGTGAAGGACGGCGCACATAGCCAAGCTCCTCGGCCGCTTTCAATACGCGCTGGCGTAAGTTTGGCTCTACTTTTGGATGATTGTTTAGCACCCGCGAAGCCGTGGCGAGCGAGACGGCTGCCTTGCTTGCTACCTGGGTTACGGTTACAGTTCGTTTGGTTGGCTGTGTCATTTATAATAGCTATTCTGCTCCAGAAATCCCAGAAAGAAAAGGTTCATTTCAGAAAGAAAATCTAGATGGAAGTTTAACCGAATGATGATTTAATGTCAATTCTACTTATAACTGACCTGAAAACAAGAAATTGTCATGACTTAAACATCGTATACCTCCTCCATGAGAAAACCTTTCTTAGTTTTGAGAAAACTCTTCAATAATTTATTAGAAAGCGTTGACATTTTCTAAGAAATATGCTACTTTTTACATGTTGTAAATCTCTTTGAGAAAATCTATCTCGGAAAGATTTTCTCAAACGCTTCATGGCCCCTCAGTTTATATCCGGTTACTTACAATTTAATTAACTGTTAACTTCGAGGAGGAGGTTTTTTACCTATGCCTAAAAGCTTCTTTGGTCTTAACCGGCAAATATCCCTGGTGGGACTGATTAGTGGCTTAGCTTTGCTACTACTATCTGCCTGTGGTGATGCTACTCCTACTACCGCGCCATCCTCTACTACCCAGAGTGCTTCGGCACCAACCACTGCCAGCGGGCCTTCAAGTGCCACAACGGTGAGCAGCAGTCAAGAAGCAGTAACGCTGGAGTTCTGGACGATGCCCAATACCGGGCAAGCTGCCAAAGATTTGCAAGCGACCCTGGCTGATTTTTACAAGCAAAACCCTAATATTAAGGTGAATGTCACTGAAGTAAGCTGGGGGGATGCTTTCGGCAAGATCCAGACGGCTCTTCAAAGCGGGGTCGGGCCAGATATTACCCAGCTTGGCACGACCTGGGTAGCTACCTTTGGAAGCACTGGCGGTCTCAGGCCGTTTAGTGACGCTGAAGTACAGGCGGTAGGTGGTGAAAAAGCCTTCAGTCCTGCCGCCTGGAATACTACACACCTGGCAGGCACCAAAGATATTGTAGCTATGCCCTGGTTTGTAGAAACCCGTGCCCTGCTTTACCGCAAAGATGTGCTGGCCAAAGCGGGCCTGGATGGTGCTACCGCCTTCAAAGATTGGGATACCTTTGCCGCCTCTCTTAAAAAGATGAAGGATAGTGAAGGTGATCTGGTAAAAGCTCCTTTTGCGATCACGGGTAAAAACGACAATAACGTAACTCACAACCTGATGCCATGGGTATGGGCCGCCGGCGGCAACATCTTAAATGAGGACAATACAAAGGCTGCCATCAACAGCGATACTGCCCTCAGGGGAGTTCAAACCTATGTCAGTTTCTTTACTTCTGATCTAACTTACAAACCAGCCATCGAGAAGAACGTGAACGACCTGGAAGCACTCTTCAGGGCCGGCGACATCGGCTCTATGATCAGTGGCCCCTGGATGATTGTACGCTCTAAAAGGTCTAAGACTGAAGATGCCAATGGATATGCCGGTACTATAACTGCTCAGAATCTTGGTACCGCTATGTTGCCGGCTGGTCCGAACGGGGTGCATCCTTTCGTGGGCGGCAGCGATCTGGCAATCCTAAAATCCTCTAAACATCCTGAGGCAGCCGTAAAGCTGGTGCAGTATCTCGCCAGCAAAAAAGGGCAACTCGATTATCAAAAGCTGGTCGGTAATCTGCCGGCTAATGTGGAAGCCCAGAGTGACCCGCTTTACGCTGACCCGCTTTACAAAGCCTATCTTGACTCATTAAAGACCGGCTATAGCTATCCGGTAGTCCCGGCCTGGGGAGCTATCGAGCAGGATTTAAAGAAAACCTTTAGCACCATGTGGGATGACGTGGTAGCCGGTAAAGGTAATGACGCAATCAAGAAGCGCTTGGACGAGGCGGCTAACCAGCTAAACCTCGACATAGCTAACGCCAGGTAGTATTTACCTCCATCAAAACAATTCAGTGAAGTGGCCTGGCTGAAAATAAGTTTTTAACTTAGAAGCAGGTTTTCAGCCAGGCTATTTTTAAGAGACCCCAACGAGTAACTTATGCCAAGTAAAGAAAGTAACCTTCTTATGTCTACAGAGTCAAAAAGCTCGACAAATGAGGTGGCATTAATGCCAGGCCAGATCACTTTCAAAACTCAAAAGATACCCTGGTGGAGACAATTAAAACACTACCGTTTGGCTTATCTGCTCGTATCTCCGGTCATATTTTTTATGCTCCTGATTCATTTTATCCCGGGCGGGTTAGGCGTTTACATGTCGTTTTTGGATTTGAAGCAAAGCACCTGGCTAAAGTTTCTGGGAGCGCCTTTTATTGGCTTCAACAATTATGAGTCTATCTTTAACTCCCAGACTAACCCCCTGGCTACTCAGGTACAGTTGGCCGCCCGTAACACGGTATTGTACGCTCTCGTAACCAATCTTGCTACCATAGCTCTGGGTCTGGCCGGGGCGTTACTGATAAACCGTAAATTCAGGGGACGAGGTATAGTTCGGTCCCTTTTGCTCTTGCCATGGGTGGTACCTACTTTTGTAGTGGGTCTTCTATGGGGCTTTATGTTCAGGATTGACACTGGCATTATCAATACCATAGTGACCGATTGGTTGCATTTAACCTCTCCTGATCACCGTATTTCCTGGCTACAAAATGAAAATGTCTTCTGGGCTATTACTATTCCAACCATCTGGCGCGGTTACCCCTTTACGATGGTCTTACTTCTTTCAGGACTGCAAACTATTTCAGGCGAGTTTTATGAAGCGGCCCAGATGGATGGGGCCAGCCCCTTTCAGCGCTTTAGAAATATAACTTTGCCTTTGCTCAAGCCGGTTCTGGCGGTGGTAATTTTGTGGGGTGTTATTCATAGCGCCTATGCCTTTAATCTGGTTTCTACCATGTTTGGTAACGGTGACGGCTATCCTGGGGAATGGGGAGATCTATTGCAAACAGTGGTACAACGCAACACCTTTAACGGTTCGCTACGTTATGGCTTTGGTTCGGCTGTCACTACCCTTTTTATGCTGGTGATGTTGCTTTTTGTGGGGGGTTGGTACAGTATTTTCCGCTCTTCCCTGACTACAGAGAAAAACAATTAGAATCGCTAAACCAGTTAAACAGGAGAAAATCTGGTATGTCAACCTCAGTTAAAATGCGGCCTCGTACTAAGGCCCAACTGGAAAAAAGGGCCTATGACCTGGGAGCCTATGTGGCATTGGCTTTAATGGTAATAGTTACAGTTTTTCCTATTGTCTACATGGTGATTTCTTCACTTAAAAGCAACGATGAGATTTTATTAAACCGGAGCTTTTTACCTCAGGAGTGGCATTTTGAGAACTACCCGGATATGTTTAAGGCGGTGGGATTTTTTGATTATTTTCGTAACAGTCTGATTATTTGTGGTCTAACCTCACTCAGTTGTGCTACCCTGGCCGTCTTTGCCAGCTATGCCCTGGTACGCTTTCGCTTTCCCGGTTCTGGAGTGCTTGATTTAGCCATTATAGGCACGCAACTCATTCCAGGAGTAATGTTTTTACTGCCACTCTACAATATCTTCTTGTGGATTAATCGCACCTTTGGTTTTCAACTGGTAAATACTTATCACGGGATGATTTTGGTCTATACAGCTTTTTTTCTGCCCATCTCGCTGTTTATCCTGCGCAGTTTTTTTGCTACTATTCCGCTTGATCTTGAAGAACAGGCCATGGTGGACGGCGCTGGCCGGTTAGGGGCATTTTTAAGAGTGATTTTGCCCCTGGCGGTGCCCGGCATTATCGCTACCATTATTACGGTTTTTATGTTCTGCTGGGATGAACTACTTTTCTCGCTTACGCTGACCAACAGCGCGGATGTCGCCCCTATTGCAGTGGGAATTCGTCTGTTTGTGGGTAACCAGAACTCCAATCGCTTTGATTTAATAATGGCGGCAGCCACTACTGTTACCATCCCTATTCTCTTAATCTTCTTTTTTCTGCAACGCTATATGATCAGCGGTCTTACCAGCGGGGCAGTCAAAAGTTAAGTTAGTAAAGGATTTATTGTTTTTATGACAATTTTGGAAAGAAGTGAAAGCGGAGCAGGTGAACTAGAATTTCCTCCAAATTTTATCTGGGGGGCCGGTACGGCTGCTTATCAGATAGAAGGCGGGGCTTACGAAGATGGTCGAGGTGAAAGTATCTGGGATCGCTTTTGTGCGACACCGGGTAAGACCCTCAAGGGAGAAAACGGGGCAGTCGCCTGCGACCACTATCACCGCTGGAGAGAGGATATTGGCCTTATGCAGCAGTTGGGATTGCCCGCTTATCGGTTTTCGATTAGCTGGCCCCGTATAGTCCCTGCTGGATGGGGCCAGATCAACTCCAAAGGCCTGGATTTTTACGACCGGCTCGTGGACGGTTTACTTGAAGCCGGAATTACTCCTTACGCCACCCTTTACCACTGGGATTTACCGCAGGCTTTACAGGATCAGGGCGGTTGGCCTAACCGCCAGACCGCTTATGCTTTTGCCGAATACGCTCAGATAGTTTTGAAGCGGCTGGGAGACCGGGTGAAAGGTTGGTTTACCCATAATGAACCCTGGTGCGTGGCTTTTTTAGGCCATCAGGTAGGTCGTCATGCCCCGGGCCTAACTGAACCAAAGCTGGCAATAGCGGCTACTCATCACCTTTTACTTTCGCATGGTCTGGTTGTGCCGCTTATCCGCCAGCTAGCGCCCCACTCCCAGGCCAGTATTAGCCTTAATCTAGGAGTTTTTGAGCCGGCCCGAAGAGGCACGCTGGACGAGGTAGCGGTAGAACGAGCTGACTGTGAGCAAAACCGTCTCTTTTTGGATCCCCTCTTCAAAGGGCGTTACCCTCAAGAACTACCTTTGCTAAATGAGCTCTACGATCAACTGGTCAGGCCGGGCGATTTAGAAGCCATGACGGCCCCACTGGATTTTTTGGGTATTAACTATTACTACCGCAGTGTATTAGAGGCTAATCCTGCCAGTCCCACTCAATCTATCCAGGTTAAACCGGCTGGAACATATACCACGATGGGCTGGGAAGTTTATCCTCCGGGCTTATACCGGTTACTCACGAGGCTTAACCGCGATTACCCATCACGCTATATTATCACTGAAAATGGGGCCAGCACTCCTGACCAAATTGGTGTTGAAGGGCAGGTGGTTGATGAACTACGTTTGCAATATATACAGGAGCATCTTAAACAGGCGGCTCGGGCGATAAGGGAAGGGGTTAAGCTGGAAGGCTATTTTGTGTGGAGCCTTTTGGATAATTTTGAATGGGCGTTTGGCTATGAGCGGCGCTTTGGAATTATTTACGTGGATTATGCCACCCAAAATCGAATAGTAAAAGAGAGCGGCAAATGGTATAGCCAGCTAATAAGAACTCACCCCTAGCCAGACTATCCTTGATATGTTTGTCAGGTGCATAAGTTAATCCTATAAAAGGACGGAGAACCATGATGTGAGAGAATAATACTCAAGCCTGGCGCCATCTGGCAACCGCCCAGTTGTTAGCGAAGCGGCCCTACCGGCAGCTTCGAAAAAATAGATGGTCTCTTCAGGGGTGGGATTAAGCGTAAAAGACGAGAGTAGATCTGACAGTCATAAATTGTCTTACACTAACAATTAATATGTATCCTGCTCAAAATTGATAATTGTACTTCTGACCGGCTACCTTTCAATAAAACCTTCAAAATGCTGATTCTATCTCGGATTATTGTGGTAGCCAATACAGGCGAACAACTTGATGAGTGGGCGCGCTGAGAAATCTAAAAGATGTGTGATGCTTTGTCAATCTTTTTTGCAAAATGAAACTCGTGAATGCGGACCGTGCCACCGGAAACGTCCTTCAACTCTTCTTCAGAAAGTTCCCTGGGTTTCTCGGTTTCCTCAGTTTTACTAAAGGAGGCTTTAAGATTTTTATCTTTTTTTATTTCTTTAAGTTTCATATTTTTACCACCTTCTACTACTAACATTAGCTTTTGCGTCAATTGTGACTACTTCCAGCCTAACAAATCGTTTCTATTTTTACAATGAGCAACATCACAATACAGTTTAACAAGGTTTCACCGGAAAATAAAAATCAGGCCGGGGAACTACAGCGTAAACATTAAAGATTTTGGAAGCGACAAAGATTTCGTAAGGTGCCATAAAATCCGAAATCTCAGTAACATCGTCTCCGAGCATAATTGCCAGAATCGGTTTAGAGGGGTCAAAGGGTACCTCTGCGGCAGGCATCCTGAACCCGGTGGGCAAAGATGGCACAGGCGAAAAAAGCCAACGAGTTATTTAAGGACGACATGAACCCTAAAACACCACTGCCGAGGGTTAAAATCAAATGGATCTTCACTATATACCCCCACTTTACCCGTATTTACCAGGATTGTTACCTGCCTGTGCTACCAACTTATATAGAAACCAGTATCGGTGGTTTTAAGCAACAAGAATTAAAAAGGACGATTTATGTCAGGGATCAAATCTGAATTATTCTTATTCCCCGGCATTTTTATACTTCCGACTTATTCTAACCGTCTTTCCTGCCGCCCTTCCTCAAAACACTATCTCTCCACGTTCTCAGGCTTAACCAGAAACTCTACTATTCCGCTAACCCGGATTAAAATGAAAGGAGACTGACAGCTATGGAACCTGCATCCGGTCAAAGTACGTTTATGGAAACTACTAGGGAAACTACCTGGACACCTCCTCCTGCCTTAATAGCTGGTCCCGAAATGGAAGCTCTCAAAAAGTTTATGTCTGACTGTGACTGGATCGGGTCAGTGCAGGCCGGGGGAATGGGTCAAGGCTCTCCGGAAATGGAAGCAACCGGCAAAGGCCGGTTTACGCCTATCATGGATGGAGTATGGCTGGTAGGGGACTTTGAACAAAACCAATATGTAAGTGGTAACCTCCTGATTATCTGGAAGATGCACTTTATTGTTGGCTGGAATCCCACCACCCAATCCTACAAAATTGCGCTTGTAGACAACAACGGCACCGCTGATTTGATGAGCGGACGGATTGAGGGCAATCGCTTTATGGCAGAGAATAGTCCGGGCGGTCCTGTGAGGTTGGAGTTAGTCTGGGAACTGGTTGGCGATGGCACTATTAAGTGGACCAATCGCTGTTCCATAAACGAGGGGCCGTGGTTCGTAGTCGAGGAGTATATCTGTACTCCCGTATGATCCCTGGTGGCTATCATGATAGCCACCAGGCTTGCGGTCTAAACAAAGCAAAAGGAAAAGCTAAGTTAATATGAGAAACAAACTACTACTATGTGGCATTGCAGCACCAGTGGTTTACGTTTTTGCAGTAGTGCTGGGTGGCATTATAAGACCGGGATATAGCCACCTTTCACAGGCCGTGAGTGAATTAGTCGCTACCGGCGCACCTAACAAAGCCCTGCTCGATCCAATGTTTGCTCTCTACAACCTGCTTACAACAGCTTTCGCTGTAGGTCTATTTTTATTAGCACGTAGTGAAACCACCAACCGCCGAAAAGTAGTGGGCGAACTTGGAGCGTTCTTTCTGGTAGTGGAAGGAATATGCGGTTTTATGGTGGTCTTTTTCCCTCAGGACCCCGGCGGTGCTCCGGTAACCTTTAATGGAACGATGCATATTGTTCTGTCCGGGATAAATTCGCTAACCACCATGCTCACGATACTGCTCATAGGTTTCTGGTTCAAAAGCAGTACCCGACTGCGAAGATATAGCCTCTATTCCTTCATCTCGGTTGGGGTAATACTTGTATTTGGCGGCCTGGCCGCAGCCAGTTTAGCGAGCAAAAGTTCCCTACTTGGCCTCCTCGAACGCATCACGATTGGCGGGTTTATCCAGTGGCTATTTGTGATTGGGTTGGTTCTCTACTCAATGGAAACGACCGGTCTCGCAAGGAATAAGTACGCGACTATGCATTAAAGAAGCAAGTACCAGAAAAGAAATAAGTACCAGAAAGAAGTGTTATACCAGACTCCTCACTATAAGTACCAGTTGAAGTCAGGGGAATCAAACTTCCTTCATTTCCTCAAAATCTCTTAAAGCTGATAGTTTCCAGGTGAGCTAAAGCTATATCGAGTAATGTCTCTTAAAGATTATCTGTGCAAGAAAAGGTAACAAGCGATGGCTAGTTCAGTTACGGAAAGCCCTGGCGTCGCTACTATTCCACAGTTCCAGGCAGGAGATATTATCCTCTTCGCCGGAGAGGACGATTTATATAGCAAGGTAGGCGGTTGGCTGATGCGCGGAGAACAGGAAGGCCCAACCTATGCCGTCCACACTGCCCAGTTTGTCGGCCCTGAAGCAGTCCTGGAAATGGACTTTGTGGCCAAACTAAAGAGCCTTGATGAAGTCCTCAACCGGCGCTACAAACTGGACATGTGGAAGCGCAGAGGTTTTGAGGTCTGGCGCTGCGAGACTTTAAGTCAGGAGCAGCGAGAAGTGCTTAGCCGCTATGCCTTGACCTACCTGAATGTGAAGTTCAGCATGCTGAGGTTCCTGGCCCACCTGCTTGATAATCTGCTTTGCAAGGCTGTGCGCAGGAATATCTTTTTCTTTCGACGAATTGACCCTGAAGGTCACCGCCCGGTCTGTTCGAGCATCACAGCCTTTGTCTACGACCGGGCTTTAGATTACCGGTTTGGGGTTGAACCGGCTTGCGCCGATCCCGATCACATTCACGACTGGGTAATGAGCCACCCTGATGAATGGGCGCGGATCTTTTACCTTGAAGAATATGGAGAGGATCCAGCGAGGAAAATCCCCAAACTGGTCAGAATGGCGAACTTCTGTAAAGAACTTGTGCGGATGGCCAGGCAGTAGATCCGGATCAGACTTATAGCCCGATCTGCTAGCTACTGAGTGGTCCTGCATACCTGGAAGGGTCAATAAATGTCTCGATTGCGATTGAGTATCACCGGAACTGTCAAGATAATGCTTGTGGTTACAGCCGCACTGGCGTTGTCTCTGGCGTATGTGCTCCGCCAGATGACCAGGCTTCCCGTTAATAATCCTCAGAAGTTTAGGCAGCTTGGCGGCAGGAGTAGCCTGGTGCCGGGCCAGCGCATTGTAGTATGCCTGGGTGCCAGCATTGTGCACGGAAGGGTCTGCCCCAACTTCGTAGATCTCGCGGCAACTCGCTTACCCTCCAGCGCCTTCGCTTTCGTCAACGCCGGAGTGAATGGGGATACTTCATATCACGTGCTACAACGGCTGGATAGGGTCATTGCCTGCGACCCTGATTACGTTATTATCCTGGTGGGAACCAACGATGTCATTTGCACCCTCATCCCTGAGCAGTGGCGCATGTACCGAGGAAACAAACGCTTGCCCTCCCCTCCTACTATCGAAACTTACAGCACCAACCTGCACCAGATCGTCCGGCGTCTTCGGCATGAGACCCACTCACAAATTGCGATTTGTTCCCTGCCAGTGCTAGGTGAAGACCTCAAAGCAGCAGGCAATGAGCGTGTCAGGCTGTTCAATCGAGCTATCAGACAAATCTGTGAAGCGGAAGAGGCCCGTTATCTTCCTGTGTATGAGCAAGAGGCAAGCTACCTGGCTGAACGTCAACAGAGCAATCAGGTACAGGGAGTAGCATTCAAACCCGTGGAAAAAGAGATATTAAGGTATAGCTTCCTGGGAACCATTCGCCACTATCTTTTGCAGCAAAGCTGGGACAAAATAGCGAGCAGCCGGGGCATGCTACTAAAAACAGATACTATCCACGGTAATAGTATTGAAGCTGAGATCATCTCCGGTAACTTGATTACTTTCCTTGGTTAAGGAGCCTCAGGTATAGTCTACGGAAACCTTCTAGGTCCAGCAGTTTTAAGCAAGAATCTCAGAATTTAGAAAAATCTGTCAGTTGTGGTCACATAATTTATCCGCCTCATTGCTCATATGTTACAAGGTAAATTCGGACTGGGTGCCAGGTCGCGTAATGAGATCCGGGAAGTTATAAATCTGGCAGAACAGTAAACTAAGCTCTGCCAGATATTAACTAGTCTGGATGATTGCCCGACTTATCTCCAACGGTAAAAGGGGTCGAGATATTGGGATAGACTACCATCATGTCCATACCCTGCGCCGCATGGCGGAGCATATGGCAGTGCAACATCCACAGTCCCGGATTATTTGCTACAAACACGATCTCGTAAGATTCGCCCGGATTGACCAGCAGAGTATCCAGCCTCACCGGGCTACCCGACAAAGGCTTATCGTTACGCGAGAGTACATTGAAGGTATGGCCGTGCAGGTGCATGGCATGCGGAATATCACTCGGATTGGTGATGTGCAGTTTTACAGCCTGGCCGGGCTGTACAGTAATCATCGGGATATTGGGAAATACCTGGTCGTTAATTGTAAAGAGCATGGTAATATGCCGGTCATAAAACCCCAGGTGGTTGCCTAACACCAGGTTATACTGAGCATCGAAGCTTGCGCCGCTCTCCTTCGAAAATGGCATTTGCGGTGAACCGTAGTGTGTTAAATCGAATTGTGGGGCGTTATCGGGGTAGCTCTGGCTAACGCTGGCCGAAGGAGCGGTTGAAGGGGTGCTGCCAATGATTACAGCCGGATGTTGATTGGCCGGTAGAGAACCGGGATTGGCATCCAGCAGGGTAACAGTACCACTGGCGGGCATACGGAAGCGCAGATCATAGCGTTGGGCTGGCGCAATCGGAAAGCGAGTATTTTCCAGGGGAGTGGGTGCGTTGAGATCATGGCCGTCCAATGCTACCACCTCAACAGCGGTCCCCACCACGACCGGCAAGTGGGTATCCTCACCCGCATTGACCAGTCTTAAGCGAACCATCTCACCGGGTTGCGCTACCAGGTGCAGGCCCTGGCGCTGCCCGTTGATAGTAAGGGTCTCACTACAATCCTTAAAACAACTGGCCTCATCCGCCCATTCTTTCAGAACCAGCGTATAATCCCGGTCATCATAAGCTGCTGAATTTTTCGGCTCAACTACCAGGGTGCCATACATACCATGGGACACCTGAAGAAAACTTTGCTGATGAGCGTGATACCAGTAAGTGCCGGCCTCCCTGGCAATAAAACTATAGGTATAAGACTCACCCGGTTTAATGGCATCCTGGGTTACTCCGGCTACCCCGTCTTCAGCGTTGGGAACAGCCACACCGTGCCAGTGAATGGTAGTGCTGAATGGAAGATTATTCTTGAGATGCACTACCACAAGATCGCCCTGCTGTACCCGCAGTTCAGGACCCGGCGCAGTGCCGTTGAAGGTCCAGGCCTCCACCAGTTTACCCTCGCCCAGGTCAAGTCTGGCCTCCTGGGCGGTCAGGTTGAAGGTTTTGACCGGCGCCTGTGAGGGAGCCTCTACTAACCGGGTTACGGATGTAGCGGTCCCTCCCCCGGGCTGAGCGGTTTTGTCCATACCGGCCATTTCAGTTCCATTCATATTCATACTGCTCTGGTCCGAACCCATGTTGATAGCGTCAGGTAAAGCTGACATCTGCAAGAGGATAAAACCTGTTATTAAAGTGAGAAGTAAAATTGCGGCAAGACTGCCTGCCACCCGTATCAGGTTTTTTTTAAATTTCTGCGTAGGCATATCTGTATTTGTGCGGCTCCCGTTGTTAGCGGCACAAAAGACCTCCTTTGACTTTGTGTACTGTTTGCGTTTCGGGTAAGCCAAAAAGGCTTACCCGGTTAGCTTAGACGAGAATTATCAACTCGAAACAGCTAAAAATATCAACAATTTATCAACAAACAGCCGGAGAACCGGCCAGCCGCTTTCTGCCGGGCTATCTGGCTGTTACAATAGCTCTGATAATGGTTAGTGTCAGACCCGGCGTTAGCTAAAGAAGCGCTACGCTCAATAGAGTGGAAAATAATGGATGCCAGACAAACAGTTCTAATCGTGGATGATAACCTGACCCTTCTGAACATGATGCGTGACTTCCTGGAAGCGGCAGGTTTTCAGGTTGAAATGGCCCTGGACGGGGAAAGGGCCCTGGCTATTCTCGATCAGAAATCAATTCAATGTCTGCTTTTAGACGTGATGATGCCTGGTCTGAGCGGTTTCGAGTTATGCCGCCAGATCCGTGAAGCCTCAGAAGTTCCGATCCTTTTTTTGAGTGCGCGGGATGGTGACTACGATAAGATTCGCGGCCTGGGGCTGGGAGGGGATGATTATATTGTTAAATCAGCCACACCGGGCGAGGTAGTAGCCAGGGTTCAGGCTGTCTTGCGCCGATATAAAAATGGTGTTTCCGCTCCGGCAGCGGTACTGGATTTTGGCCGCCTGGTAATCGACCTGCGCGCCCACGAAATTAGAGTGGCCGGGCAAGCGGTAGATTTTACCGCGCGGGAATTTGAGCTTTTGCACTGGCTGGTCGAACATCCCCGCCAGGTCTTTACCCATGAGCAACTTTTCCAGCGCTTCTGGGGAGAGGTGGGAGACCGCCATACCGTGGCTGTCCATATCGAGCGTATCCGCAAAAAGATTGAGGAAAATCCCAATAAACCCCGCTATCTTCTAACGGTCTGGGGAGTAGGTTACCGGTTTGAAGGCATAAAACGATGAAAATGCACACCATTCGACACCACCTGCTCAGGATCTGGCTGATTAATATGGTAGTCACCCTGATCCTCTTTAATTTTGCCGCGATATTGCAGGACCATTTACACCAGGAGAGTGAGCAGCAGGCGCTTACCGCTGCTGAGGCAAAGGTGAAAAGCTTCGGCGCACAATGGGAGGCGCCCTCCTGGCAAAGCGGCTTGAAAAGCCAACTGGCCGAGCTGAATATTGGGGCGGTATTGGCAGTTAGTAGCGGGCAAGAGCGAGTGATTAACGATAATAATTACCTGGTTCCCTCTCAACCCGGACGGGCGATTTTGCTAACCAGTTCCTCCGGTCAAGTGGGTATGCTGGAGCTATTTGCACCGCCTTACCCCGGCACTCTCTGGGCAATCACCGAAGCCCTGGTACTCTTGTTCACCCAGCTACCTACTATCCTGGGATTAGGCTGGTTTTTACGGCGGACTGTCTTAAATCCCCTGGCCTCCATGAGTAAGGCCGCTCGCCAGATCGCGGGCGGGGAACTGGATGTGACTGTCTCAGCCTCCCAGGTGCGCGAAGTGGCCGAGGTGGCCCTGGCTTTTTCGGCCATGGGTGAGGGACTGCGCGAGGCTCTCCAGCGACAGATCGAACTTGAGCAAGAACGCCGCCTGTTTATCAGCGCAATCGCTCACGACTTACGCACTCCTCTTTTTGCGCTGCGAGGCCACCTGGAAGGCTTAGGCGAGGGGATTGCCGCCACTCCCCAGAAAATAGCGCAATATGTTTCTGTATGCCAGGAGCAGGCGCTGGTACTTGAGCAGCGCATCAGCGATCTTTTCAGCTTTGCCCGGCTGGAATATCTGGAGCAGGTTCCCAGGCGAGAGGTGATGGAGTGGCGCAAGCTGGTAGAGCAGAGTGTTACCCGTTTCTCCTCGCAAGCGGCCCTTAAAGAGGTACAAATTGAGGTTATCTCGGAAGAACCGGCCGTGGTAGCGGGAGATCCACAACTTCTGGCGCGGGTCATCGAGAATTTAATGAGTAATGCGCTGCGGCATACTCCCCCCGGCGGGATAGTGGAATTAAGCTGGCATACCAGGGCAGGGCAGCTATGGTTCACGGTGGCGGATAGCGGGTCGGGGATTGATCTCCAGGATTTGCCTTACCTCTTTACCCCACTTTACCGGGGAGAGCCGTCTCGGAGCAGAAGCACGGGAGGGGCCGGGTTGGGTTTAACCATTGCCCGGCGGATTCTGGTGGCACACGGCGGAGATTTGACTGCAACCAACCGGGCGAAGGGCGGGGCGGAGTTTACTGGCTGGTTTTGCTGCCCAGAACAAACCTGCGGGCAAAAGTGATATGCCTTCCCTGAGTGCCGGCTGGCCTTTATCCTCATACCGGTAAAGTGGTTTACCTGAGAACCTCTCAAAGCCAAAGGAGCTGGATTGTGCCGCATCTATCGCTCTTTCCATGGCGTAAAGCGCCTGGGTTTTAACTGACTTTCGATAAAAATAACCAGCACAGGCAGATAAAATCACGCCCGAAAATGCGCCTGGTTGTGAGCCTTCTGGTCTGAGCGGAGAATAATCTCTAGGGTAACTCATTATCTTGTGGCGGGGTAAATTGAGTTAAGGTCGAGCCGTGACCCTGAAATTCCATCCCTTGTGGCGGCATAGCAGTTGGTTGGACCTTTGTACTGAGCCTGGGCCCGGATGGTGGCGCAACCTTTTTCACCTGTTCCAGGTGTTCGGTCAGCCGGTTATAATATTGGTGGACAATATTCGGTATTCGCATCAGACTGTCATAAAGCCCAGCTTGCCCCTGTCGAGCGCTTTCACGCTGATGGGTCTCGAAAACCTTCACCCCAACTCGTAAGGCGCCTTTGAGTTCGCTAAATAGGCGCCGATCCTCCACTACTACCTTGTCGCTAAACTCTATCAAAAGGTTAAGCTGCCCGGTTTGCAAGAGATGTTGCATGTAAGAACTGACCTGGCTCGCCACCTCAAAAATCGAGTGCTGCCGGATGTTTTTGAAAATCTGCGGTAAATAGTCAATCCTGATCTGGTTCAGATAGAACCCCAGACCATATTGCCAGATTTCCGGCAGATCTTCTTCCAGTAAACTGTTTAGGTAGTTAGTAAAAACGCGCTGGTGGACCTCGATTAGATATTGGAGTTTAAAAGGGGTTATTTCTTCCGGCCGGTCAACCACCGTAAGTTTCTTATCCAGAAAACTGTAATCAACATTGATACTGTTTTGCATCTCGGTGATAAGATAGAGCAATTTTACCCACCTGGTAAAGGCTTCCTCTAAAGTGAAGTGGAATAAGCCTTGCTCATTGACCCCAACCAGCCATTCTTGCCCGAAGTTGAGGGGGCGAAGCACCCCGATCTCGTAGATACCCAGTAATGCATCCACTTCAGAATTGACATGGTGTAAGACGGCTTGGTAGGCGCTGGTGGCATCAATCCCGGCGTTATTGATAATAATCGACATCCCGCCCGGATGGAGATGGCCGAATTCGGTCAGATCGTAAACCTTGTTATTTATTACCGCCCAGTAACCTCTTTCAGCATTATTATGTCTGACTACGTCAGAAATATTTATAAAGTTTTGGTTCTGGAATGTCGGACTGTAGGTTGTAAAGATGTCTTGCAAGAAGCGCCGGTCGGCCACCAAATTATAGAAACGCTCTCTGGCGGTCTGGTAGTTTGGTGAGAAACGTTCCATAATCTGGCGCAGGGTATTCATAACTGTACGCGCAAACCCGGTTTGGCCGCAGATATAGAAAATGGCTCCCTGCCCACCCTCATGGCGGCTACGCATCATGTCCCAGAGGGTGCGGGCATTTTCCTCTTCCAGCATCAAATCCTGGATATGCGCCCGTTTACCGGGTTCGAGGACAAGATGCTCCCCATTAAATTTCAAACGTTTGTCGCTGGCCGAAAAAGCCACACTCAGTTGCAACTTACCGGCCTTGACCAGGGTTTCAAATTCGGGCTGGTAGAAAATCTGATCTGGATTTCGTGTCGCGAAAAAGAGCCAGTTTTTCCCCGGTTGATTAGCGCGGGCCTGTAAGAAACCCGAAAAAGGCGCGATACCTGACCCGGCTGCAAACATTACAATCGGGCGGGTGGGGTCGGCAGGCAAACTAAAATTCGTGGCCGTTACGAGCTTAATCGGAATCTTGCTGTTGGAGGTTCTGGTTTTCTCCGGGTCGGTCATTTGCTCCAGAAAGTTAGAGGCGGTCCCGAAGCGTTCTTCATCTCGGGTCACCGGGGAAGCTGGGGTTTTATATTTCAGGCCCCCCACGATTAAACTCAGTCTGTGCCCGGTCTGGTCCGGGTTGGGAGAAGTGCTGGGGCTGGAAGCAATTGAATATAGTCGGAATTCTTCTGGCCGGACAATCCGGCAGATACTTTCGGCCTCAGCCGGCCCGGCTTTCCAAAGACGCCGGGTATCATAACCGCCCTTACGCAACTCTTCTAGCAAGTCCCAGAGTTCCCACTGGTCTTCGGCTCGCTCGTTTATGACTTTCTTCAAAAAGTTGGAGGCCGTTAAATTATAGAGTTGATTAGCCATCTGGCGCGTAACCGGCCGGACGTTCCCGAATCTGATAATGGTCCTCAGGGGTTGAATGGGAGTATAGTTATGAGATAGCCGCTGAAGAGCCGTACGCCAGGCCCGGCTGAGTTCAACCTTTTCGTCGCCATTAGCCTGTAAAGCGCGAAGGGTTTTTTCAACCAGCTCCGGCTTATTTTCGGGAAAAATCCCTACCCGGTCGCCCGGCCGGTAGCGCAACCCGGTATTGGTAAGGTCAAGCTGGATAAAGTTAATTTTATTTTTAGTCTGTGGGTCGGTAAAGGAAGCACCAAATATAACCTGGGCGCTATAGCTGTGGTGGGCCAGGACATTATAGCGTTCGTCACGGGTTAATTCTAATTCGCGGTCTATTTTGGTCCAGGTTTTGTTGCGAAAAAGACCGCTGAAGCCTTTCATCATGGTTACCGAGCGCCCGGCCTTGAAGGCGGTCTCAAGAAAGCCCATTACTTTTAGGCGGTGTACCCCCAGGTAACCCTTGTCCCCGGCAAAAGCGTCCATGACCTGGTAAAAGAGACCCCGCAGGCTGCGATAATCGTAACGCTGAATATAGTCGAGGACCGAAGTTTTGCTGACGGCCCGAACAAATTCCTGCCAGGCAACCGGAGATAAAGTATTGAGACGGTCGGACTCCTGGCCGAGCACCGTTTCAAAGTCCCGGCGGCTGAAGAAGGCGTCCATAAGGTGAAAAACCGGAGCGGCAGTACCGCTCGGAGAGGGGTGGTCAGGGTTGATAGCCACGCCAAAAGGCGCGACCGTTTTGGCCCAAATGACCTGGTCAACCGCAGTCCGGGAGTGAGGGTTTGGGTCAATTTTCTGAAAAGTAACGTGAGAAATTTGCTGTAAACATTCCAGGATTATTAACAATTCCCGCTCCAGGGTGGCCGGGTCGTCATTGAGAGCGGCTGCCTGCGATTGGATAATAGCTTCTATAATCGGGACAAACCGGTAAGCTATTTCCACCTGCGTCAGGTAAAAGACTCGTTCCGTTTCGGTCCCGACTGTCGGAATGAGTAAATCCATGTTTTCGAGGACCGGTGGCAGTTCGGGGTCGCGCAATTTCCAGTTGTACATTATCAGGTCCATATAGGACATGTAAGGATAGGGTTTGCCCAGCCGGGTCGAAATTTCGACCCAGGGTTGGGTGATACTGCGCGGGAGTTGGGCAGGCGGGGTTAGCTCGGACCGCTGGTACGAATGAGCCAGCATACTTATTACACACGACGCTCGCCACAGATATTTATCCGGCAAACTGTCCGGTCCGGCTCCTAATAAAGGTAGACGGTCGGCTTCCCGGCGAAAAGTTAGGTTACTAAAATGCTGGGGTAAATTTCCGGCGAGTTCATCCCAGGCCCTGTACTCTGGGGGGAGACTCAGGAGAGGCGGAGGGTTGGGTAAAAAGCCGCTTTTGTGGGAGAGGGGACCGCCATTTTCGTGACCGTTGGCCTGGTTGGTGGCTTCGATTCTATCAAGAACTTGTCGTGATTGAGGGATTTTTGGCACTGTGTTTATCCACGATTTCTATTATAGATTACAGCCCGGCAAATATCTGAGCGTGAAATAGTACCGACCAATTTGGTATTATCTACCACCGGCAACCGCCAAAATTGTATTTGTATCATAATTGTGGCGGCCCGGCAGGTAGTTTTAACGATAATCACCCTGCGGATGTGTGGATGGTTAATGGAGTCTGAGGCCGACTCGACCCTCTTTTGCACAAACAAATTGAAGGCGTGGCTTAAAGTGTCACCCCACCGCCAGGATTTCTTCTACATCTGGCAGTAACCGGCGTAACAAATCACCTTCAGATACTACCCCGATATAATTAGATTGGTTGTCTACGAGCAAAATATCCGCGACTTCGGCCAGATTGATTATTCCAGCGGCATGGCGAATATTCGCGTCTTCATAGATGTAAACCGGGTAGACCGTCATCAATTCTCGTACTAACAATGGCTTTGTTTCCCGGCATCCCTTGCTTAAATTTAGGGTTACTTTGTTCGGGTTTGAATTAATTTAATACGGGTCAGGTAAGTGGCGACCACCCTTTATCCGATAAGTGGCTAAAACCTTCGTTTCGAATTACAAGTTCAGGTTCTTCCAGGCTATTGTAAGCTCTAAAAACCGAAATTACAAGAGGGTTCCACTTCAAAGAAACACTTGATTATTTAAGGTAATTACTCCCCTGGCTTCAGGCCTGACTCTTAAAACCACTGGTAATTCGCTAGCCTGCTTTAGAGTTTGCTTTTAATGCGGTTCAAGTAGAGCGGAATGGGTTACATCTGCTTCATTAAATAGCCTGTAAGCAAATAGCCTGTAAGCTGCTTTTAGTTGACCGAAGCTACCGGTTTGAACAGCTAACGAACCGCCAGGATTTTTGCTAATGAGCTAGCTTAACATCAGGCGGCTACGCTTGAATTGAGCCAGCGTGACGTTTACCAGGATAAAGTCTAATACCAGCAGAACACCTGCTAAGATTAGAATGACACCATATACACTTATATCCCCGGCAAATTTGAGTAGATTTGCTGTCCAGTCGCGGGGTAAAGCCTGGACCCCGTATATCAGACCCAGGAAAATTACCAGGAAGCTGATACTCAGAGTTTGCTGGGCCTGCCGGACAGATGGCGCTTTAAGGGAAATCAGGATACCCAACGCCGACATAAAAGTAACCATTAAGAGGCCTAGCAAGAGGCAACCCAGCAAAACCTCGCCGGAATAAAAGTGAAACGCTCCGGAAAAGCGGGTAACGTTTACCACGATTAATCCCACTACAAGCAGAGCCAGCGAAATACCCCAACCGTAAAGAATAGCCGTGATCAGTTTGCCAAAAAGAATCGAGCGGTCGGAGAGCCGGGAGGCCAACAAGGTTTCCAGGGTGTGCCGTTCACGTTCTCCGGCGAAGGTGTCCGCGATAACATTAAGAACCAGGAAAACCGGGTCCATTACCACCAGCAAGACCGCCAGCGGAGAAGTCAACCAACCCAGGCCCTGCTGGAGTGGCACCACTATCCCCACCAGTGCGATAAAGACCAGGATGCGGCCGCGCACAGAGTTACCGGGTGCGAAAAAAAGCTCTCTGATTTCTTTCCAGACTACCGCTGAAATATCCCTAAGCATAATAATTTCTTCCTTTGGTGAATAATTTGTAAACTGGCTTTTCTAAATCCCATTATTGGCCTTGCCTGACCAGTTCCAGAAATACGTCTTCCAGGCTCTTGCGGCTTTTGCGGATTTCCTCAATTTGCCCGCCGTTATCCACAATCAGCTTTACCAGCGGTGCTATCGAAACGTTGCTACGTCGTAACTCAATCGAAAGCACCTCATTTTTCAAATTTACCCCGGCCACTTCGGCACATTCTCGCAGGCTCACGATCAGGTGCGGGCTAAAATTAGCGCCTTCAACTTCCACCAGAGGTTTACTCTGGTTAGCCCGTAGTTCGGCAGGAGTCCCTTTGGCTAACAACCGGCCCTGGCGGATAACCGCGATCTGCTGGCAGAGTTGCTCGGCTTCGGTCAGGTTATGGGTGGTCAGGAAAATGGTCGTACCTTCCTGTTTGACCAGAGTTTGCAAGTCCTGGTGAAGCTGGGAAGCCGAAACCGGGTCGAGGCCAGATGTTGGTTCATCCAGGAAGATAAGAGCGGGCCGGTGGAAAATGGCCCGGGCAACCGCCAGCTTTTGCTTCATACCCTTGCTCCATTTGCCGACCACCTCTTTGCGCCGTTCCCACAGACCGAGCTGGTCGAGCAATTCTCTGGCGCGAGCTTGCCGGGCGGCTGCGGGCAAGCCCCAGACCCGGCCGTAAAAATTAAGGTTATCTTCGGCGCTCAACCGCTCATAAAGGCCGGTATGTTCCAGCAAAACGCCGGTCTGTTCACGAATTTTGGCGGACGCCTGGCGAGTATCGTTACCAAGTACCCTGGCCGACCCCGTAGAAGGCTCTAATAAACCCAGCAGCAGGTGAATAGTGGTTGTTTTACCGGCCCCGTTTGGTCCAAGAAAGCCAAAGATTTGGCCGGCCTGAATATTCAAATCCAATTCGTTAACGGCCCGCACATTTTTAAAATCACGAGATAGATTCTCCGTGTAGATTGCTTCGTAGACATTTATCATAAAATCCCTCAACTTTAGTCTGCCTGTTCGTCAGGCGTTTCAATTCACAGTTTGATGGTAGCAGCCTGGCCGGGATTTGAGGTGTGCCAAAAGCAATGTTTCTCAGTAATTGTTTTAGAAGGGTGGTCATCTACAGCCGTGACTAAAGGCCTGTTACTTTGGTTGGCGCAGGAGGTTACTTTAAAGATTACTTTAGCGGATTGTACCGGAGCAAGTATTTTGTTATGCTATGTTTACCTGTAAAAAGCACTTAACGAGGTAACTTATGGGACACCAGCCAAAAACCGGATACATTTCCCGGCAAACCGGAGCAACTGGCCGAACCGAAAACTCCTGGCGAAACTTCTTTATAGAAAAGGAAAGTGGTAGTTTTGCTACAGACCGAGTTTTAACCGCCATTCTGACGACCTTGTTGGTGGTTGTGGTTGGTGTTACCTGGCTACCCGGCCACATCAGCGAAAACTTAATTTTGCCGAGCGAAATTATATTTTTAGTTATCGCCATAGTAATAAATGGGCGAGTATATAAACTACAAACACCTTTCGCCAACCAGCTTATCATTACTTCCCTGGTAATACAGGTGATAGCCATTGAGGTTGCCAACTGGTTATTTCCTTCGAGTATCCTTTTTTTTCAATATTTTGCCCTGCCGTTCCAGGTTTACCGTTTCTTTGGCGACAGGGCTGGTTTGCGGGTCTCCATAATAACCGGGCTGGTATATGCGGTACACAGCCTGTTTATCTTCAAGGATTTACAATTATATCTGCCGGCCTTGCTGGCCGGGACGCTGGCCCTGTTCACACTGACATCACGGTACCGGCACACTTTACGGGAGCGGCTTGAACAGGAACGCCGCGAACAAT
>DATAKM010000027.1:0-56143 GCA_036261665.1 Chloroflexia bacterium
CTAACCTGAAAGGTGATTGCCACTTGGGTTTGGTTGCCGCTAGTTTCAACGGCTTTAACTATTCTTTTTCTGAGATCTTGTGAGTATGCATTCATTCTCACAGTATCTCATTGGTTCAGCCACTTTGCAAATTGCTATAAGTTTCTTCATATTTTCAGGAATAATTCAATGGTAACATCTTAACCTGAAATCGTAAGCTCTACCCGGTGTAATCTTAACTACAGAGAATATTTGAGCGTAGAGATATATTGTTATAAAAGTAGCAAATGACCCGAGAAGCGGCTTCTTCGGGACGGTTATTAAGAGGAGTAAGAAAAAGAGGAAGGCCATTTATGCGTTACATTTTTCTGGTTATCTCCATGCTGTTGCTGGGCTGGTTAAAAGCAGCCCGTCTGCACATACCCCTGGCCCATGAAAGCGGTTCACCCGATATCAAAGCACCCCTGGATATCGCCAGCCCTGCGATGGCTACGGCGATATACGGAAGGTTAGGGCCAGAAAGAAGGGTAGATTACTTTCGCTTCCCGGTAACGAAAGGTAGCAGTTTGCAGGCTATGCTGCTGATACCCATCGCAGCCTACGAAAACGGGTTACGAGCGGCAGTCAAAATTTGCGGGCCAGGTCTGCCAGTGGAGGGAGCGCAGGCCGCCGAGAGTGAAAAATTACTGACGATTATAGGGCGCACTTACATGCTAACCCGCAGTTACCTTGAGCCGCTGCCCGAAAGCGGCCAGTATGTTGTAGCACTCGAAAGGCTGGCCGGAGAAGGTACTTACTGCTTCTGCTTTGGCGACCAGGAAGGCGAATTTATCCCGGAGATGATGGCTCGCGTAGATGCTATGATGGCTCTTGATACGTCACATATCTGATTTCTTACTTCCTCTTTCAAAAGCCTGCCGCTTGGCAGGCTTTTTAATCCTCTTTTTGCTCTTTTTTACTCTCTGTAGACCTCTTTTAACCCGGTTTTCCAGCTTAGACTGATAAAGTTATGAGTAAATGTTCAGGTACGAGCCAGAAGAGGAGCCGGTAATATGTCGGAAGAATTTGATCTCAAATCCCTGCGTGGACTTACCCAGGCCGAAGTGCAGCAGCGCCTCCGGGCGGAAGGCTATAACGAGCTTCCTTCCGCCAAACAGCGCTCCGTCTTCGCGATTGCCCTGGAAGTTTTGAAGGAACCTATGTTTTTGCTGCTACTGGCCTGTGGCACGATCTACTTGTTGTTGGGCGATTTGACCGAAGCCCTGGTGCTGCTCTCTTTTGTAGTACTAATTATGGGTATTACCTTCTTTCAGGAACGCAAGACAGAACGAGCCCTGGAAGCCTTGCGCGATCTTTCCAGTCCCCGCGCCCTGGTTTTAAGGGATGGAAAACAGCAGCGCATAGCGGGTCGCGAGGTGGTGCGCGGTGACATTTTATTAATGGCGGAAGGTGATCGCGTTCCGGCGGACGCTGTGCTGCTCTATAACCTCAATCTTTATGCCGACGAGTCGCTGCTGACAGGTGAGCCGGTTCCTGTGCGCAAAGTTACCGGCAATGCTGCTAGCTCACTCAGCAGGCCGGGCGGCGACGACCTGCCATTTCTCTATTCCGGTACGATGGTAGTCAAGGGACAGGGCGTGGCCGAGGTGCTGGCAACCGGACTTAACACTGAAATCGGGAAGATCGGGAAGGCCCTGAAAACGCTTGTGCCTGAAGATACCCGGCTGCAAAAAGAAATCCGCGGGCTGGTGGTAAAACTGGCGCTGGGCGGTGTGGCGCTCTGCGTGTTGATTGCGGTAATCTACAGCCTGGCTCGCCAGGATTGGCTGGGTGGTATCCTGGCCGGTTTAACCCTGGCTATGGCTATTCTACCTGAGGAATTTCCGGTAATCCTGACGATATTCCTGGCCCTGGGAGCCTGGCGCATCGCCCAGAAGCAGGTGCTCACCCGGCGTGTCCCGGCTATCGAGACGCTCGGCTCTGCTACGGTTCTCTGCGTGGATAAAACCGGCACGCTCACCCAGAACCGCATGTCTATCAGCCGGCTGTGGGCGGAAGGCCAGTTCTACGAGGATAAGCCGGGCGATGACACCCCTTTGCCCGAAGCTTTTCATGCCCTGGTGGAACATGGCATTCTGGCCAGTCAGCGCGATCCCTTCGATCCGATGGAAATGGCTTTTCATAACTTCGGTAGCACCTATCTGGAAGGAACCGAGCATCTGCACGCCAACTGGCATCTGCTGCGCGAATACCCACTCTCGCAACACCTGCTGGCCCTTTCGCATGTCTGGAAAGCGCCTGGCACGGACGAGTATGTAATAGCAGCCAAAGGCGCGCCAGAGGCTATCGCCGATCTATGCCACCTTTCACCCGAGGAAACCACCAAAGTCACCCGGTTTGTTTCGGAGATGGCCGGGAGCGGCCTGCGGGTGCTGGGTGTGGCGCGCGCCTGTTTCCAGCAACCCGTACTGCCCGATAACCAGCACGATTTCAATTTTGAGTTAATCGGACTGGTCGGTCTGGCCGACCCGATTCGCCCGACAGTGCCTGCCGCCATTCAGGAGTGTTACCGCGCCGGTATCCGGGTGGTAATGATTACGGGCGATTACCCCCAGACGGCCCAGAGCATCGCCCACCAGATTGGCTTATCCCCCAACGATGAGGTTATCACCGGACCAGAACTGGATGTGATGGATGAGGTGGAGTTGCAGCGGCGCATCAAGCATGTCAACATTTTTGCGCGGGTTGTACCGGAACAAAAGCTGCAACTGGTCGCGGCTCTCAAGGCTGATGGAGAGGTAGTAGCCATGACGGGCGACGGAGTGAATGACGCCCCGGCTCTCAAAGCGGCCAATATCGGCGTGGCAATGGGCGAGCGTGGCACAGATGTGGCACGCGAATCGGCGGCCCTCGTGCTGCTCGACGACGACTTTTCTTCCATAGTAGAGGCGGTCAAGCTCGGGCGACGCATCTGGGATAATATTCGCAAAGCGATTGCCTACACCCTGGCCGTTCACGTCCCGATTGCCGGGCTCTCCTTCTTCCCGGTGCTATTCAACTGGCCTTTACTGCTGTTGCCGGTGCATATCGTCTTTCTGGAAATGATTATCGACCCGGCCTGTTCCATCGTCTTTGAAGCGGAAAGCGAGGAAGGAGATGTGATGAATCACCCGCCGCGCGATCCGCAGGAGTCGATTCTGGGCAGCAAAACCCTGCTGCTAAGCATCTTGCAGGGCGTGACCGTTTTGCTGGTGGCCCTCGTAGTCTACGGAATAGGCCTCTCCATAGAGAGCGCTGAAAGTACGGCGCGAGGCTTCGCCTTCAGCACCCTGATAGCCGGAAACGTGGCGCTGATTCTGGTGAACCGCTCCTGGTCGCGCAGCGCTTTTAGCATGCTGCTGGTACCGAACAAAGCCCTCTGGTGGTTGCTGGGTGGTGTAACTCTCTTCCTGGGACTGGCGCTCTACGTGCCTTTCCTGAACGATCTTTTCCAGTTTAGCGCCATGAATCCGTTCAAAGTACTACTTTGCGTGATAGCCGGGCTGCTGAGCGTTCTATGGTTTGAAATCTACAAGCTATGGAAGAACCGCAGCGGGCAAAACGCTTCCCAGCAGTTGCGCCAGAAATCGGCAAATTAAGAATGGGGATGAAAATATGACTTTTTTAATGTGTAATGTACATTGTAATGTTTATGTGTTAAAATTTTAGCAGATATTAAAAGGTTAATGGGTATAATTGCAGAGAGATATTGCGGTTTACCTGCTGAATCGCACGCTACACATTACAAATCCAATCTATAAGTTTCGATAAGTTAAGGACGCCTGACATGAAAGCAGTATCGTCGCAGTTAAAGTTCGGTCCAGCGGCTTTGGAGAGAGTTTTTAAAGGATTTCTGCTGCCTCCTGATTTTCTGCCTGTTTTTATATTGTAAATTCCTGCCAGGGAGCGAAACTGACTGCGCTTGTTATAGCCCCGGTTTCGCTATTATTAAGGCCAGCGTCAAAAAGATTATCTCAAATATTGAAACAACAGTAACAACGTCAAAGGAAACTCAGGGGTTAATATGTCACTACAGGGTAATCTAAGCGAACTGCCTATCATCAACCTGGTGCAGGTTCTATCTCTCCAGAAAAAAACCGGGATACTCTCGGTCAGCTACCAGTTGGCCCAGACTCAGGTTTGCTTTAAAGAAGCGCGCATCTTTTCAGCTTTCATGCACTACAGCACCCCTACCGGCCATAAACGCACCCTGGAAGGGGAAGAAGCCCTCTTTGAGCTTTTAAGCTGGACTGTAGGCCAGTTCATCTTTGAAATCTGCGAAGACCTGCCGCCTTTCCAGAACGTCAACACTTCGATAGATCAGCTAATCCTGGAACATTGCCGCCGTCAGGACGAGCAGGAACATTTGCGCCAGCGCGAACGTTTCAACTCTATTCCGACCCTCGCTTTTAATCCTCCGGCCGAAGCCCAAATCAACCTGAGTCTGGAGGAGTGGCGCAGCTTACTCCTGATTGATGGCAAAGCCAGCATTCGCGAAATCGCTGCCAAAAATCGCCAGGAAGTTGAGAGGATTTTTTGCCTGGTCCAGGGTCTGGAAAAGCGCGGCCTGGTCGAACTGAAAGCCGCTCCAATGGCCGCCGTTGCGCTCGGCTAAGCATGTAGCTAACCTTCACTTTTTCTTAACACAATTCCCGCCTGCCGGGCACAGCGGTTGCCTCCCTATTTAGTTTGAGTAGTTGAAAAGAGGTCACGATTCCGCGCCAGCGAGATCAGAATAGCCGGGTATAATGCAAATTATTCCAAGTGGTTCTGTCTCTCAAAGGCGCGGAATTGTGTTTGCCGGGTAACAGGCAGGTTATGATAGAAACAGAGAGGAAAGACTGATGAGCAACGGTACAGGTGGTAAAACTTTTGAACTTTATCTGAAGGGGCGGCAAATCCTTACAGGCTTACTCTTGCTGGGAATAATTGTCGCGGGTCTCCGAAAGTTGCTGGAAAAGTAAATTCAAGCCTCACAATGATGATAAAAACACGCGTTGTTGACAGAAAAGTATGTTAAGATATAATTAAAAAGCTCCACGCTTAAAATCTTATACGGCATGTATTTAGTACCCACCACTCAACAGGATTGAATCATGATTAACAGGCGAAAAGATCCAGCTTTACTACGTTCGGATGGTCCTGGCAAGTCGCAACTTTCGCATGCAAAGCCGGTCCGATTATCCCGGCGGCCTTCCCGTTTCAAAGCCTTGCATCTGCTGGCGCTCATAGCGTTGAGTTTGACGCTCCTGGAAATCCTCTTTGTTAACAACGATTCCGTTAATAACGCCGGGACAGGCCAGGCTTACGGCAGTGCTGCGATAGCTACCCAGCCTTCCAGAGTAAATAATAAGCTGGACATGGTGCTGCCGGATAATAAGGCGGAAGCGGCAGCCTTTGTCCGGCAGCATAATTCGCTTTTTAATTTTGATCAGGTAGCAGGCTTGCGGGGTCAACTATCTTCAGGCTTAAAAGCTGCTGGAGCAAATAATGTCCAGAGCATTGCCGGGTTCAACGCCGGGCCTGCTTTAACTCCCCGCCCCACCAGCACCGGCAACCTGAGCAGCCAGAATTTAGCTCCTAACGCAGCCACTCCAACAAATACATGTACAACAAATCCAGGTGCCGACACCTATGAACCTGATAATGATTTTCCTTTAGCTAGTACTATTGGTCCGGGTGATTATCCTAGTACTTCTATTCAAAATCATACCCTTCAAAGTGGGGATGTAGATTATATAAAATTTACCGCCACAAATCCTAGTTACTACTACATAGTAGATCTAATAAACATTCAACCCGCTGGATTAGACCCTTTAATGGTTCTGTATTTTGCAAATGGTACAGTATACGAACCTCGTACTGATAACACAACTGCCACTACTAACCGCTATACATTAACCTATAAACCAAGTTCCGATGAAGTGGCTGCTGGAGGAAACTTCTACATAAAAATAAATCAAAATCCTGCTGTTAGCTGTCTAGGCAGTTATTCTATCCGTGTAAGTTTTTCAACAAATACAGACGTAATATCAACACCCACACCTACATCCACTGCAACCCCTTCGGGTACAACAACTCCCAATCCCTGCCGCGACACCTACGAGAGCGATGATGCGCCGGAGAACGCCAAAGAGTTGCGCGTGAGTTACGGCCTGACACCGCCTTTCAGCGGCACGCCCGGTATACCGGATGTGCAATCATCGAATAACAACGTGCAGTCGCATATCATTTGCCCGACCGGAGACCAGGACTGGGTCTACTTTGACCTGGTAAAAGGCAAGCCCTACAGCCTCTTTACCAAAGACCTCTCGAACGGCCTGGATACCATGCTGGTACTCTTTTCGAAAGATGCCAGCGGTAATCTACAGGCTCTCTACGCCAACGATGACTTCCCGGGCATGGGACTGGCTTCGCGCATCGATTTCGTCACGCCTGCCAATGATAGCACCGCCACGGGCGAATTCGTGCGCTATTATGCCGTGGCTAAAGATGTTTCGGGCAAGGGTATTGAAAACCTCTCCTATTCGCTGGTCCTGACCTCGCCCGGAGACGGTAAAGGCGAGTGCGTGGATTACTACGAGCCGGACGGCCTGCAATACCTGGCGAAAGAGATCCTGATTAACGAGACGCAATCACGGGCACTCTGCCCCAGCGGGGATGCGGATTGGGTAAAATTCTTTGCCAAAGCCGGGCGCTCCTACAGCCTGAAGACCACTTTCAGCAATATCCCCGGAATGGATACTTACCTGAACGTCTTCTCTATCATCTTCGACCCGAACGACCCGACCCAGGTGGTTTCCCAAAACCTGATCGCCAGCAATGACGACGCCAGCGCTACCGATCTTAGCAGCCAGGCCACCTTTAGCGTCCCGGTGGATGGCGTCTACTACGCCCAGATCAAAAATAATGGGGACAGGGGCGGCCCGGGCTTCGTTTACCAGTTGTCCTATACAGTCAGCGGCGGCAGCGCGGCAGCGCCGGACAACCAGGGAACGGCGACGGCTATAGCCGGAACTGCCGCCGCAAGCACGGCCACGGCCCGCGCCAGGGCTACCGCCACGGCTCGCCAGCAAACCGCCACGGCCCTGGGTACCCCGGCGGCTACGGCTACGCCTACTCCCACCCCGGATAGCCAGAGCCAGTCCCTCATGAGCTTCAAGTTCGGCGATCCTTCCTTCCAGAAGCTCTGGTACTACAGCGACCTGGCTGTAGCCCAGAACCAGGCCCAGCGTAGCTGGGAATGGGGACCAGAACCGGGTGTGATCGCCCAGGAACCTTACGCCGATGCTCCCGGCGGAATGCGCCAGGTTCAGTACTTCGATAAGAGCCGCATGGAGATCAATAATCCCAAAGGCGACCGCAACAGCCCCTGGTTCGTCAGTAACGGTCTGCTGGTCCGGGAGATGATCACCGGGCAGGTAGCCAAAGGCGATCAGGCCTTCGAGCAGCGCAGCCCGGCCAATATTCCCGTGGCGGGCGATGCTACAGCGGATAACACTTCGCCTACCTACGCTCGCTTCTCCTCGCTGATCACCAACGGCGACAACAACCGGGCGCTGGACCTGACCGGGCAGGTAGTCAAGCAAGGCCTGGCCACTGACGGCTCGATCTGGACCCTGGCAACGCCACCTGAAGCAATCAAGTTCGGGGCGTATATCAAGGAAACCGGGCATAATATCCCGAGCGTCTTCTGGGATTATATGTTGAGCGCCGGGAAAGTCTTCGATAACGGCTACAAAGAAGCCAACCTGCGCGACTGGGTCTTTGCCATGGGCTATCCTCTTTCGGAACCCTACTGGATCAAAGCGCGAGTCGGCGGCATGGAGAAAGATGTGCTGGTACAGGTCTTTGAGCGGCGGGTGCTTACTTATACACCCTCCAACTCGCCGGAATGGCGGATTGAAATGGCTAACGTAGGCCAGCACTATTTCCTGTGGCGTTATGGCCGCAATCTGCACGACCAGAACCCGTAAATTTTCTTCAGGGAAATAATTGAGGGTTCGCTATAACGGCGAACCCTTATTACTTTCAGCAGTTTCTCGGAAAATGCCTGCAAGGGGGACATAAAAAGCAATAAAGAACATAAGGAATATTAATGACAATTGGCAGCATTTTACCCCTACTTTTAAATGATACTTTGAAACAATGCTAATGCTACTTGCGTATGTAACTATACGGGATATAATGATCTCGTAAATAAGTCGTGCGAGATTTATATTTATTGGCAAATTTTGTGAGGTCCTAAATTAATTTGGAGATTGGGAGTATCTTGGGCCTCAGTGCGGTTTTCGTACTGGTGGCCCTTAATGGATTCTTCGTCGCAGCGGAGTTCGCCTTAGTCAGTGTACGCCGGACTCGTGTTGAACAACTGGTTGCCGAGGGAAACGCGGCAGCTAAAACAGTACACAAAGCAATCAGTAACCTGGACAATTATATTGCCGCCACGCAGCTAGGTATTACCCTGGCAAGCCTGGCGCTGGGTTGGGTGGGCGAACCAGCCCTGGCGCACCTGGTAGAGCCGATCTTCGGTTTCTTCTTGCCGGGTGGAGTAGCCAGTCCCCTATCGCATACTGTAGCAATAGCCGTTTCCTTTATTCTAATTACTACCCTGCATATTGTAATGGGCGAGCTTGCTCCTAAGTCGGTTGCCTTGCAACGTACGGAGGGAACAGCGCTTTTTGTAGCCCGTCCGCTGGAGCTTTTCCGAAAAATCTTCCGGCCTTTTATCTGGTTTATGAACGCCGCCGGACAACTGGCAGTGCGCCTGATTGGCCTGGATAGCGCCGATGAACATTCTAAAGTGCATTCGGTAGAAGAACTGGAAATGCTGGTCCGGGAAAGCCGCGAGGCCGGCTATCTTGACAGAGATGAAGAAGTACTGCTGCGGCGCGTCTTCGACTTCGGAGATAAAAGCGCTCGCCAGGTTATGATACCCCGTACTGAAATCGTGGGCGTGCCGGAAGAAGCTACGCTTGAGATGCTTATCAGCCTGGCAGCCGACGAACGCTACACTCGCTATCCCGTCTATCACGAATCGCTGGATAAAATTCTGGGTGTAATCCACGTCAAAGATCTTTTCGGGTTAGTACGCAAAGGTTTTTCGCCCGAGCAAGGTTTTCAGACCTTCAAATTAAGCCAGATTATGCGCCCGGTGTTAACCGTACCAGATACCCTGCACGTAGCCGATCTTCTGCCTCAGATGAGGCTGCGCCAGGTACATATGGCTGTTATTATTGACGAGTATGGAGGCACTGCCGGGATAGTCACACTGGAAGACATTCTGGAAGAAATTGTCGGCGACGTACGCGACGAGTTCGATACTAAAGAAAGCGGGGTTCAGGCCGAATATGAAGCCGGACCAGATGGTTCAACCCTGATCAGCGGCCTCTATCTCTTGCAGGATGCGGTTGAGCGCTTCAACCTGACCGTGGATGAGGAAGAACTTGATGAATATGATACCCTGGGCGGTTACATTCAAGGTCGCCTGGGACGTATTCCAAAGATAGGTGACGAGGTTGTGCTGGAAAACTATGCGCTCGAAGTCACGGAAATGGACGGACTGCGAGTAGACCGCATTTGCCTTAAGCCGGTCTCTAAAGATGAACTCGGCTCGCAAGGAGCTGAAACCGAAACCGCTAAATCGGCTTAAGACGACTAAACTCGACTTATAAACTAAAAACTGCGGCAGATCTGCCGCAGTTTTTAGTTTATAAGCCATCACTTACTTCCAGATATCGCTGATAAGCTTATCAGTCTCCTGAAGGGCAGTATTATTGACGGTTACGTCATGGTTCTCCTGCAATTCCTTCAGGACAATACGAGGGGTAACACGCTGAATCCACATTACGAAATCAGCATTGTCCCGGACGTTACGAGCCGCAAGGTCCGCCGTCTCCCGGTCATTGAGGGCCAGGGCGGTGGTGTGCAGCATTTCGTAAGAAATCAAGCTCAGGTTAAGAGCTGTATAGTCGTCGCGGAAGTCTTTGGAGCGTTCTTCCGAGCGCATTTTGTCAATTACGCCGGCAGCCACACCCATAACCGCAGAAACGCCTTCTTTTACAGGCTGGTTGGCAGCGCCACCCAGGGCATTAAGACGAGCTTGCAGAGCGTTGCGGTGTTGCTCTACGGTCTTGGAGAATGTCTGGAAGTGAGATTGTACTTCAGGATCATCTTTATTCTCCTTAACCTGCTTGTCAATCGCTTGGAAGATATGACCCTCAAGGGAAATCATATCGCTCACGTACTTCTGAAGTACAGTCTTAGCATCTGCCATGATTCGCATCTCCTTTACATTTACTGATTACCTCTGCCGAATAAAGTACCGGTAATTTCTACAATATGCACTACCGGATTGCGGCAATTTTGTTTCCTTCAGGTTCTTGCCTTGTAGATATAAAGCAAAGTCTGTACCCACAAAATATAGATCTTCTAATCTTAATAGAGTAGATTGTTTAAATTAACACTTTTCTAATTCTTGATCAGGTGATCCCAAAGCTTGATTTTCTTCCCCGGGTGATGCACAATATTTATGACATCTCTTTCTCTTGCATTAAAAAAGAAAGGAGAAACGAGTGGAAAGGAAATTTCGTCCTGTTGCCCTTGTTCTGCTGACCCTCCTCAGCCTTAGTCTATTTCTGACAGCTACCCCGGCGCAGGCTGCCACTAACAGTGTTTTCTTTTCTCCCACCGGATACGCTGTTTCAGGCCGCTTTCTGGACTACTGGCAAGGTCATGGAGGGCTGCCCGTCTTCGGCTATCCGATAACAGGAGCTTATTACGAGACAGATCCTATTTCGGGAAAAGCCTACTTAACTCAATGGTTCGAACGCAACCGCTTTGAATTGCATCCGGAACTGGTTGGCACCCCGTATGAAGTGCTGCTGGGCCTGTTAGGCAGGCAGGTGACAGCCAGCCGCACCGGTGAAGCCCCCTTCCAACCAGTGACGCCATTCCCTGATAGCGCAGACCGGCGTTACTTTAGTGCCACGCAACATTCTTTGGCCTTTGGCTTTAAACAGTACTGGGAAGCAAATGGAGGGCTGGAGCGCTTCGGCTACCCCATCAGCGAAGAGTTCCGCGAATATAACGGAACGGGCACTTTTACCGTACAGTACTTTGAAAGAGCCCGCTTCGAGTATCACCCCGAAAAACAACCTCCCTACCAGGTCTTGTTGGGTTTACTCGGGGACCAGATTAAAAACCCATCCATTTCGCCTGTAATTAATAACCGCACAGGAGCTTTGGAAATACTCAACTCCTACTATAATGCCATCAACCGTAAAGATTACCAGTTGGCCTACAGTTACTGGGTCGCCCCGGAAAACCCCAATCAAAATAATAGTGGGCTAACATTCAGCGCTTTTGTAAATGGTTACTCTCAAACCGCTTCTGTAGGTATCTCAACAGGGCCATTTATGGGTAATGGTGCGGCAGGCCATGTTTATTATCCTGTCCCGGTAGTGATCGTGGCTACTCAAAAAAATGGAACACTTCAAAATTACTTTGGCTGCTACCTGGTGGTGCAAACGAACGCTCAGATTGGCAATACACCTCCACCCTACCCGCTCTTTCTCAGTTCGGCTAAAATTCAAACCGCTGCGGCTAACGCAGACACCGTGACTTTGATGAATCAGGCGATAACGCTGACAAACCAGACCCTCTGTTCACCAAACAGTTAAGTGCTAGAGTTGCAAGAGAAAACAATGAAAAGGGGATTCACTCCAGAAAGTGAATCCCCATTTTGATATTTCAGATCAGGAACTTTAGTAGAGCCAATTAGAATTCCTACAGCTACCGCAGATTTCGGAGGAAAGGCTTAACTGGCATCCAGGGAGCGGGTCGCTAAATCCCTGGCGGCTTCCTGCCAGAAAGAAATTTCAGGCAACTCGGCAGGGATCTGAACAATAGCAGGATGGCCGTGATGAGCGTATAGCCAGCGCGAAATAATATTTATTTCGTCTACCGCTTCCTGCCCAATGACCCTTCCGCCGCGCTTTCCCCAGGCCGGTTGCTCACCCGCCAGGCGGCTTTCTTCGGCTGCTAATTCCTGCCAGGTAGTGGCTAACGTAGCGGCAGTTTCCTCAGACGGAACGGTAAGCAGCAGGCGCAACTGACGGCCCAGTCTTCCCTGGTAGATACATAGCACCTCCACAGCCCCTTCCTGGGCCGAAGGCAAACAGATGAGAGTGTTATTGCCCTCTACTGCTGCGGCCAGAAACTGCTGGCTGGCTACAATCTTTTCCACCTGGGCAACTGCGTCTCGCAGTTCGGCGGCTTTCTCAAAATTGCGATGCTGCACCGCCCGGTTCAAACGATCCCAGAGAGTATCGAGCATGTTTTCACGCTCGCCACTCAAAAAGCTGATAACCTCTTCGACAATCTTCATGTATTCGGCGTGATCCTCAACCGAATCATTTCCGGCACAGGGTCCTGGACAGCGCTGGAGCGAAAGCCGCAGGCAGGGAGGAGCCTGCTTGCGTTTGCGTTTGCCGGGTTCAGGGGGTTCAAAGGAACGGGTACAGGTGCGCACCGGGAAAAGGCGCTCGATTACATCAATCGTGGCATCCACAGCCCGGCGGTTCTTGAACGGTCCAAAGTAACGCGCCCCATCGTCAGCTATTTCGCGTACACTGTAAACACGCGGGTAGCGCTGGCTGAGATCAATCTTTATAAAAGGATAGGTTTCATAATTACGTAACTGGCTGTTATAGCGCGGCCTGTACTTTTTGATCAGCTTCGACTCAAGCAAAAGGGCTTCCAGTTCGCTACCGGTTACGATATGGTCAATCCGGTCAATACTTTCGGCCAGTCCATCAAGCTTGCGGGTATAACCGAGCGGTTCGCTGTAGTAGGAGGAAACCCGGTCGCGCAGATTTTTGGCTTTGCCCACGTAAATAACTTCGCCAGAATGGTCCTTCATTATATAGACGCCGGGGCGGGAAGGTAACCCCTCCAGGTGCTTACGCGATAAGACATCGCGGGCGTGAGCTGTAGCGCGATTGGTCAAACTGGCGGTAGGGTCACGCGGCCAACCACGGCTCATTTTGATGCGCTCGGGACGCTCTATCACAGCGTTTACTTCAGATTCAATCTCTGGGATTTCCGCTCGCGCTACCTGAACCGTTTGAGCCGTCTCCAACCGCAAATCCATTTGAAAGAGCGTGGGAGTGGGCGCGGTAGCGCTGGCTGAGGCTTCCTCGGCGCTATCTTCCGGCAGAGCCAGGACAGGAGGTGTGGTCAGGCGAGGTCGTCCGGCGCGCAAATCAGCCAGGGTCTTGTAACCCTGCCGCTCGGCTTTATCGAGTAAGAGCATAAAAGCTTCTGCTGTGAGAGAAGCATCGCCAAAAGCCCGGTGGCGATTTTGAACGGGCAAATTCAGTAAGGCAGCCAGGCGATCAAGATTTGGCCGTCTTAATCCCGGATGTAACCGTACCGCCAGGGTAATGGTATCTACCGTTTCATTTAACAGCGCGGGTCTGCCCAGACGCCGAAATTCATAATCCAGGAAGCGTATATCAAAAGGGATATTATGGCCGACCAGAATAGCCTGACCCAGAAAATCGAGTAGCTTATCGGCGATCTGGGAGAAACCTGGCGCGCTGGAGGTCATTTCGTTACTGATGCCGGTAAATTTGGTGATAAAGCCGGGTATCCTGCGGTGAGGGTTTATCAGGCTTTGAAAAGTGGCTACCCGCTGCCCACCACGTAGTTTAACCGCAGCTATTTCGATAACGCGGTTGCGCTGGGGATGTAGCCCGGTAGTCTCAGTATCTATAACGATGTATTCAAGATCAGCCAGGGGATGATTGGCTTCGCTGTAATGAGCCAGACACCATTCACCGGAAGCCAGGCGCCGGAAACGGGCCTGGTCTGACAAAACGTGCGCCAGGATGCCACCCCAGATTTCCGGTTTGCCACGCACACCAAAAACCTGCTGGGCCAATACTTCTTCTCTGGCTCTTCCGCCATGCTGTTCCAGATAGAGATGAGCGCGCCGGGCGAGATGTTCGTAGCCGCCGCTTGCAGCGCTAATACCAGTTTCTTCGATAGCCATTTATTGCAGTAATTTTAAATTTGTAAAAAGAGCAGAATAACCGAGTCAAAACAGATGTTCGGTTCGATTATAACAGATGGGTCAAGGTCAGGAGGTTACCCGCGCCGCTGGTGACGCGGGTAAGGTAAATTATTTGCTGCCAAACTCGGTACTCCAGTACCAGTGGAAAGGTGAATTGGGATTATAAATCCGGCTGATGCCAATGGTAGTGTAATGGGTGTTAAGCATATTGGCATTATGTTCCGGCGAGTTTTGCCAGCCAACCATCACAGCATCCGCTCCCACGAAGCCACCTGCCAGGTTTTCACCCCGCCAGGTATTGGCAGGATAGCCCAGTTGGCTCATGCGCTGGAAGGGGTCACGGCCAATAGAGTCCTTGTGGCTGAAATAGGCTTTGTCGGCCATATCCTGGCTCATCCAGCGCGCTATTGTGGTTAATTGCCCGCTCGGATTAAGGGTTGACAGGCCCTTAGCATGACGATACTGGTTTATCAATTGTAAAAATTTTAGCTCTTCGTCGTCCCAACCGAGTGTGATGTTGTTCGAACTCCACCCCGTATTGTAGCGCCATGTCCAGTAGTGAAGGCCAATATTGCCCAGTTCAGTCTGCCACTCCCGGGGATTCTGGGGATTAAAAGTTAGCACCCGGCGCTCGAAAAGCTGCACCAGCACCTGGCGCTCAACCCCACCAATCTTAAAAGTAGCCCAGTAAGGCTCAGTAATCGGCAGACCGGTCACTTGCTGCCAGACAGTACCGCGAGTGCTAAAGTTGTTAAGCCAGTTGAAAAAGACATCGGGGATATTATGACCAAGTTTCGGCTCATAAGTGGCATAATGTACCATGTCCCTGTAATTTCCAGCCGAACTTACCTCGCCATCACGATTAATAAAATCGGTAACAGCACCCTTTTTAGGTTCTGCGCGGTTACCGGTGTTAAGAGAGGAAACCGCGTTGAAAGTGGCGTAAGTGGGGCCGGTTGGACTATTCAAGTCACCGGCTACTGGAATCTGGGCCGGTTCCCGCTGCTCATACTGATTATCTCCGACCTGTATGCGCCCGGTAACCAGTTCGCTACATAAAAGTCCGCTTGTTGTAAAGCTGTCGCTGTTACGGTCGGCGTCAGGATTGTTGATTTCCATCCGACCTTTATCAAAGTACTGTACCAGGCGTTGCCCGCCGGGCGATTGACGATAAAGTTCAGTACGGCTGTTAAGCGGGATAGGGCCCCAAAGCCAGCTTGCATTAATGGATCTGGTAACAACCGGTAAATCCGTTTTGTTCCACAACAGGGTGAACGCGCTATCAGCAAAACTTTGAGCTCGCGTTATTCTGCTGGAATGAAAAACAAACAGTAACAGAGCTAAAGCAAAAAAAAGACAAAGCCCAAGCATGGTCAAACGACCGTGCTTTTGAATGTAAGTAAGACGCATCGAAAGCCAGGTTCTTTCTAGAATTAAATATTTTGCTGTAGGAACTAAAAAGAAGGTTTAATCGCTCATTAGAATCACTTGAGGCAACCTGTATAGAGTCAAAAGCAGACTCAAATCAGGCAATATTTAAGAAAAATAACCCAAAATACAGAATTAAATTTAGCTTCTGGAACAAAGCGCTCTGGACAATTTGATTATAAATTACCGCTTTTCCAATTGCAAAAGAAGCTCAGCCTCAATTACTAATCCTTTTTAAGAAATTAATGTAATTTAAGATTTGCATGGGGCAGATTGTGTAAAACTTATGTAAAGTTTAAGATATAAGCAAACTGTTAGCTGATGATTAAGCTCAAAAAAAGTGTTCGTAATTTGACAAGTTTTCCAGAAAGTGAGAAACTAAGCCATATTGCAATAAAACAATGGAGTTTACCGCAAAGCACCAGTAATACCCTCTTAATGTGTAAAGACCAGCCTGGAATTTATTTTTGGCCTGGCTGGCAGCACCAATACAACACTTGAGTTTGAGAAAGGAGCTATTAAGCTTGTCAAACAAAAAAGTCCGGGTAGCCATAATCGGCGTCGGCAACTGTGCCTCATCTTTTGTGCAAGGTGTGGAGTTCTACAAGAATGCCAAGGACGATGAATTCGTACCTGGTCTGATGCACGTGAATCTGGGTGGCTATCACATTAGTGATATTGAATTTAGCGCCGCTTTCGATATTAACGTAACTAAAGTGGGCAAAGATTTAAGCGAAGCCATTTGGGCTGAGCCGAACAATACCATTAAGTTCTCTGATGTTCCCTATCTCAACGTGCCGGTGCATCGCGGTATGACTCACGATGGCCTGGGCCTTTATCTGAGCGAAGTTATTAAGAAGGCTCCCGGCCCGACCGCCAATATTGTCCAGGTTCTCAAAGATACCAAGACTGACGTAGTTGTTAGCTATCTGCCGGTAGGCAGCGAAATGGCCACCAAGTGGTACGTCGAGCAGATTCTTGAAGCCGGTTGCGCTTTTGTCAACTGCATCCCGGTCTTCATTGGCCGCGAGGAGTACTGGCAGCGCCGCTTCCTGGAAAAAGGTCTGCCGGTTATCGGCGATGACATCAAGAGCCAGGTTGGTGCTACGATCACCCACCGCGCCCTGACCCGCCTGTTTGAAGAGCGCGGCGTCAAACTGGAGCGCACTTACCAGCTCAACTTCGGTGGTAATACCGACTTCTACAACATGCTGGAACGCAGCCGCCTGGAAAGCAAGAAGATCTCCAAGACCAATGCTGTTACCAGCCAGCTTGATCACACTCATGTCGAGGACAAAAACGTGCACGTTGGCCCCAGCGACTATGTGCCGTGGCTGGAAGACCGCAAGTGGTGCCACATCCGCATGGAAGGCACGACATTCGGTAATGTGCCTTTAATGGCTGAACTGAAGCTGGAAGTCTGGGACAGCCCCAACAGCGCCGGTGTAGTGATTGACGCGGTGCGTTGCGCCAAGCTGGCCCTGGACCGTGGCCTGGCCGGTACAATCGCCGGACCCGCCGCCTACTTCATGAAGAGCCCGCCGGTACAGTACCACGATGATATCGCCCGCAAGATGGTGGAAGACTTCATCGAAGGCAAGGACGACACTCGCCTGCCGTTCAACACTCCTGCGACTACTACCGTCAAAGAGTAAGAACTATCTGGACAGGGGCCGGTCAAAAAAAGATCGGCCCTTTGCCATATTTAGACGAAGGCAAGGCCCGAAATATGCGGGATAAAGAAGTTAGGGCCGAGGATTGAGCGCAGAAAATGATTACTGAAAACATATAAAGTTCTAACATTTTCACTTCTTGCCCTTAACCTCTAAGTATAGTAAAATTTGTAACACTGAGCCGGAGGTTTGCGGTCAGTTTTTATTTGAGAAAGCATTACAACAAACTGGACCTATTAAGTTATAACTTATTAAAGAATTTATCAGGAGTAAAACAGGAGCTATGCCTACTTACGAATACCAGTGTGGAACTTGCGGCAACCGTTTTGAAAAGTTTCAGAGTTTCAGCGAAGAGCCGGTAAAAACTTGCCCCGAGTGCGGCAACGCGGTTAAAAAGGTTTTTTCGCCGGCTGGTATCATTTTCAAAGGCTCTGGCTGGTATATCAATGATAGCAAAAAGACCACCACTTCGAGTAATCCGGCCCCTACGAACTCCAGCAAGAGCGAAAGTGGTTCGAGCAGCAGCGAGAGTGATAGCAAGAGCGAAAGCAAAGCAACCTCCACTGATAGTTCCAGTGGAGAAAGCAAGAAATCTGAGGCTGCCGCGTAAATTTCGGCATTTAAGCTGATCCAACTCCGGCAGCTTTGGAGTATAATTGACCTGGAACCTTTGGCGTTTGCTTTAGGGTTTAGATCAAAGCAGCCAGACCGGGCCTGGCGAGCTGTTCTTAAAACAATCATGAAGACTCTATACAGGCCTTTTAACGGCCGGAAACGTACTCAATTAAAAACTTCCCAGCCTCTAGCGCAGTGGCAGGACCGGGTGGCCATTATTTTGAGCTGCCAGGGCGAGCCGTGCGCCTGTACCGGGGGTCACCGCTTCTTCTAGCCGGAAGCGGTGTCCCTGCCAGGTAACACAGTGGCTAATTTAGCTATTTGTAATATGTGGGCTGACGAATTTTTAATCAGTAGGTGGACCAAGGAGTCTGGCAATGTTTGTTAAAGATGAAATAAAAGCGATAATGGAGCGCGACCCGGCAGCGCGCAATGTCTTTGAAGCTCTACTCTACCCCAGCCTGCACGCTATTATCCTGCACAGGCTGGCTCATGCTTTGTACAAGGCGAATGTTCCCTTCTTCCCCCGTTTAATCTCTCAAATTGCCCGGTTCCTGACCGGTATCGAAATTCACCCCGGCGCCAAAATAGGAAAAGGCCTTTTTATCGATCACGGCATGGGCGTGGTTATTGGTGAAACGGCTGAATTAGGCGATAACGTGACCCTTTACCAGGGAGTTACCCTGGGAGGTACGGGCAAAGAACAGGGCAAACGCCACCCCACCCTTCAAAATGATGTGCTGGTAGGAGTGGGCGCTAAAGTGCTGGGCGCTATCACCCTGGGAGAGGGAGCCCGCATTGGAGGCGGAGCAGTAGTTCTAAAAGATGTCCCACCCCATTCTACCGCTGTGGGTGTGCCGGCCAGAGTTGTCGCAACAAGGGGGGCGCCCGGTCAGGCCAATCAGCGGGTCGAAAACATGCCAGACCCTGAAGGTGAAATGATTGACGCCTTGCAAGAGAAAAGCCGCGAACTGGAAGAACGATTGCAGGCTTTGCTTGCCGAGCACGTTAAAGAAACTCATGAAGTTGAGGCCGACCACGTAACCGTCGAAGAACTGGAAGACCGGCTTAGTGAGATGACGCGCCGCCTGGAACGCATCGAAAAGGCTTTGCTGGGATTGGAAATTCGCCCGGCGATCAACCCAAATGTCAAGAGTAAAGGAAACGGTAACGGTAACGGCCACAATCATGGCCACCAGGAACCGCAAAATAAAGATGAGGAGGCCAAAGCGCGTGGCGCTTAAAATTTACAACACACTCAGCCGGCAACTGGAAGATTTTAAACCCCGCACTCCCGGTAAAGTTACAATGTACGTCTGCGGCGTGACGGTTTACGCCAGCAGCCATATCGGCCATGCTATGAGCGCCATCACTTTCGATGTGATTCGCCGCTACCTGGAATACAAGGGTTTTGAGGTTCGCCACGTTATTAACTTTACCGATATTGACGACAAAATTATCCGGCGAGCCCAGGAAGAAAAGGTCGATTGGCATGTTCTTACCGAACGCTATGTTAAAGAGTACCTGGATTGGATGGATGCCCTTAACGTAAAGCGGGCCACAGTTTATCCCCGCGCCACCCAGGAAATTCCTTATATGATCGAGGCTATCCAGGATCTGATTAACAAGGGCTTTGCTTACGAGTCGAATGGTGACGTTTACTACAGGGTGCTGGCTAAACCGGAATATGGCGAACTGAAACATCAGAGCCTGGACGAATTAATGGCCGGGGCACGTGTGGAAATCGGTGAGGCCAAAGAGAATGAACTGGATTTCGCCCTCTGGAAAGCCGCTAAACCGGGTGAACCTAGCTGGCCCAGTCCGTGGGGAGAAGGGCGTCCTGGCTGGCATATTGAATGTAGCGTTATGGCCCTGCGCCATCTCGACACTCAGCTTGATATCCACGGAGGCGGTACCGATTTAATTTTCCCTCACCACGAAAATGAAATTGCCCAGAGCGAAGCATTGACCGGGCATCGCCCCTTTTCAAAGTACTGGATGCACAACGGTATGTTGCAGGCCAAAGTGCAAGACCCTGAAACGGGCAAGTGGGTGGTTGAGAAGATGTCCAAGTCCCTCGGTAATACCCTCTCGGTTGGGGATATTTTAAGCAAGGGCGACCCGGATATGTTGCGTATGTTCGTGCTGGGAGGCTCGCGCTACCGCAACCTGCTAACCTATACCGACGAGAGTTTTGACGCCGCTTTCCAGAGCCTGGAACGGCTGAAGTCGCCCTTTGCACCTGCTGAAAAATGGCCTGACCCAACCTCGGAAGAGGGTAACGCTGCTGCTTCCAGCGCTCTGATTCAGGCGGCTGAAAGCGCTCAAAGCGGGTTTGAAGCCGCGATGGACGACGATTTTAATACCCCAGTGGCGCTCTCAAAACTCTTCGAGCTGAAAACCGAAATTTTCAAGGGTCGCGACAGCGGGGCAAGCGGTGCCGCTATCCAGCAGGCGCGGGAAATCCTGGCCGAACTAGGAGGGATCTTAGGTTTGCGCATGAAGGAAGTCCCGCAGGCTACTACCTCGCAGGATACCGCGCCGTTTATTGAGCTGCTGGTAGAAGTCCGGCGCGACTTGAAAGCTGCCCGACAGTTTGCCCTGGCGGACAAAATACGCGACCAGCTAAAAGACCTGGGGGTTAAACTGGAAGACCGCCCGGACGGTACCGTTTGGAAATTTGAAAAATAGCCAAAATTTGCCAAACGAAATACTCAAACTCCTGTTATATTATTATAAGATGGCGTGACTCTTTAGTCACGCCCTTTAACCTACGCCCTGATTAAAATCCAGATTAGTCTTACCTTCGTATATTTCGTACCTGTTGTGAATTCGGAATGAGGTAGCACTCGTCCAACAGGCAGATTGCCAGAATTATTAAAAGTTATGAGGCTACTGCCCTTTGCGCAAGCGGAAGGACATGAGAGGATAATCTCTTAATCCGTAGCGCATTTGTTGTGTTTTCACGCCGCAACGCTCGTGTAACAGTGTGATTCGGTTTAACAGTTTAATAGCGCCTGTTTTGGGTTGCCTTGAATTAAGGACAAGGTGGCATAAATATGCATGGAACTAGCGACTACAACGTCTGCATTTCAGCGCTAGATGATGGATTTGTACCTGGCTTAGAAAACGTCTCACGTCTGATAGATTTTTTGGATAGTAATCTCTTTTTAGAAGGGCCAGACCGGTACGAGTCGAATATGGTAATGCTACCGGCCAAAGAAACTGCGAGCCTCAAGGAACTGGTCCGAACCGGGCCGCAGACCGCTTTACCGGTAGTACGCAAAAGGTACGTACATCTGCTTTATCCGCCTACTTCGGTGGAACATCCCTACGGTAATTTCGGGGAGTTAAGTATCCAGGTTGAGAACATGATGCCCCGGGATAAAGCTTTCGTAGCCACTCTGGGGCGCGGCACTCGACGTTTATTCGATCTGGCTTACGTTCAGGCCAGGCCGAACGAGGAGCGCCGCTGGATGCAATTCGTTTCCGCCCGGTTGCTGCGCGGCTATCACGCGCTGTGGGACAGAGTCTGGGACGAACGTTCCTTACAACGAGTCTGGGAATTACAATCGGTTAAAGGCTTCACATTAATGATTAATTGCAAACTGGTCCACAACGCGACGCCTTTACCCCTGCCTGAATATATTAAACGCCTCGAAAGTAAGCCTGATTTCGTGCAGTTCATGGATCGAATGGGCCAGATTTTAGGCACACGCGAGTTTGAGCTAATCGGCGAACACGGCAACTAGAATATTTCGAAAACAAATCTCGGTTCTTAGCGCCTGTAAGATTTCAGGCAGCGTTAGAAACCGGGATTTTTGATTGGTAGCGTGGTAAAGCTTGATTTATCATGGATGTTAGTCGTATAACTCTTCCCGGCAATAAGCTTTGAAGCCCTGTTCGAGATAAAGCGGTTGTCCTTCCTCAGTTGCTTGCTTCTTAACAGTTTATAATACTGGCATTAATTAGGGTTTCCGGCGACCTTTCAGGCTGAATGTATGCCAGGTAGAAGCTCCTTTTGTGTGATTGTAGGGATTAATAATTGCCAGATTTAACTAGCTTCTTAAATTTATACAAACAACTGTAGACCGCTTTAGTTCGAGTTAACAAGCTTCTGGCTGTGTTATCTGCGACTATCAGGCTAAACAAGCTGTACACTAGCGCTTTTATAGCATGAGGCGTTCAAAAGTGCTAAAATAAGCAGGCTTTGAAGTAGAAATTAAGCTGAAACTGTAGTGGTTGCAAAGGGGAATTTCATTGGGCGAAGGTGATAACGGGTACACTCCATCTTTGTTGGCCGGGTTGAATCCGGCACAACGCGAAGCGGCTAGCTGGATCGAAGGGCCAGTTTTGATACTGGCCGGACCTGGTAGCGGAAAGACGCGTGTTCTAACACACCGTATCGCTCATATGATTAGTGAGGCCCAGCCCAAAGTAGACCCCCACAGTATCCTGGCCGTTACTTTTACCAATAAAGCGGCCCGCGAGATGCGGGAACGCCTGGATAAGCTGATCGAAAAGCAGTTCGGCGAGGGCACCGATACTGCCAAACGCCTGACAGTCGGCACTTTCCATTCAGTCTGCGTCAGAATCCTGCGGGTGGAAGCACCCAACATCGGGCTCGACCGCAATTTCACCATTTATGACGATAGCGAACAAATCAGCCTGATCAAAGGAGCCATGGCGGCTATCGGCGTCAGCGATAAACAGTATAATCCTCGCGCCGCTCTCAGCTTAATCAGCAGCGCCAAAAGTACACTGCTATCGCCTGCCGGGATGCAGCAGAGCGCCCGCAGTTACTGGGAAGAAGTGGTAGCTCGGATTTATACCCGCTACCAGGAATTGCTGCGGATGAACCATGCTCTCGACTTCGATGATCTGATCAATACTACCGTTCAGCTATTTAACGAGCGCACCGATGTGCTGGATCGTTACCAGGAGCGCTATCGCTACATTATGGTGGACGAGTACCAGGATACCAACCAGGCCCAGTACCGCCTGATAAGCCTGCTGGCTTCCAAATATAAAAACCTGTGCGTGGTAGGTGATGAAAACCAGTCTATATACGGCTGGCGCTCCGCCGATATTCGCAATATCCTGGAATTTGAGAGTGATTACCCGGAAGCTAAAGTAATCGCCCTGGAACAAAACTACCGCAGCACCCAGGTTATCCTGGATGCCGCTACCGGCCTGATTCAAGCTAATCGCCAGCGCAAAGAGAAAAAGCTCTGGACCGAAAATGGGGTTGGTAAAGCCATCCAGGTCTTCGAGGCCTATAACGAAGTCGAAGAGGCGAACTATGTCGCCAATGAGATCGAGCGCCTCAAGGCCCGTAATGAGATTACTCAATTTAACCAGGTGGCCATTCTCTACCGTACTAACGCTCAGAGCCGCGCTCTGGAAGAAATGTTTGTGCGGCGTGGCCTGCCCTACCAGTTGATCGGCGGTACGCGCTTCTACGAACGCAAAGAAATTAAAGACGTTTTAGCCTACCTGCGCCTGATCAACAACCCTTACGATGGCATGAGTTTTGGCCGCCTGATGAATAATACGCCCAGCGGCAAAGGCATCGGTCCAAAATCACTCACCGACCTGTCAGTCTGGGCCAGTGGTATGGAATTACCGATTTATGTAGGATTACAACTGCTACAGAGCGCCGAAGCGGATGAGTTAGCCCGCAAACGCGGAGAAACCAACCCTGAAGATGGCTTTGCAGATACCGAAATGCTGCCGCCTATCAACCTTCCCGCTAAAGTCAGGGCAAGCCTGTTTGATTTCGTAAACCTACTGGACGGCTTCATCATGGCAAAGAAAAACAACGAGATGAGCTTGCCGCCCTTCATTGATTATGTCCTCAAGAAAACCGGCTATGAAGAGTTCGTGCGCGACGGCTCGCAGGACGGAGACGAACGCTGGGCGAACATCCAGGAATTGCGAAACGTAGCTTCAGAGTTCGCCCATTTACCCTTGGAAGAAGGCCTGGCGGCCTTTTTGGAAGATGTTTCGCTGGTAGCAGACGTGGATAAGTATGACCCGCAGGCTGACGCAGTAGTAATGATTACCCTGCACGCGGCTAAAGGGCTCGAATTTCCAATGGTCTTCATAATCGGTCTGGAAGAAAACATCTTGCCGCATAGCCGCTCCTTAGAGAAAGAGAGCGACCTGGAAGAAGAACGCCGCCTGCTATATGTCGGTATCACACGGGCCATGCAGCGCCTGTACCTGGTTTACGCTTTCCGGCGCACCGTCTTTGGCAACCCGACACCCAACAAGCCCTCGCGCTTCCTGGCCGAAATCCCCCAGAATCTTATCCGGGGACGCGAACAAAAAGCGGCCAGCGTCAGCAGTAGTGGCCAGTTAGGTATGTTTGGCGCATCTGCCACCAAATGGGGGTCGAGCACGAGCAGTACGCGCTCCTCGTCTTCCGGTAGTAGCCGCCTGGGACTGGGGGCCAGTCGACCTGGCACAACCGGCAGCAGTCGCACTGGCGGCGCTACCACGCCCGGCGCTTTACAATTCAAGGCGGGTGACCGGGTTATGCACGCCAAGTTTGGCAAAGGAATGGTAGTGAGCAGCAAAGCGAGCGGTAGCGACGAGGAAGTAACCGTAGCCTTTGACGGGCAGGGCATCAAACGCCTCATGGTCAGTTTCGCTAACCTGCAAAAGCTTTAAGATGATAGAAATATAGTAAGATGGTTTACTCGTCCGCCTCTTACTCTCGATATAAAAACAAAAGTTATGGCAAATCGCCTGCAAGAACTTGAAAAAAACCTGGGGCTGGTCTTCAAGAATCATGACCTGCTCAAGTTGACCATGATTCATCGCTCCTATATCAACGAGCGGAGCAGCGCCCATGAGTCGAATGAACGGCTGGAATTTTTGGGAGATGCGGTACTCAGCCTGATTGTAGCTGACTATCTTTTCAAAACTCAGCCGGAACGACCTGAAGGAGAGCTAACCGATTTACGCAGCGCCCTGGTAAGACGGGAAACGTTAGCGAAGTTTGCCCGGAATTTTAACCTGGGGCACTTCCTCTACCTGGGTAAAGGCGAAGCGCAGACGGGAGGGCGAACACGCTCGCTAACGCTGGCAAGCGCCTTTGAAGCGGTACTGGGCGCAATTTACCTTGAACATGGATTTGAAGGAGCCCAGAAATGGCTCATCCCGATCATCGAACCGGAATTACAGGAAATTCTGGCGGAAGGACGTCACCTTGATTTCAAGGGCCTGCTCCAGAAAACCACCCAGCAGCGTTACCAGCAAACCCCTCACTATGAAGTAGTTGCAACCAGTGGTCCTGAACACGAACCGGTTTTTGAAATCGAAGTGTTACTGGGCGACCGCCCGCTGGCACGTGGCAGCGGTAGCACCAAGTTAATTGCCCAGCAGGCAGCCGCTCGGGAAGCGCTGCAAGTGCTGCAAAGCGAAGCGGTTGAAGAAACCGAACAACCACCTGCTGCCACTTCTCCGGTAGACTCTCTACTGGAGCAAATCACTTCCGACGAAATGAATAACGGTGAAAATCAGCTCTAGTAGATAAAATTCTTATAGCAAGTAAAGCTGAGTTATTAAGGATCTGGCTGCTAGTAGTCTGCTCCATATTAATCGTACAAAACCTGGAAAAAGAAACGAACTAGCGAAATTAAATGAAAAAAGTCTTACTACTAATATTCCCAAATTTTGCCGAATTCGAAATTACCGTAGCTACTTCCCTCTTGCGTGCCAACCATCAGGTAGTGACGGTAGCTCTCCAAAAAGATCCCCTGGCAGGTGAATCAGGCTTACAATTTTTGCCGCACCTCGCAATTTCAGAAGTAAACCCTGATGAATACGAGGCGATTATCGTTCCAGGCGGCGATTTAGAAGCGCTTGCCGAAGCTTATCCACTCTTTGCACTGGTACAGGCTATGCAAGAAAAGGGTAAAATAGTGGCGGCTATTTGCAGCGGCGGGTTTGTAGTAGCTAAAGCCGGATTGCTGGAGAAGCGGCCTTATACCGTAACTCTTAGCTCGGAACAACGCCGGTTTCTGGGTATACCGGAAACTGGTTTTCGCTATGAACCTCTGATCGAAGTGGATAATATTATCACGGCACAGGGCCATGCCTATGTCGAATTTGGCTTACGGGTGGCCGAACGCCTGGGCATTCAAAACATTGAGAGGGCCCGCCACTTTTTCACCGGAAAAGGTAACCAGGTAATGGAAGTTGGTTTGTATAAAGTGGAAAGTAAAGATGAAAATTAGCCGATACGAAGCTGCCGGTTTGAAATGTGTTGAAGTAGCGCCTGAAAATTGTGAAGATCGTAACCTGCCGCTGGTTATAATCATGCATGGAAGAGGTGACTGGGGCGAAAGTTACGTCGGCTTTGCTGATATGATTTCAATGGATAATTACCGTTTCATCTTCCCAACCGCTCCTTTACCCTTACCGGGAGCCTACTTTGAGTGGTTCCGTTTCGATCAATCCAACCTGGGCGGCAATACCGCAGGGGCAAGACCGGTTGTTACCGCGCTTCTAGACGACTTACGGCAGCGTTACCAGATGCCAGCGAATAAAATAGTGCTGGGCGGCTTTAGCCAGGGCGGCATGATGACACTGGAAGTGGGCTTGCGCTACCCGGAAAAACTGGCCGGACTGGTGGCCTTGAGCAGTTTTCTGGTTGCCAACGCTCCTTTTAACTGGCTGAGTCCCGGCTCTACACAAGAATACTATCTCAATGACCAGGGTGACCTGGAAGCGGTTGTAAACGAGGCTGGAAAGCGCAAAGTACCTATCTTTATTGGACATGGCACTTATGACTCGGTTGTACCAGTTTTAGCCGGAAGAGCCACGCGTGATTTGTTAAAACAGGCCGGAGCACTGGTCGAATATTATGAATTTCCGGGAGATCATGAAATTTCTATGGAAGAACTGGAAGAAATAAACGCTTTTCTGGCAAAAGTGCTATCGACTTCTACTTTGTAATTCAGCAAAAGCATAAGGATTGTCTCTAGGGTACATAGAAGAGTCTTATTGAGTTTATTTGTAGCATATTCCCTTTTGAGTTATAATTATCACAAGTGACAATGCTTTGCCAGATAGCAGGTAGAGAAAAGCTGAACTAAACAGGTAATTCCTGGGAAAATCTAAAGTCGCCCTGTAAAAACGGACGGGCAACCCGGCCAAGATCTTAAACGACAGAAGAGGGAGTAAACCAATGTCGGTTGAAAAACTTGATAAAAGTGTCACCCAGACTGCTGAAAGTGCAAAAGCAGATAAAGGGTCTAAAGGATTAGAGGGCGTAGTAGCCCTGGAGTCTTCGATTAGCTCTATTATTGGTAGCGAGTTAACCTACAGAGGTATTACTATTGATGAGCTAGCCGAAAACGCCTCGTATGAAGAAGTAGTCTATCTGCTCTGGTATGGAAAATTACCAAATCGTAAAGAATTGGATGAATTTAACAGCCAACTCCGCAGTAGCGCTTCTCTTCCCCCGCAAGTGTTGGAACAGCTAAAAAGTTATCCAACCGATGTTCATCCAATGGATTTATTGCGTACGGCAGTTTCAGCCCTGGCCTTATACGACCCTGATACCGCCGATATGTCAAAAGAAGCGAATTCGCGCAAGGCTATCCGCCTGACCGCACAGATTCCGATTATCGTCACTGCGATTGGCCGCTTGCGTGAAGGCAAAGAACCGGTCGCGCCGCGCAACGATCTATCGGTAGCGGCCAACTTCGTCTATATGCTAAACGGGGAAGAGCCGGACGAGGTAGCGGTAAAGGCGATTGATACAGCCCTGGTCTTACACGCAGACCATGAATTAAATGCTTCAACTTTCTCCGCCCGCAGCACTGTTTCTACCCTGGCCGATATGCACAGCGGTATAGTGAGCGCTATTGGTACGCTCAAAGGCCCTCTGCACGGTGGCGCGAATGAAGCGGTAATGCGCATGTTGCTCAAGATTGGCTCAATGGATAATGTTGACCAGTTCATTGACGACGCTCTGAACAACAAGCAAAAGATTATGGGCTTCGGGCATCGCGTTTACAAAAACGGCGACCCGCGTGCCAAGTTCCTCAAGAAAATGAGCAAGGCGCTTGGCGAACTAAAGGGCGAAACCAAGTGGTACGAAATGTCCACCCGGATTGACGATGTAGTGGTGCGCGAGAAGGGTCTGTTACCAAACGTAGACTTCTACTCCGCCAGCGTTTACTACTCGCTGGGCATTCCGATTGAACTCTTTACGCCGGTTTTCGCGACCAGCCGTATTTCCGGTTGGTTAGCTCACATCATGGAACAGTATGCGGATAACCGTCTGATTAGACCTCGCGCCGAGTATGTCGGTCCGGTGGACCAGCATTACATTCCGATTGATGAACGCTCCTAAACAAAATAAACAGCCTTAACAGGCTTTCTCCGGACCTCCTGCTGAAGCGGCAAAGTATAAAGCCCTCCGGCAGGAGGTTTTTTATTGCCTCCTAAGTTCAATGCCACCCGGCTCAACTATTATGTTTACCGAGCGTTTACTCTTATTGAGGTTGCTTTTTACCTTCGCTGACTATACTTAGAATGTTTCAAGATATCGGGCTTTATTGGATTTAAGAGTGTTTTCAACGGAGAAAATCACTATGGAAAAAGATAAACTTGCTGCGTTTGAGAAGCGTCTACTGGATGAGAAAGAGCGTTTAGAGAAAGATCTGGATCGTATGGAAAACGAAATCAGAGAAAATACCAGCGATCAGTATCAGGAGGGTGCGGAGAGCGATGACGCGGCCAGTGATGTCTTCGACCTGGAGTGTATTCTCACTCAAAGGGATATGTTGAAAGCCACTTTAAGTGATGTCAACAAAGCCTTACAACGCGTCCACAACGGCACATACGGTTATTCCGAAATATCGGGCAAGCCCATTCCGGAAGAACGCCTGGAAGTCTTGCCCTGGGCTACTCGACGGGTGGAAGAACAGCGCGAGGAATTTCCTCGCCGCACAAAAGTATCTATCTGGTAGAAACAAAGTTTTAATTGGTGAGGTGAGTGGCTCCTTTGGTCCCCTCACCTCAGAACCAAAAGTGGAAATAAAGATGTGGGCATTAACCGCGCAGTGCTGAGCGGATCTATTTGATTTGACTGAAAGTAATCGGAAATAAAGCAGGAGGCAGTATGAAACGCATTGCAGTACTGACAAGTGGCGGTGATGCGCCCGGTATGAATGCCGCGATCAGGGCAGTAGTACGCACAGGAATTGATAAAAAATGGCAGGTTTACGGTATTCAGCACGGATATCAGGGTTTGATAAATGGTGAAATGTCTCTGCTGGGAGCCCGTGACGTGGGTGGTATCATCCAGCGGGGTGGTACGATGCTGGGCAGCGCCCGTTGTATTGAATTTAAAACCGAAAGTGGCCGGCTCAAAGCTATTCGCATGTTAAACCAGCACGATATTGATGGTCTGGTAGTAATTGGCGGGAACGGTTCTCAGACCGGGGCTTATAGCCTGGCGCAAATGGGCTTTCCAGTAGTGGGTGTCGCCTCAACTATTGATAATGACCTCTTTGGCTCGGATGTAACGATAGGCGTAGATAGCGCCCTAAACGTAGCCCTGGAAGCGATTGACCGGCTTAAAGTAACGGCCTCCTCCCATCAAAGAGCCTTCCTGCTAGAAGTGATGGGCCGCGATTGTGGCTACCTGGCCCTGATGGCCGGAATCGCTGGTGGCGCGGAAGCGATTATTATTCCTGAAGTGGAAACCGACCCGGAAATAGTGGCCCAGGAACTACGCGAGGCATACGAACGTGGTAAGGCCCATGCACTGGTAGTGGTTGCGGAAGGCGCTCGCTATAACGCAGCAGGGCTTGCCAAGTATTTTGAAGAGCATAGTCACCGCCTGGGCTTTGATCTGCGTGCTACCATTCTGGGGCATATTCAACGAGGCGCTACGCCGGGGGTAGCTGATCGTCTACTGGCCACTCGCCTGGGAGCGGCGGCAGTCGATGCCCTGGAACAGGGACAGACCGGTGTGCTGGTGGGCATGGTCAAGTGCGAAATTGCTACGACCCCCCTGGATATAGTAGTTTCCAGCAAAAAGCCCTTAGATCCTAATTTGATTAAACTAGCCGGTATTCTGGCCCGCTAAAATTAACTGATCAAAAAGCTCTCTTACAACCGGAGAGCTTTTTGTTTTAGTCGGAAGGTAAATTTTAACCTGCTTTATACCAGTTCATACCAGAATTTTTTCCGCTGGCTGCTATAGTGAAATCACAATAGCTAATGCTTGAGTTAAAAGGAGGCGGTTATGATAAAGGTAGCTGTTGACGAGGCAAGACTTTTGCACTACGCTCCTGAAATGCTGGCCGAGTGCCAGAGCGTCCTGGATTGGCTGGAAATAATGGGATACGATAGGACCCACGCGGCTATCCGTATACGCCAGGTTATCCGGCATTTAGAAGAGGCCGGCGTAGAACCGTACAAAGCGGACGATGATTCGACCGCTGGAGGGGAAAACCCGGATTACAAACTGGATACCATTGAAGTAGACGATTAGGTAAAAGAGAAGCGGGCCAAATGTACTGGCCCGCTTCTCTTTTTATTCAAACTATTCCGCTTCTGCCAGCGGCGGCGGAGTATGCGTTTTAACGTCACCTCTAACGCGTTGCGCGAATTCCTGAAGTTGCCTTCTGGCCGCGTCAAAAGCATCCCGAACGGCCACATAAGGATCTTCATGGGCGGTGCTCTGGCCTATTTCGCGATTTACAATAATGTGTTCACCGGGTACTTCCAGATCAATTTTTACATGAAAGCATTTGCCCTGCTGCTGATGCAGATGTGGTAAATCTACAAAAACCTGGCAACTGATAATACGTTCGTAAAAGGAAGTGAGTTTTTCAGCCTTTCGGCGAATAGTGGCTTCCAGAGCCTCGGAAGGCTTCATGTTATGAAAGGTGACTTGAATCGGAATGTGTGTAGTAGTCATAGTCAAAACGCCGCAAGAGTAGATTTGAAGTAAATCTTGAAAATACTCTCGCGCTCCTTTCTAATATTCAAAAGAATCTACCAGGAGTTACTTATAACTTTCCTCACTAACCTGCTTCCACTTCTAAAACTACTGTACAGTACCAGGGTTAAAACTAACCTGTATTGTGGTTAAAACCAGGTTAAAAAATGAATAGTCTTCTTCCATATTTCGCAGGTAGTCGGGATTGCTTTTACCTTTTATTGACTCATTTATACTTCAAAATTAACTTTAACTAAATAAAATAAGGGTAGTAAAGTTAGATGTTAAGGGAGCGGAGATTCAAGGACAGAGCTGAGATTGCCCTTTAAAATCGTACGTTTTTCCCGTTCAGCCGGTCCCGCAGTTTAACCTCTGGTTCCCATTGAAGCAAGGAGGCTTTGAGGTTATGTTCAATAAGATTCTGGTTCCGTTGGATGGCTCTGTCCTCTCTGAAAAAGTGCTGCCCTATGCAGTCAGGCTTGCTAACCGGCTCAACGGCCAGATCCTGTTGATGCGCGCGGTTGAAGTGCCTTCGCTGATGGTTGACAGTACGAACCGCGAGATGGAGATTATCAAACAGGCTGAAGAATACCTTGAGCAGGTAGTTAGCACTATTACAAATGAGTCAAATAGCCCGCATATGGAAGCTGCCAGGGTCACTCACATGGTGGTATACGGAGACGCGGTAAAAGAGATAAGCGAACTGGCACCCTTCGAAAAAGTAGACCTCATAATAATGACTACTCACGGACGCAGCGGTTTTTCCCGGTTGGTATTGGGTAGCGTAGCCGGTCAGATTTTACGGCGCAGCAGCGTTCCAGTAATGCTGGTCCGCCCCCAGGAACAAAAACATGAACATACCCTGGTCGAAACTCTAAGCGGAGCGGAAGAGCCCTATAGCGACTGTTTTGACGGAATAGACGGCAGTATTGTTTTACCGTTAGAGGGAACAGAAATAGGAGCGGCTGCTATCGAACCCGCCGCCCAACTGGCCCTCGGGTTTGGAGCCACCCTGCATCTGCTTAGCATCGTTTATCCGGCTTCCAGCGCAGTCTATACCGACATGGTAGAGCTCGATTACTCGGATGCGGAAATCAAAGCGAATAATGAACAGCGAGTTGCCGGGGCCGAAGGCTATCTTGCTAAAGTTGCCGAGGAGTTAGCCTATAAAGAGGTGAAAACCGTTAAAACAGTCAAACTGGGCGCTACCGAAAATGAAATAGCCGAATATGCTCTTGAGGTAGGAGCCAGTGCAATTGTTATGGCAACCCATGCTCGCGGTGAAATGGGCCATCTCTTCCTGGGAAGCATAGCGGAAGATGTTATGCGCAAGAGTCATTTACCCGTACTGATGATTCCTACTCACGCTCATCTGAAAGAAACTCAGCAAAAGAGTCACGCGGCTGCCAGGTAGACTTTGCGGCAGAATAAAAATTCCCCGCTCAGCGGGGAATTTTTATTGCCACTTATCAGGCCTGATTGCCAGGTTGGGTTGAGCTACCCTGATTGGTAGGGCTCGTCTGCACCTGCGAGAACAGGTCGTTGTATTCAGGTGGCAATTGAGCACGCACATCAGCCACTTCACCGGGGGTGACTGTCTGGCATATCAAGGCCATTACGGTCTGGGCGTGCTGAATAGCCGCAGCCAGGTTCATCTGGTCAATTGACTCGCGTTTACGCACTCGCTGGTAGAATTCATCCATCGAGAATGGCTCTCCGGCTTTATCAATGGCTTCTTTAACAGCCCCGCGAAACTCTACCGGCAGTTGCGCGGCAAGCTGGCTGGCTTCACGCCCGGCCAGGCGCTCCGATAGAGTACGTAAGGTTGCTTCAATAGCGCGGACCGCTTGCTCATCGTTTCCCAGTTGTAATTTCTCTCGTACGGTTTTAACCAGTTGGTCGTAACCCATTAAATCCTCCTTCTAACTCCGGCGGTCTTAATAGTACCGCCTTTAATCAGTGGATTAAAATTATTATCACAACTCAGCAAATTCAGCTCTGCACAGCCTGTGCCAAATCTTTTAACAAAAGCGTTCATAACGGGCCGAGTGTGTTAAAATAGATTGGATGTTCTAATTTGTAGATACCAAAAAGCCGGTAGCTATCATGAGTTGGGCTCGTTGTATTATCCACCTGGACCTGGATGCTTTCTATGCCAGTGTCGAAGAAATGTTAAACCCGGTGCTGAAAGGCCAGCCCGTAATTGTAGTTATGGGCGATCCTACTACTCAGCGAGGCGCGGTGGCGACTGCCTCTTACGCAGCCCGCGCTTTTGGTGTCCATAGCGCTATGCCGGTAGCGCAGGCCCGCAAACTCTGTCCCCAGGGAAATTATCTGCCCGTGCGCCACGATTTGTATGAGGAAGTTTCACGCGAAGTGATGAAGTTGCTCCGCCGTGAAACTACGCTGCTGGAACAGGTCAGCATTGATGAGGCTTATGCCGATATCACCCAGTTACAGCAAACCATCAGCGGAGCGGAAGTAGCGGCAGGCTGGCAGGAGATGCTGGTGCGTGAAACCGGCCTGACTGCCTCTGTAGGCGTCGCCTCTAATAAGCTGACTGCTAAAATGGCCAGCGGGCATCGCAAACCAGGGGGGCTGACGGTAGTAGAACCCGGTTATGAGCCCGATTTCCTGGGACCCCTCCCGGTTGGCAAGCTGCATGGGATTGGCCCAAAGTGGGCCGCTCGCCTGAACGAAATGGGTATCCAGACCATTGCTGACCTGGCTGTCGCCGATCTCGATATGCTGCGCGAGCAGTTCGGGCCGCGCCTGGGACGTGAATTACAGGAACGGGCCTCCGGACAGGATAATCGCCCGATTGAAACCACCCGCGAGACTAAATCGCTCTCTTCCGAGCATACTTTTTTTGAAGACATCAGCGATCGGCGTGAACTCTGGAAGCATATCCGGCAGATGTCTAACGACCTTGAAAAACGCTTGCAAGATCAGGCATTGCTGGCCCGCACAGTAGCAATCAAACTGCGCTTTAATAACTGGCGAACTGTCACGCGAGCTATCACGCTAATTTCACCCACCGACCAGGCTGATGAGATAGCCACTGCCGCCGGTCGCCTGATGCGCCGGGTCTGGAAACCCGGGACACCCCTGCGCCTTCTAGGTGTGCGCGTTTCTAACTTCGCCGAAACCGGCACACCGCGCCAACTGGTTTTTCCCTATCACTTACGTTAAACTGCTTCATACCATGGCTTTATTTCTACAAAAATTGTTTACTCAGAATTAGCTATATCAAAAACATTTATATTAGAAAGGAATAAATCGAATGGAGCAGAGCGCTGATTCCCGGGTAGAGCTAGCAGGCGCAGTCGCATTAGTAGGCTCTGGCGAGTATCTGGATGTGATGAATGAAACTGACCATTTATTGCTGAACACCCTGGGGGGTCCAGAAACTGCCCGTGTGGCCGTCATTCCCACGGCAAGCGGGTTGGAACCGGGAAATCCTGAACGCTGGAACGAGATGGGAGTCCGGCACTTTTCAAAACTGGGGGCGCAGGTCGAGCCGGTCTGGTTGATTGGTCGCGAAGACGCCAGTGCCGAAAAAGTGCTGGATATTCTGAAAAGGAGCAACTTTTTTTACTTTTCGGGCGGCAATCCTAACCACTTGATTGAGTCTCTACGCGATACCCCTGCCTGGCAAATTATCAGAGAAGCCCACGCCCGTGGTGCAGTGCTGGCCGGATGTAGCGCCGGAGCTATGGCTTTTGGAGGTTATACTATTAACATCCGAGCAGCGATGAGTGGCCAGCCGCCTCAATTAGTCAGGGCACTGGGCCTGATCCCCGGCCTGATAACTTTCCCACATTTTGACCGGATGCGGGCAGGCCGTTTTGTTAATCCGGCCCAGTTCAAGGATTTTCTGACCGGCGCTCCGCAGGAAGAAGCGTTAACTATTATCGGAGTAGACGAAGATACAGCCCTGGTACACTTTCCGAATCAGCAGGAAGGTAAGCGAGCCTGGCAGGTATCGGGACGGCAGACTGTATCCGTTTTTGATAAAGAGGGGAATGCTATTGTTTATAGTAATGGGGAGCAAGTTTTACTATAACCGGATATACCTTTTGTATTCCTTAAAAAAACCGCCTGCGATCTATCATTCCGCAGGCGGTTTTTCTCTTTGGGAAAAAGTTTATTTACTGGTTCTACGGGTTCTGCTGGTGGTGAATTGGTGATAACGAGCTTCAAATAGAGAATAAACGCCGTAAATAGCCAGGCCAAGCGATACCAGGCACAGCAGAACTTGCCCATAAGGTTGTTTAGCCAGTTCCTGTAAAGCTCCACCCAGGCCTTTTGCCTGGCTTGGGTTGTGTTGGAGCGCGGCAATAATCAGGAACAGGCCGATTAGACCAATCACTACACCCAGAGAGGCCAGACCTATCTGGCAGAACCATTTTGCACCCTGACGCATTTTGGGACTCATTTCAGCCTGGTTCAAGTGATCGAGTGGTTTTGCTTTATAAGCCTGGTAGAATTCGGCTGCCGCGGCGCCCAGCACTATCAATCCGGCAATTACTACCAGAGCCTGTCCGAAAGGCAAATTCAGAAAGCGAGCGGTCCAGTCCTGAGTTTTAGTGTCGGAGCTTTGCCCGCCATTACCTGAACCCAGCAGGAGTTGTAAGGCGGTAAATGCCAGGAAGCCGTAGGACAAAGCTATGACGGCGTAGCTAATTCGAACCACTATCCCTTTAGGATCTGTCCCTTTATTTTCTGTATCCGCAATAGCTTTTATCAGGCTCCATAAAGCATATCCAAACAAGCCTACAGTCACGATCCCCAGTAATAGTTGACCCAGTGGCTGGTCATGTATAATTCGGAGCGCACCATTTTTGTCGGTTAACTGGCCGCCATGACCAAGCGCCGCGACGGTAGCCAGTCCACCAACAAGCAGGTAAACTATACCTCTGGTAGCATAACCCAGACGCCCCAGGCGATGAACCCACTCATTACGGGCCACCTCATTGGCAGTACCATCAGCTTTATTCGCGGTTTGACGTGCAAGGCGACCGGCCTTGCCACCCAGATTACTGCTGTCCACTTATTTTCCATCCTTTGATAACTACTACAAATTTTTGCTATCCCCGGCGTTACCGGTCTGTATAAATGTTGCTGGCAACGCCGGGCCGCATCACTTTCCTGGTTAATAACTACAATACTAAAAGCAAATTGTGTACCAGTATAAGCAAATAAAAATCTTTATGTTAAGTCCGGGCTTTCGCAAGGGCTAAAATTGATAGTATATCCAGGATTTCGGGCAGTCCTGTGCCAGTTCCAGCAAGAATATACTATACAGGCAGCAAAATCAGCGTTAAACTATGTGGATGGGTAGCAGGATAATCATTCGCCAAAAGTGAAGGGCAGGAGCACAGAATTGAAGGCGTGGAACATAAAAGAAAGTACAAATTTCTGGTTAGACCCTGACCTGGGTAACCTGGAGTTTTTACACGCCAGGTATGTTACTCATGCTTTTTCTCGTCATGCTCATGATGGTTATGCTATCGGTGTAATTGTAAAAGGAGCGGAAGAATTTGAGTACCGCCATACCCGGCACGTGGCACCGGAAGGTAGTTTAGTGGTGATTAACCCGGGCGAAATGCATACCGGGCAGGCTTACAGGCCAGAAGGCTGGTCCTACCGCATGCTCTATCCTGATTCTGCCCTGCTGCAAGAAGCTTCCTCTCAGATCGCCGGGCGCTCGCGAGATGTGCCATTCTTTGCTGAACCCGTTATAACCGATAAACCCCTGGCTGAACAACTGGTGAAACTGCACCAGGCCCTGGAAGAACCTCTACCTGCCCTTGAACGCCAATCTCGGATGCTCTGGTTTTTCGGGCAATTTGTCAGCCGTCACGCCGATGATCGCCCTGCGGTTCGTCGAACAGGAGAAGAACAACAGGTGGTCAGGAGAGTGCGCGATTACCTGGAAAACCATTACTATGAAAACCTGACTCTTGAGCATCTCTCACAGATAGCCGGGTTGAGTCCTTTTCACCTTTTAAGAATTTTCCGCGATGCCGCAGGCTTACCTCCCCATACTTACCTCAATCAGATCCGAATCTCGCGAGCCAAAACCCTCTTGCTCAAGGGTTGGCCTATCGCAACTGTGGCGCACGAAACCGGCTTTGTAGATCAGAGCCATTTTACCCGCCAGTTCAAGCGCATAATCGGGGTTACACCCGGCCAGTATGTGCTGAATAGCAAGAATATACAAGACAATCTGCGCGCCTACCCCTAAAATCGGGATATGTTAAATCGAAAATCAAATGTTCAACCGGTGGTTGAACCAGCCGAAAGTGGCATGAGTTTCACTCTGGCAGGTGCGTTAGCCGGGGCAAAGTTAAGCATACCGGTCGCCGTAGGAGTCTTTACCTACGGTCTGGTCTTCGGAGTACTGGCCGGACAGAGCGGCTTGAGCCTGCTTGAAGTTATTATGATGAGTGGGCTGGTATTTGCAGGAGCCTCTCAGCTTACCGCCCTGGGTCTCTGGACCGCGCCTCTGCCGATCTTTATTATTATTTTTACTACCCTGATTGTTAATTTACGCCACATCTTAATGGGAGCCGCTCTGCGCCCCTACTTTTCCGGTTTAACCCGCTTACAGCGCTACGTCAGCTTTTTCTTCCTGAGCGATGAAAGCTGGGCCCTCACCATAGCACAATATGCCAGGGGCTCCCGCAACGGCGCTTTTATGCTGGGTAGCGGCGTAACAGTGCTGAGTGCCTGGCTTGGTTCTACGGCCCTGGGGAGAGGACTAGGAAGCATTATTAACGACCCGGCCCAATGGGGCCTGGACTTTGCCTTTACAGCCGTTTTTATTTCACTGCTGGTGGGTATGTGGAAAGGTAAACCTGATTTAATTCCCTGGCTGGTGGCTGCGGGAGTGGCAGTAGCAACTTACTATTTGATACCGGGCAAGTGGTATATATTAAGCGGCGGAGTGGCCGGTAGTCTGGTAGGAGCCTGGCTGCATGCAGATTAGTTTAGAAACCTTTGTTACCATTCTTGGCATGGCCATAGTAACATATGCCACGCGAGTGAGCGGTTACTGGCTGATGGACCGCTTCACCCTCTCAAGACGAGTCGAGGCCTGGCTCTCTTACATTCCAGGAGCGGTGCTGGTAGCCCTGGTAGCGCCCGGCATACTTACAGGCGGCCCGGCAGAAATTATAGCCACTCTTTTCACGGCCCTTATTGCTATCCGCACCGGAAATATTCTGCCAGCAATGGTAGTAGGTGTTATAACCGTCTGGCTATTGCGAAATGTAGCCGGGATAGCTTGACTTAAACTCATTTCATCTCATACTTCTCAAAGCGGCGGTGTAACCTGTGCACGGCCGTTTTTCCTGTTCAAAGAACAGGTTTAAGAAGCACTTGACTTTTATACTATAGGGGGGTATACTGTTACCAGTCAAAAACTAGTTCCAAGGAGTTGAGTATGCACGGTTATCACGCCGATAAAGATAAATTACAGGCACGCTTGAAGCGCATAGAGGGACAGGTGCGTGGATTGCAACGCATGATCGAAGACGACAAATACTGTATAGATATTATCACGCAGATCAGTTCGGTACAGGCCGCTTTACAGCAGGTGAGCGTTTTGCTGCTCGAAGATCATATGAGAGGCTGCGTTACAGACGCGATAAGCGAAGGTGGAGAAGCCGCCAACGATAAGATTAACGAGATGATGCAGGTACTTGGTCGCTATGCCCGCTCGCCCCAGTATACTGAATAAACTTCTTTAACAGCTATTCCGCCAGGCCGCGCGAGCCTTCTCAGTAAAGTAGAATAACTAACCCGAGCAGTGAGCTATTTATGACAGGCTCGCTGCTCATTTTTATTGTAAAAATTTACCTGCTGTACATTCCAGATTACCTCATATTTTACCCGGCCAGGATATTATGAAAAAAGAAGTGTGCTCAGCGATAAAGCCGAGTAGTCTAACATTGGGATGAGGTTTAATATGGCAACCTTAAGCACTAAAGGATGGGCCGGAAAAGCTTCGAGAGATACTCCCGGCAACGCAGACCCATCCTGGAGAAGCCTTTATTGGGTTGGGAGTATATCATCCGCTCTCTATGTTCTTCTGATTATTGTGCCACTTATCCTTCTCTTCGTTGCGCCGCAACCCCCACTATCAGGAGGTTCAGAGGTACTCCTCTATATTGCCGATAATAAGCCGGTCTACATAGCTGAACTGGTATCGTTCGTGGGTCTCAGTCTTCCGGCAATGGTAGTTTTCCTGGCGCTCTATCTGGCGCTAAAGCATTTGAATAAAAGTTATGCGGCGTTAGGCGCTCTTACCGGTATTGTCTCCGAGGTTCTGGCGCTGGCTATCAACAGCAGTCCTCCTTCTCTCAACGGCAACCTGCTGTACTTGAGCGACCAGTTTGTAGCCGCTACCACGACTGCTCAGCGAACCAGCCTGGCCACCGCGGCTGAAAGTTTTATTGCCCTGAGTAACTCCCTGAATGTGATAGGTATCCTGACTGCGGCGGGCATTCTGATCTTCTCACTGGTTATGTTAAAAGGCGTCTTTGCCAGAAGCGTGGCCTATCTGGGTATCCTGACAGGCGTAATAGGTATGCTGAGCGAGGCCTTACGAGACGTGATAGGACCAGGCTATTTCCTCTATGGACTGCTTCTGCCAGCCTGGTTCATTCTGGTCGGTTTAAGACTCTACCGTCTGAGTAAAAGAGAACCCGAATAATGCCTGATTAACCAACAGGGCAAGAGGTTTTTTATGATGAAGTTAAAAGTAAGAACAACCCGGGGAGGTGCAACCGGCTTTCTAAAGCCGCTCGATTTGCTGTTGGTAGTGGTTATGGTCATGACTTTCATGCTAGCTGGCTGTGGTGACGCCACTCCCGGCGCCACCGCCACTTTGCCCTCAACTACTGCCACGACCAGTTCGGGAGCTTTTTTACCCCAGTACTGGCCAACGACAGGCTGGCGTACCTCGACTCCTGAAGAGCAAGGAGTGGACTCACAACAACTCCTCACCACTCTCAATCATATTGAGCAGGATAATGTGAATGTCCGCACGCTAACAGTAACCCGCAACGGTTACATTCTGCTTGAGGCAGCCAATCAACCTTTTACCCTCAATATGCCTTACCAGGTGTACTCCGTCACCAAGAGTGTTATGGGAGCTTTAGTTGGAATTGCTCTGCACGAAGGCTTTCTCAAAGATGTTAACCAGAAAGTACTCAGCTTTTTCCCTGAACGCACTATTGCTAACCGCGATCAAAACAAAGAAGCAATTACTATCGAAGATCTCCTAACCATGCGGCCGGGCCTGGATTGCGGAGACGACAAGCTCAATGGCGCTATGGAAGCCAGTAAGGACTGGATTCAATTTACCCTGGACCTGCCAATGGCTTCTGCTCCGGGTCAGAAACTGGTTTATTGTACGGCAGGCGTCCATCTGCTCTCAGCTATTCTGACCAAAGCCACCGGTATGCCTACCTCCGTTTACGCCCAATCCCGCCTGTTTGATCCACTAGGCATCGCCAGTGCCGACGTCAAATGGGATAAAGACCCCCAGGGGATAACGATTGGCGGTTACGGCATCTCCATGAAACCACGCGACATGACCAAATTCGGGCTATTGTACCTGGCAGGTGGTAAATGGGAGAGCAAGCAAGTAGTGCCGGAAGACTGGGTAACTGCTTCAACCAGGGTGCATGCGACCGGTGAAAATCAAAAGGATTACGGCTATCTCTTCTGGGTATATCCTACCCACTTTGCGGCTGAGGGTCTTGGGGAACAGATGATCAAGGTGGTTAAAAGCCGCAATATGGTGGTAGTAATGACTTCAGCTATCGACTGGCATAAAGGCCCGGTCATCTTGCGACTGCTTGAGGATTATATTATTCCGGCTGCTAAATCAGATAAGCCGCTCTCAGCAAACCCCGTGGCTCTCCAGAGTTTGCGGGATAAGGTCGCATACTTGAATAACCCTTTGAAACCTGTGCAAGCCCTGCCACCTATTGCCAGAAGTATTTCAGGAAAAGCTTTTTCATTGCCAGATAACCCGGTAGGCTGGAAAAACCTTACTTTTAATTTTGCAGAAGGTAAAGCGGAAGTTCAGATAAACGTGGTGCAGCAAAATGGTGCGGACCAGGCAACCGCATCAGTAGCGGTGGGTCTGGACAATGTTTACAGGATAGAAACCCTGGAAGGCGGAGGTTTTGCTGCCCGGCGAGCTTACTGGGCTGACGAAAAGACACTGGTCGTCCAGCAGATACAGTCAGCGCCAGAAATTCAGGAAACCGAAGCAAGGCTGGAATTCAGCGGTGACAGGCTCAAGTTACACGTGGAAGAGAAAGTTTTTGGCACTTATAGCTACGACTTTGAAGGAACAATCTCATAAAGCCGCCTATCCTATTTGTACCTCATCAAGTCCTGGCTGACAGTTGTCAGCCAGGACTTGAAAAAGTTTTATAGTAAAAGTCTACTCTATTCGGGTAATGTGAAGTCACAGGAGGCAATTACCATGCGTAAGCAATCCGATCATTATGAGGTGCTTGAGTACTCGAAATTGCGCCAGGCGCTTGCGCTGACCTTAAAATCCGCTCAGCATACTCCGATGATCCACGGTTTGCTCGAAGTGGATGTGACTGAAGCCCGCGAGTTGCTGCGCGAACACAAAGCGAAAACCGGAGAATCGATCTCATTTACTGCCTTTATCGTTACCTGTTTAGCCAGAGCTATAGATGAGAACAAAGTCTTACAGGTCTGTCGTAAGGGTAGCGGGCACCTCGTGATATTTGATGATGTGGATGTGGCGACCGCCATCGAGCGAGACATGTTAGGGCAAAAACAGCCGGTGATTTATATTATTCGAGGGGCAAATAAAAAAACTTTGGGAGAAATTCACCGGGAAATCCGGCAAGCCCAGGCGCAGGAAGTCCGGCAGGTCTGGGAAGGCTTCCAGAGATTTGAATTTATGCCGCTGATACTCTTTAGATTTTTCTGGCCGATCTTCTGGTGGTTGCTTGTCAGATCTCCGCGCATGTTCAAGAAATATGGCGGAACGGTTGGCCTTAGTGCCATAGGCATGTTCGGCAAAGGAGCGGGCTGGGGTATTCCCGTCTCCTACCGTACTCAAGTCACCCTGGGCGGTATCAGTCAAAAGCCCTGCGTAATAGATGGTCAGATAGTCAACCGCGAATACCTCTGCCTGACATTGAGTTTCGATCATACTCTTGTAGATGGCGCTCCTATGGCCCGCTTTGCCGGGCGCTTCAAAGAGTTGATCGAGAGGGGCTATGGCTTATCCGGGCTGGCAGAAACGAATGCAATCCCGCTGCCATTGACTACGCATGTCCACTAACTGGAGTCTTTTTCAATTAGCTATCCCTCGCGCTCTAAACCTGTAAAAGCTGGCGGCTTAAAAGAAATCGAGAAATTTGTTACTTCTGGAAATTAGTCTGATCGCAGGATAAACAATCTCCAGGTGGTAACAAATTTCTCTTTAGCTCGCTTTAAAAGGTCTGTGAAAACCCGGAATTAAAGGTTACGCTGGAAGTATTCTACAATCCGGCGTTCCTGGTATTCCAGGCCCTTCGCATCCCGGGGCATATGACGTTCCTCGGGGAAGATCAGCAGGTCATAATCTTTTTGCGCTTCGGTAAGAGCATCAATCAGGCGAGCAGTATGCCGGAAATGCACGTTTTCATCAACCATGCCATGCACCAGTAAAAGCTTGCCCTCTAAATTCTCTACGTGGCTGACTACTGCGCTATCTTCGTAACCCTGAGGATTGTCAGCGGGAGTACTCATATAGCGTTCGGTATAAGTGGTATCATAGCCATCCCAGTGGGTAACAGGAGCGCCTGCTACGCCTACTTTGAAGACTTCAGGCGCTCGCAACAGAGCCATACAGGTCATGTAACCACCATAACTCCAGCCATAAATGCCTACCCTGCCCGCATCTACATAATCTCGCTGCGCCAGGAAATTTACCCCATCTACCTGGTCGGAGACTTCCAGTCTGCCCATATCACGGGCAATCGCCCCCTCGAACTTCAGGCCGCGATTGAAGCTGCCCCGATTATCCACTTTTAACACCACAAAACCATGCTGGGCCAGGTACTGGGCGCGCAAATCAACTGTCAGGTCCCATTGGTTAGCGACGCGCTGAGCGTGCGGTCCACCGTAGACCGACACTATCAGGGGATAGCGGCGACCGGGCTCCAATTCGGGTGGGTTATAAACTGCGGCGTACAGGGTAGCGCTGCCATCACGGGTGGTAAAGGAAGTCAATTCAGGTGCCTGCAAGCCCAGTTCCTTGACAGTAATACCGTTAGATTGATAGAGGGTAGCGGCCTTTTCAGGCTTACCTTCTGCCAGTTTGTAAAGATTAACTACAGGCGATTGCTCGATATTGCTATAGCGATTTACCAGCCAATTGAAACTCGGTGAAACGGCGCATTCATGCCAGCCTGTTTCCCTGGTTAGCCGTGTTGGTTCGCCACTATCCAGCGAAACTACAAAAAGCTGCCGCTCTAAAACATCGGGCAACGTAGCTATAAAGTAGACTTCCCGCTTCTCTTCATCCAATCCGGTAACGCTGATAACCTGCCATTCTCCCGAAGTTAAAGTGCGTAATTCCCGGCCCTGCGCATCGTACAAATAAAGATGCCGGAAACCGCTCCGCTCGCTGGACCAGAGAATTTCACCGGATTTGAGGAAACGGGTATCATTATTGAGATTAAGCCAGGGCTGGCTCTGTTCCTCAATCAGGGTAGTGGCCTGACCGGTCTGAAGATTAAGGGCTAAAAGGCTGAGATGCTGCTGGTCACGGGATAGTATTTGCACAGCCAGGTCGCCGGAAGGCCGCCAGGCCACTCGCGCCAGGTAAAAATCCTCCTCTGAGGAGAGATTCATCCAGCGGGTTTCGCCGCCTTCGAGGCTGATTACTCCCAGCGTTACGCGCGCGTTTGGTTGCCCGGCAAAGGGATAGCGATGTTCCTCATACTCTATGCCTTCGGCCTGCCCCTGGTGTGCAATAATATAGGCGGGAATATTACTGCTATCAACATGCGCGTAGGCGATAAACTGCCCATCCGGACTCCACCAGTAACCCTCAGAACGGTCCATTTCTTCCTGGGCAGCATATTCAGCCAGGCCGTTGGTGATACCTCTGCTCTCGTCCGCTCCGGTAGTCAGGGTACGAGTAGTTCCGGCTTGCAGGTCATAAATTTGCAATTCCCCGGCCCGGACAAAGGCTATTTTTGTGCCGTCCGGTGAAAAGTGTGCATCCTGGGCATCAGCGGTTCCGGCCAGCAGGGTAATTTCAGCGCTTTCATTCCGCCTGATATAGAGACCCTCACTGGAAGGTATTAAAAGCTGCTCCCCGGCCAGTTCAAAGCTGGTGACACCTGTTTCACGAGTGCGCTTGCGTTCGCGGCGTAACTCTTCCTCGCGGGAAAGTTTTGCGCCTGTACCACTTTCAGGTTTTACCTCGCCAAAAAGGATCTTTTCCTCTCCGCTCGCGATATCATACACCCGCAATTGCTGCTCTAACTCGTCCTCTGCCGTATAGAGGTAGTAGATTTTTTGACCGGCCTGGTCAAACTGAAACGCTTTGGGGCCACTGATGCCAGGTCGAGGATAGCGGGCTGCCTGCGCGATGGTCAATTTCTCCGTCATAAGGTCCTATTAACTTTCTATTATCTCTTGAAAAGTTCTAATATCTATTCCGTATTTACCGCAAACTCTATTCTGCAAGAGCTATAGTATAGAGCAAATACAGCATAAAGTCTTTTCTCCTTCTTTTTCAGTACGTATTTCAGTACACAATGTGAGCGCAAGCGCCTGTGACAGCCACATAACCCCGGCATTGCAGGAGCATGAGGACCATAAAAGAAAGCCTCAAAATTAAGCTTCTAATGCCTAAAGTACTACTTTACATTCCCCGGTATTATGTTAAGATAAAGCAGGTATCCCGGGCAGTTAATCATTAAAGAACTGAAAAATGAATTTTATTACGCAACGGCTTAAAACCATCATCGTACTAGCAGTTATCGTGGCCAGTGCCCTGATCTTTGCGTGGCTTTTCTATCTCAACGGTAATTTTGACCGGACCTTGTCGGCCAAAACCTCTCAGGTACGGGACGATTCGGGCGCCTGGGCCCGCGCTATAGGCGATAATAATTATCCAGCATCAGCCTCTGGCAATCGCCCGCGTCAACCGCTGGCTACGGCTTCCGCTACCAGACAGGCCGACTATCAGCCTCAACCAGATGAACTTGAAAGCCTACCACAGGATGCTTTTGTAGCCGATTGGACCTTTTCAACTGACCCGGATACCGCCAGGGCTTTGAAAGCTCTATCCTCGAACGGTCCCGGCGCACAGGCGCAGGCTGCTATCAATGGTCTTTCCATTCAGTTTCAACCCGGCCTCTATAACCCTATCGGGCGACCCACTATTACCTTTGATACTTTCCTGCATTTCTTAAAAGAGGGAAATAGCCCGGCAGTGCCGGAAGCGACCGCTATGTATGCCCTTTGCGTGCGCGAGTTGTGCGACCCGGCAGTGGCACTTGCCTTTTTTCAGCATGAGTCCTCGATGGGAACGCAAGGCGCCGCCGCTCGCAACAAATCCTTCGGTAACATCCGTTGTACCCCGGGCTCAATGTGCAACGATTCTGGAGGTAATGGCAGTTTCAAGGCTTACAATAGTTGGACCGAAGGGTTGCTTGACTGGGTACGCCTTGTCCGCGATACCTACGGTACTCAGTGGCATCTCTACACCATCGAGCAGATTATCCCTCGGTATGCGCCCTCCTCAGATAATAATAATCCGTCCGGATATATAAATTCAGTTAAGTCGCTGGTTAACAAGTATCGCAGCTACTGTAATTTCTGCCAGTCCTGATTTTTCCATAATCCCACGAATGTATAAAGAAGTAGAGCGGGAATCAAGCTTGATTCCCGCTCCGGCAAACTATAATCCTTTTAGAAACAAACCCCCGAATTTTATTTAAGCCTGTTTCTACCAGGCTCCCGTTTCATAAAACTGGTCCAGGCGCTGCAAATACGGCTCAATATCGTAGCCGTTAGCCAGTAGCCAATCGGGGTTATAGTAAGTGTCCAGGTAGCGCTCACCTGAATCGCAGGCCATTGTCACAATAGAACCTGCCTCACCTTTATCAGCCATCTCTGCGGCCAGTTGCAAAGCGCCATACAGGTTTGTACCGGAGGAGCCACCATATTTTCTACCACTGATCCTTTCCAGGAATAGCATAGCAGCATAAGAGGCCGGGTTCGGCACTCGCAACATCCGGTCAACCAGTTCAGGGATAAAAGAAGGTTCAACTCGCGGACGGCCAATACCTTCAATATCTGATCCGCGCTGGCTGGTTAGAGTACAGTCGCGGGTTCGGTAATAATCGTAAAAAACCGAATTTTCGGGGTCTACCACACACAACTGCGAGTCGTAACTGCGATAGCGAATGTAGCGTCCAATGGTAGCGGAAGTTCCGCCGGTCCCGGCGCCTACCACAATCCAGCAAGGGATAGGGTAAGTTTCGTACTGCATTTGCTGGTAAATTGCCTCGGCAATGTTGTTATTGCCGCGCCAGTCGGTCGCCCTCTCAGCATAGGTAAACTGGTCCATATAGTGACCTTTACATTCGTAGGCCAACCTTTGAGCTTCACTATAAACGTGGGCCGGATTATCTACAAAATGACACCGGCCTCCATAGAAGGTAATCTGGTCAATCTTGGCCGGTGAAGTACTGCGCGGCATTACCGCTATAAAAGGCAACCCCAGCATACGGGCAAAGTAAGCTTCGGAAATAGCCGTGCTGCCTGAAGAAGCCTCGATAATGGTCGTATTAGCCGTAATCCAGCCGTTACACAGGGAATATAGAAAGAGGGAACGCGCCAGGCGGTGTTTGAGACTTCCGGTGGGGTGCGTAGACTCATCTTTGATGTAGAGATGTATCTGCGGAGTGGCCGGTAGCTCCAACCGGATAAGATGTGTATCGGCGGAACGGTGAAAATCACTTTCGATCTTTCTAATGGCTTCAACAACCCATTCTCGTGACATGTGCTTTTCCTTGAATATCAACTAAACTTAGCCTGTAACTGCGACTCCAATAAGATGTCCAATGCCGTAGGTTATTGCAGCGGCAATCAGTCCGAAAACCACCTGGCGAGTGCCGGAGAAGAGGATATTCCTGCCCGTCAATAAAGTAATACCAGACCCGATTCCAAAGAGAGCGATAGCACTTAAGACCAGGCTGACTATTACCCCCGACAGACCATTCAGGAAGAAGAAAGGCGCTACCGGAACAATTGCACCCAGCGCGAAAAGTAGAAAAGAAGTACCGGCGGCGACCCAGGCTGAACCACCCAGTTCACCGGGATCAATCCCCAACTCTTCCCGCGAGAGCGTATCCAGGGCGGTAGTCTGATCCTTAATCAACTTGTTCGCCAGGGATTGCGCATCCTTTTGAGTCAGGCCCTTGGCTTCGTAAATCAAAGCCAGTTCTTCGGCTTCTTCGTCCGGCACTTCCAGTAGCTCTTGCTGCTCAACCTTGATCTGCCGGCTATAAAGTTCTCGGGCACTCTGGACTGAGAGCCACTCGCCCAGGGCCATCGAACAGGCTCCTGCCAGCAGACCGGCCAGACCGGTAATCAGAACGGCTTTGCCCGCCAGGTCCGCGCCCGCTACCCCCATAACCAGGCTGAGGTTGGAAACCAGGCCGTCATCTGCACCCAGTACCGCAGCACGCAGGGCGTTCCCGCCGCTAGCGCGGTGTCGGCCTTCTAGTTGCGCTAGCTGTGAGCCTTCCATCCCTTTCGACCCGCCACCTGTAATAGCCGCCAGCAAACGGGCATGCGATTGTTCGTGCTGTGGCAATTTCGCCGCTTTAGCGTCCGGCTGCGCATCATACTTGTGACTGTCCACCTGTTCCAGGGTAGCCACGCTGGGAAGTACAAACTGCGGACCAAAACGCCGCGCCAGGAAAATCAGGATACGCGTGCGGGTACTCGGGCGGTGTACTGGTAGAGGAGAATTAGCTGCTTTCAATTTCTCGGCCCAGAAGTTTGAGTGAGAGGACTCTGCTTCGGACATCCGCCGGTATATCTCTTTAAGTTGTTGTTTAGGCTCGATTTCTGAAAGAGCCCGGTAGAGCGCTGCGCTGTCCAACTCATCCTGCCAGTTCGCCTTATACCGGTTAATTCTATCTTTGGAATCCAGCTTTGATTGAGCCATAGTTTCCGCTCCTGTTCAGTCAGCTCCTATTTTCACCTGATAACTACTTCTTGGATACCATCACATTAGATAACTATGCAAATAATCAAACCCGCCTGCGCACTTCTAGCTATTCTTATTATAGAAGAAATGTCAAAATAAATAAAAAGCGGTCAAACCCTTACGCAAGGTTTGACCGCCTTAACTCAGGAGCGAGTTGGACTACATGTTGTTTTTCCTCACCCCGTAGAAATTACTTTAGCCGACTTTAACGCCGGTTTTAATCGAGCCGTCCTTAAGACCGGCATCGATTTTCTTAAGAACATCTTTCAATTCAGCCGGTACGTTAGCATCGGTGTCGTGGAAGGGAGCAAGACCGGATTCGCCAACGTTATTGCCACCCTGGAATTTATCCGAGGCAATACCCTTAAGAATATCGTAAGTGCCTTTGGTCAGGAGTTTCATGGCGCTGGAAAGCAGCTTGGGAGCAGCCTTTGGCAGAGTGTAGTACTGGTCGGTGTCTACGCCAATGGCATAAACCCCTTTTTCGGCTGTAGACTCGACAGCACCGTTACCGGTACTACCACCACCACCGAATACCACATCCGCGCCGGACTGAATCACATTCTGAGCCTGTAGAGCGCCCCAGGTAGGATCATTAAAGGCATTGTCGCCGTCCGGGTGATAGTTCAAAATTACTTCAGGCTTTTTGCCGGACGGAACCAGTTTGGCATAATTATCGTACAGGTAAGCCGCACCCGCCTTATAACCTTCAGCATATTTAACTACCGGGGGCACGCTCTTGGTTCCAACAATAGCGGCAATTTTACCGCTCTTGCTCATACCTGCGGCTAAAGCTCCGGCAAGAAAGCCCGATTTATCTTCATCGAAAACTAACCCGGCCAGGTTCGGTACGGTTGTAGCCTGAAACTGGTCAACACCGATAAACTTGACGTTAGGATTGGCTTTAGCGGCATCAATGGTGGCATCGCCAATCAGGAAGCCTACGGTGACAATCACATCGTACTTGTCATCAAGAAACTGCTTGATGTTCTTGGCGTAGTCTTTGGTGTCTTTAGTCTCGATGAACTTGACTTCCCAGCCCAGTTCTTTACCGGCCTGCTGTACACCTTCCCAGGCCGACTGGTTGAAGCTCTTGTCATCGACACGGCCAACGTCAGTCACCAGGCCAACTTTCAGCTTCTTGCCATTCGTCGCGCCTGCCGCAGCAGTAGTAGCTGAGGCTGATGTTGTGGCAGCGGTTGTGGCGGCAGCAGCAGTTGTGGCGGTAGCCGCTGTAGTTGCAGCGGCAGTAGTAGCAGCAGCGGTAGTAGCCGCGGCGCTTGTGGCGGCGGGAGCGGTAGTAGCAGTGTTGTCTCCGCAGGCAACCAGTAACAGACTTGCAAGCAGCATAAGAACAGCCAACCAGCCGGTCAACCTCACTTTAGGCATAAAAAAGATGCTCCTCCTGTTAATTCAGAATATCTAGCTTTTCACTCGAATTTTGGCGCTTAGAAACTAAGCCTCAAAGGATATATCCTATCCTTTTTAACGGCGATGTCAGTTTCCACTATTTCTACAGAACAACCTTTTTAAAGAGTAAGAAGCTGTAATGTGGAATTTGGAATCTTGAAGCCGAGACAGCTTTGTCAGTAATGTTACATAAGTTAACATGGTAAATCACCATTGTCAATATACTTTAATGGAGAAATGAGTTGATTTTTGGTTTTCACAACTACTAAAAAAAGAATTTGGCCGTATTTTTGACAAAGTTTATTTCAAAGCTTATATTACTCCCTCGGTAGGAGTTAGTTGATGTTCGGATATAAAAACTCAAATATATAAGAAGAAGTAGCATTACCTGAATGACAGAAACACTTTATAAAGAAGCATCGCCGGAAAGATTTAGCGTCACCTTCCACATAACTGTATATGATGGTAACAACATTGCAGAGCTTGCCAGTGATATTGCGCTTGAGCAATCCGTTGAGATTCCAGCCGATTGTGTCCCGGCAGAGATAATTGAGCAGGGTATAGTGGGGCAAATCGAGACTGTTGAAAAGCTACCCGCCGTTCAAAACCAGTACAGGGTATTTATCAGTTACCGTTGCGATAGCACAGCCTACTCCATCCCCCAGTTTCTAAATCTGCTTTACGGCAACATCTCGATCAAGAGGGGCATTAAAATTACGGATCTCGCTTTGCCTGAGAGGCTGTTAAAGGCTTTCGGTGGCCCTGGTTATGGAATTGAGGGCATACGCTCTCTTACCGGGGTCTATAACCGTCCTTTAGCCAGCACTGCCCTTAAACCGGTGGGCCTTTCTTCAAGCCAGCTAGCCCGTCTGGCCTCAGATTATGCCCGGGGCGGACTGGATATTATCAAGGAAGACCACAACATGTCCGATGTGGTTTACCATCCCTTTGCCGAACGAGTTGCCCGTATTCAGGAAGCGATAACAGAAACCAATACCCGCACCGGTGGAAATACACTCTACTTTCCGATGGTTAACGGCGGGTTTGATATAATTGAGAAGCAGTTTGCCCTGGTTAAGAGCCTGGGAATCAAGGGGGTATTGATGGCCCCCATGCTGGTTGGTCCTGATACTGTGCGGACCCTGGCCCGGCGTTATGACCTGGCAATCATGGCCCACCCGGCCTTTACCGGCACCCACTTTCATGACCGTTCTCACGGCATAACCCCGGCAGTCCTGCTCGGCACGATTTTCCGTCTGGCCGGGGCAGATATTTCAATCTTTCCCAATAACGGCGGCAGATTCGGATTTACCCGGCAAGAATGCCAGGACCTGGCCGAAGCACTGAGGAAGCCTCTTGGAGAAATTAAACCGGCTTTCCCCTGCCCGGCGGGTGGTATGAAACTGGACAGGATTGGCGAGTTAGCCGAAGCTTATGGCGAGGATTGTGTGCTGCTGATCGGTGGAGGATTAATGCAGTACGACAGTGACCAGGCCAGGAGCGCCGCTGCCTTTATGGAGTCCATCCGTAAGTGTTTCAATGAAAAAAGAGCGCCTGTTGAAGTGGCAAGTTCAAGCAATGACTGAGGAAGTGAACCAAATTATGGCTAACGTATCGCGTTGGATAGAAGATTATAACTGGGAAGATGTTTCGGTTCTTAAATACAAAGAAGAAGGCACTCACTTTAAAAGCATCACCCGGCAGGTGCTCTTTGATGGTGATGCCAGCCTACCTTGCCAGTGGCGTTATTTTGAAATTGCCGCCGACGGAAACTCTACCCTCGAACGGCACGAACATGTGCACGTAGTAATGATTCTGAGGGGTAATGGCGAGGCTCTAATCGGAAATGAAATCGTAAAGCTAAAGACTTTTGATGTCCTGCATATACCGCCGCTAACCTGGCACCAATTCAGGGCCACAGCGGGCGAAGAGTTCGGCTTTCTATGCCTGGTCAATATCGACCGGGATAGGCCTCAGTTACCGGATGCCCAGGCGCTTGAACAGCTTCGGAGCGACCCTGCCGTTGCGGAGTTTATCCGAGTTTAAGCCTCCAATTTCCTAGAGGTTTCAAACAGGCCTGCCTTGTTAAGGCAGGCCTGAGTTATAACTTGAGCAGGTTAACTATCCGATGGAGCAGAGCCTACCAGGGAGAGCGCGGGCGTATCTTCCTGATCCGGATCCAGTTCGGCCAGTTCTATTTCGTCCAGTTGCTTTTTCAGGCCCAGCGCTATCAGACCGTTAGCCAGGGTCAGACCAGCTTCAGCAATGCCATGCAGGAAATCTACGTGTCCCAGGGTTTTGGCATTAAAGACTTTGAGGGCAATGATGGCTGATATGATCGTAATAGCGACAAAGCCAAGCATGGAAGCAAAACCGATCATGGTTGTTTTGTGTAGCAGGCCCGGATCAAGCTTGCGAATCCGGTAAACCAGGTAAAGAAAGAGCAGATAGGGCACTATCGAAAGGCTCATTACTATATCAGCCACGTCTCGCCTCCTCTTTCTTCGCTGCCGGGTGCTTTGCCTGTAAGGCTTTAGAATTTGTTAAAGACCTCAGTACCAAAAAGGCCCATAACGCAAAACAGCTACTTCCGGCAAAAGTCAGGTAAGCCTGGGTATCGTTAAGCCAGCCCCATTCGTCAGCGGACATGTGATAAATAATGGCGCACCATCCACTCAGCATGTAAGGAATCATGACAAAAGACATGCGCTGTAGCCAGATATTATGGAGTTTGCGCCCGACCTGCCAGAAGAGGAGCATAGCCAGGGCCCACTCAATTACACTGCTGAAATGAATGATCCAGGTCGGGATGGATAAAAGTCCAATCATATTGTTTAAGCCTATCTATGTACCTGCTGATGCTTGTAGTCCAGCTTGCGCACTAAAACCGGAAGAAATTTAGCCTATCCCTGTGATAGACCAGAACCACACTAGGCATCTGCGCTGCTATTACTGATCGCTACAGGGCGTGGTTGCAGACCGGGAATACTGAACCTGGCAAAGTTGAACCACATCTTGCCAAAGATACGCAGGCCACTCGTAACCGGGAGATGCGCCATCTGTTTATGCAGGTAACTATCAAAGGTCAGGCGCTGTACATCTACATCACGGCACATCTGAGTAAAGACCTCAAATTTATTGTTAGAGCCGAAGTAGACTTTTTGCAGGCCTTCCAGGAAGCGGTACATGCTGCCGTACTGTTTTTTCCAGCGTCGCTGATAAACCATAAGATTGGACATGTAAGGAGCATCCGCGTATTGCACAATCGTTTCTGCCGCCAGTTTGCCGCTCTTCATGGCCCAGTAAATACCTTCGCCGCTGGTGTTTACCACCATTCCGGCAGCATCCCCGACCAGCACCGTCCGGTCAAAGACAATCTGTTTTTGCGGTCGCATCGGCAGAGCGTGCGCTTCGGTGCAGTAAATCTTGCCGTCCGAGAGCTTTGACCCGGCGCGAATTCTCAAATTCTCAAGATATTTCCGCACATTTTGCGACTTTTCAGGTCCGGCCCCTACCCCTACCGAAACATGATCGTATTTAGGAAAGATCCAGCCGTAGAAATCGGGCGAGACATCCTGACCCAGGTAAAGCTCGGCATGCTGGCGCCATTCGGCCATCTGGCTTTCAGGCAACCGGATGCGGTACTGCATGGCTACAGCCTGTGGTACGCGCTGCGCTCCTACCGCTTTGGCTACCTGGCTATAAGCCCCGTCCGCTCCTACAACTATGTCGGCTTCGATTTTCTTTTCCTGGCCTTTTTCCAGGTAGGTAGCTTTGACTCCGTCAGGTCCGACCTGGATACTCGTAAGCTTCGCTTCGATTACATTTGCCCCGGCTTTCATGGCCTGCTCGCGTAAAAACTGGTCGAAAATTTCGCGCCTCACCATGCCGATATAATCATGGTCGGTAGGAGCGCTTCCTACCACATCAATACTGGTCGCGCGTTCAGTAGGAGAATAAACCGTACAGTTGCTCATGCGGCAGTCCAGGATTTCCGGTGGTACGCCAAATTCGCTTATAACCAGAGGGGGAACAGCCCCACCGCAGGGTTTAGGTTTTGTAAAGCTGCGCTCCAGGACTACCGTGCTTAGACCGTGTTCAGCTAGAGTTTTACCCACAGTTGCTCCACCCGGCCCTCCGCCGATAACCAGTACCTTTACCCGTGCCATTATTCTCCTCCTGCTGATTTCAGATTAAAAAGGGGTACAGGCTTTTCCCTGCCTGCGGTTCCGGGAAATTCCCGGTTTTGTACGCCTTTTACCGGCCACGCAAACAGGCGGGACGCCATAAAGGGTATTAACATTATAGGTAGCGCTAAATCTGGCGGAAGTAGTTTCCGCTACCTAACACGAACCTACTACTGGTAAAATAAGATTACTAATCCTGCCTCTTTTTCAAGCCTGGCGGTTTATTAAACCGCTCCTGAGAAAAGTAAACCCGGCGCTTTTCTTTTAGCTCATTCTGGTAATTTCCCTACACTGACCGTAAAGCTACAATTTATAGTAAGAAGCCAGTAAAAGTACTGCCAGAAAAAGCGCAGCCTGAAATAAACTTCGAAAGAAGGAGGAAGTGATGGGAACAGTTTTAAAATTAGGAGCAAAAGTATTTAGCAAGGATGAGCAAGAGATAGGGCAACTTAAGAGCTTCGTAATCAATTGCAATAATGGTAAATTCGAACAACTTGTATTTAAGCAGGGCGTTCTAAGAGGTAAGCGCAAGGTTGCGAAAGTAGAAAATATAGGCTCCATTTATCAGAATGGTGCTCGTTTGTTACTGGACTTAGATCTTGAAGAGCTAGAAAAATTACCTGTACTCACTCTATATGAAGAGCAAACAGCCAATCTCAACAATCATATTCTCCAGGAAAGCTTACAGAAGCCCTACACCCGGATGGTAACCTACCGGCCAGACTCCGTATTTGGCTTAGATGAAAATATGGACGATACAAAAATAACCGGGCGCTTTATGCAACGTATGGTTATTTCCTACAACGACTATGTGATGCTCGGTTCACAGACCCGTTTGCGTACTAACGCCAGGCGCAACCTGGGACAGCTAACAAAGCTCGATTTTGAACTGAAGAGCGGCAAGATTAATACTTTAAGCTTTCAACCTGATTATTTAGTTGTGAGGGGGAAAGAGCTAACCGAACCTTTTCACCTGATTGCTGGCCTGGCTCATAGTTATGTCAAACTGGACAAAGCGGTGGAACAAAAGGCTATAGCCGGGTTTCGATTGCACCAGTAGAATAGAGAGTATATTAAATAGCTCTGCCCTTAATTTATCAGAGGGCAGAGCTATTTTTCGTCATAATTAGCTGCCAAAGGCGGCAGAGTAAATCCAGCCTCCACCTTCCGCCGCTTCAATCAAGTACCAGACCTTACCCGCTCCGGCATCCGTACCGCTATCGGTGTAGGCTACCAGGTTAACCACCGTGCCTTTGTCTACACTTCTCAAAGACTCGCTAGTGGGGTCAGGATGGCTGCGTACGACCACTCCATCAGTAGCAACTACGGCTGAACCCAGAAAAGTTTTAACATTATCGGCGTTTATCGATAGTGTTGCCGGAATTTTTAGCAGGTCCGCCGGAACCTGCCCATTACCTTCAGAAGAGGTGTTATTACTACTGGCAGCCTGGGGCAAATCTAAAGAAGCATTAGAGCCCCCTTCAGGGGTAAATTCGCTATGTACTTGAGACGTGGAAGCCTCATTATGAGAGTCAGGGGGTGGAGTATCCTGGTGGGGAGAGGTTTGAAGAGAAGCCATCGCATTGTAAACATTTTCAATTGACTGGCCATAAGTTGTACCGGGAACAGCCCATTTACCGTTTAAATCGGTTAAAACCTCAACCGGGGGCCAGTTTTTAGCGGCAAACTGGCTACGGGCGGCGCTGTATCGCGGGTCCAAATGACTGGCGTTATTGTGTTCATCCGGGTAAACATAAGCTGACATATGCGCGAAATGGGCTTGAACAGCCGAGTGCCAATCAGGAAAAGAATAACCTTTATACCAGGTGTTTTCTTCCGGTTTGAAAGCCCATGCATCAGTATGAGGATCTTGACCGGACTTTTCACCGGTTACACCTATGCCGGCCATATTACGGCGCGGAGGTTGGCTCCACCAACTTCGCAAGTAATCAGTTTCCAGGAACATCTGGCTGGCCAGTAAGTCGGCCCGTATACCCCAGGTACTCTCCAGATCATAATATGCGTCAATCACTTCCAGGGGCGCAATAGGGTTGCGCTTCAAAACCAGTTGCTTGCAAGCGTCTCTGGCAACGGCAGATGTCCCTTTAATGGGTAGGGTCATAGCGTTTTTCCTTTTGCTAAATTCAGGGCAGGTAAATAAGAAACCATATAATAAACTGCGGTTGCTCTACACCTATAAATCATATAGCTTAAAAGCTTTTTTGTAAATCCTGTAAGCGCTTATTCTACCGTTCACAAAGACTGGCACACAATATGCAATAAGAAGGGCAAAGGCACCTAAAACAGGTAAGGCTTACCTGAAAAAAGACAAACTACTTAAGTTTCGCACAAAATTAGCCTAATACCAATTTGGCTAAAGAAATGGGCAAAGGCTTCAAAAAAGCGCTTGGCTAAATGATGACCTTTGCTCATTCGCACCTTAACAATTCGTCCAGCTTTGAAATTTATCCG
>DATAKM010000062.1:0-54134 GCA_036261665.1 Chloroflexia bacterium
TTTGTTAAAGAAAAATTCTCCTGATCGTACCAGGCTTTGAAGTAGCTTTTCTACCCCGGCTTATTGAAATGATACATCATAACAAAACAGAGGCATGACCGTAAGCCATAAGCGCTGTTAATGCTGGTAAATGCGGGATTATTATTTTGGAAAATTATTTAATTTAAACTGGGAATTAAACGGGGGAATTCATAGATTACCTGACTTACAGGAATTTTATCAGCCAGGGGAGCGAGCGTCAGCTTACAGCCGAACGCTCGCTAACAAGACTGCCAGAGCGGCATCTCGGTCAAGGATACCATTGATCGGGAACTGGTCGGCTAATATGCCGACCGGTTCCGGAACGCTCGCCGACTTCACAGTCGGTCGAGGAGTATCGGTATCAAAGTGATGCCCGCTGCTTTTTACACTTTCGGTGCAAGCAGGCATAAGCGGGTAGAAAACCACGAATGAGTCGTCATCCACCAGTACCTCGGTTTCGGCCAGTTGAGCCTCCGTTAAAGTGGCCAGAAACCTTTGCAGTTCGTATTCAGTGTGATAAGTCTGGTCCCCGTACTCCACTACGACATCCAGTTCCAGCATCGTATTCTCCTCAATTATCTCGTTAACTTCCGCTTCTTCTACCGTTCCACACTGCGCTATAACTATATCTTCAAAATTCACTTTTTCAGCCTGGTTATTCTCTAAATTAGTCATCTCTTTTTCTACCTCATCCGCTTGTTTGATTGGCTCTAATAAATTCACCGGGTTCTCCAGAGCGGCGGTCCGCTGTTCCATATTCAGGCTATTCCTGGACATTATTTTCTCCTTGTTGCTGGCAGGTAACAAAAAAGGGCGCTGAGCTTTTTGCTCAGACACCCTCGACTTTTTCCAAAACCGTTTGAAATACTACGGTTTCAGTTTATTAAGCTGTTCCGCCTGCACTTTGTCACAACCTTCAAATAGGGTTGTTTTAAGTGCCGGGCCGCTTAACTTGCGGTTGGACCTCCTCCTGGCCCGGCATTCTTACTCCCTGGGGGAGGTGCCGCGGTCGCTTGGGCTGGAGGCCAGCCGTTCAGTCGAGAGTGACTGCCAGTATTCTTTCTGTTAAAGGTGCCAAGTAGTCCGGTATTGCCACGATAGCTATCGCTGCGTTCTGTCCCTGGATTTACCTCCTGCATGCTGAAGGTTTTATCCATTCCGGCATCGATGAGACGGATTCCGCCCATGCCATTACCCGCAACATTCCCTGCGCAGGCGGGTATAAGGCCAGTGTTAAAGGCAGGAGAGGCCATAATGACAAAGCTAGCGCCGGACGGATAAGCCACGCCAGAGGCGAAAGGCATCGCAAAACCACCGGTTAATAAACCGGCCTGGCTATGCAGCCCATTCTGCTTACGCCGCAGTTGGCTATTCGGTTGGAGGCTGGCGCACACATCAGCGGTAGCTGTGCTGCTGATAAGCAAGTTGTTTATCAACACTGTGCTGCTCCTTTCCGTTCTAGCTTCATCAACATTCCAATAAAATGACTAACATTCAAGGTTCTAAACGCAAGAAATTCAATCTTACTGTTAGAACTATTTGATATTCTCGGTGGTTTTTGTTAGTACTTGCGGGTAGATACAGTTTTTGCTTACCCGCACGTATAATATAGCATATCTTTAAAAGGTGTCAATAGACTTTAGACCTAGATTTGTAGAATTTCTTAAAACTTGTTTAGTATAAAACTGCATAAGTAGAGCAAGAGTTTGCTTCCAAATAGACTGATGTGGATAGGGTAAGCCTGTTCAAAACTAACCCTATGTTATAATTAGGATATTAAAATCCGGCATTATTTGAATTGCCGGAAAAACTTAATCATGGATGAATCTTTTACACTATGTTTGGTACTGTCCTGGCTGCCCTGATGTGCCTGGGTGCCCTGATAGGGCTCGTTCTGGTAGCGCCCAGTGTTTATTATAGTTGGCGGGTTGCACCGGTTTATTATAATTTAGCCCGGATCGGCTTACCTTTGATCGCTCTGATTTATTTTGGTCCGCGCCTGCTAGGAATAGATTTTCCCAGTCGGGCGGGTTGGCTTCCACTGGTCTTCCTTGTAGCGCTGGCCCTGATTGTACTGTCGGTAGCTTTTTACCTTTATACCGAGCCAGGGCGCAGTCAGCGCAGAAATAAACAGCCCGTCACTCTTCCTCTGGATACCTCAGATATCGTAGTTCGTACCGCTTTGCCGGAGGATCTACCGGGAGCTGGGCGCATTTTTGCCGAGGCTTTTCAGCAAAGCTTTGACCTTGATTTTGGACCGGACCACGAACGAAACGGCCGTATTTTGAGTGAGCTACTGGCCGTCAAAATGGCAGAAGTTCAGGTAGCGGTTGAGAAGGAAAGCGGGCAGGTTGTAGGAGCTATCTGGCTCGACCTGGGGGACACGAGCGTTCCGGCTATGACCTTTGGTCTTAGCTGGCCTGTACTCAGGCGTTACCTTAGCTGGTTACATGCCCTTTACTATTCGTTGTATGCTATGCCCAGTATCATGGCGCGTCGCGGAAGCGACAGGCAGGGCTATATTCAATGGCTCGGTGTTGACCCGCGCTGGCAGGGCCGGCATATTGGCCGCTTACTGGTAGAACGGGCTGTAGAACTGAGCAAAAACGCCGGCAAAAATGAAGTAGGACTCCATACTGAACGTAGCAATGAAAGAGCGCGTAAGCTTTATACCCATATGGGCTTTCAGGAACGCGGCCTCTCCGCGATCAGCCCTCGCATTTATTATGTAAAGCTACTGTATTAATTATACCGCAACCGCTAAACACTGAAATCGTTCTTTAGTTATAGCCTTTAAACATCATCAATATTCACTTAAACTGGGAGTTTAGATGACAATTCCTAAAAGCCTTCCTGCTCGTCGTGGTCTGTCCTGGCTGGCCATTCTGCTGCTGGCTTCCCTGTGCAGCCCTTTAATTACAACCAGCCATAATGTTGAAGCGGCTGACCTGCGCCAGAGCAATCTATGGTTGAATGCCAGCGCCGCAGAATTCAATGGCTGGCAGCGCGATGGCATTATTGTTTCAGGCGATAATCTTCAACTTGACCAGGCCCATCTTAAGGCCGGGCACGATCCCTATGCCCCGGGAAGTTTTAGCGGGGGTAATTACTATAACGGCGGCAATTACTCTTACGGAGAAGCTTTAGGGCCATATTATAGCCCTCCGGGTGGCTTCGATAGCGCGGTAGTTTCCTGGAATGCCAGCACTCCGGCCGGAACCTGGGTTGAACTGAAACTCAGAGCGTTGATCGGTACTCGCTGGACTCGCGAGTATGTTATGGGAGTCTGGAGTAGCGAGAACGGCACTATCAAACGGCACAGTGTCAACGGTCAGGCTGATGGGGATGGCCGAGTAGATACGGATACACTTAATCTGAAAGCCCGTGCCTCCGCCTTTCAGGTACGAGCGGTCCTTTTCACCACCAATCCATCTGTTACACCCACCGTATCGCTGGTAGCTGTAAGCGCCGTACATAACGGATCTAACCCGGCAATCGGCTCCAACCGGGCCGCCTGGGGTGTAGACCTGGCAGTACCGGAACGCTCTCAGATGATTTACCCGGATGGAGGTGAGGTCTGGTGTAGCCCTACCTCTACCTCGATGGTACTGGCTTACTGGGCCTCTAAAGCTAATCGCCCCGAATTAAACCAGACCGTACCGAGCGCCGCTGCCCACACTCTCGACTGGATCTACCAGGGGAATGGTAACTGGCCTTTCAACACAGCTTATGCCGCCTCATTCGGCAATATTGAAGCCTATGTAACCCGAATGCTCTCGCTCTCGCAGGTAGAAAGCTGGATTTCACAGGGAGTGCCGGTAATAGTCAGCATCGCTTACCAGCCTGGCCAGTTGAGTGGCACCCCCATTCCGGCCAGCGATGGTCACCTGATAGTAATACGTGGCTTCGACCGGGCCGGAAACGTCATAACCAATGATCCTGCCGGGAATCCAAATCGCGGCCAGAGCGTCAGGATTGTCTACAACCGGGCGCAGTTCGAGCAGCGTTGGCTGAGCAGTTCCGGCGGCACCGCTTACCTGGTCTACCCGCGCAACTTCAATCCGCCCGAAGCCAATCGTAACGGTAGCTGGAATCCTGGCAATACTAAAAGACTTTCAGGATTTGCCGACCCTGCTATTGAAAACACCTGGGCTTCCGCTGACCAGGCCGTAGCGGCGGGCGGGAATTCTCGAAGCTGGCTCTGGGGGCCACAGCCAAACACACCCGCCTTACTCGAAAATTATGTAGAGGGACCGGGCGGGCAACGCGTGGTGCAGTATTTCGATAAGAGCCGCATGGAAATCACCAAACCGCAGGGTGATCGCGGTTCGCAATGGTTCGTAACCAATGGCTTGCTGACGGTAGAACTGGTTTCCGGTTCGATGCAGGTGGGCGATAATCTTTACCGGGCCGGAACGCCTGCCCAGATTCCGGTAGCGGGTGACCCTACCAGCGACAACGCTCCTACCTATGCCACTTTCCGGCCGATTGCCTCAGTAGAAGGCCATCAGAGCGAACGGCGTGCTGCGAATCGCACCGGGCAACCCGTGACCGCTTCCCTCGACCGCAGCGGTAACCAGGGGCAGCGCAGCAACGATGGAGTAAAGGTGGCTTACTACGAACCAACCCTGGGGCATAACATCCCGGATGTTTTCTGGTCCTGGATGAACAACCCGGCGCGTTCCGGTTTGTCCGGCGGGTGGCTTTTCGCGCTTGGCTATCCGATCAGTGATCCTTACTGGGTAGAGGTTAAAGTTAACGGAGCACCCCGCACCGTCCTCGTCCAACTTTTCGAGCGCAGAGCTTTAACCTATACCCCGGGCAATCCTGCCGCTTTCCTGGTGGAAATGGGCAATATCGGCCAGCATTACTACGCCTGGCGCTACCGTTAGGAAGAGTTCTCCAGGAAATCCCTGAACGAGCCAGAAGTGAAGTTCCCTGAGTCCGCATTTCTAACCAGTGAGGTTACAGGCTGCTAGTGCCAGCCTGTAACCTCTCAAAAAATTTATTTCCCTATTGCCAAAGTGTTAAGTAATGCTAAAATAGTATGGCAAAACGTTTTACAAGTTTTTCAAGCAATGAATTATCTAGCTATCTAACAGCGTACCAGAAGGAGTCGCAAATGTCGCAGTCACCGTATCCCGGACCTGATCAGCAACCCAACCAGTTTCCGCCCCAGCAGCCCGGCTTTGGACCGCAAGGCTATGTTCCCCAGGGCAATCCGCCGCAGCCCGGTTATCCCGCTCAGCAAGGGTACCAGCAACAACCCGGCTTTGGACCACAGGGTTATCCTCAGGGTCAGGCTCAGTTCGGGCCGCCTCCCGGCTACCCGCAACAGCCCTACTACCCCCAGCAGGTTGCCAAACCCAGGGGTAAAAATCCTCTGTTGATTATAATCCCGGTTGTAATTGGCCTGGTAGTGATCCTGGGCATCCTGGCAGCCGTCCTGGTCAAGAGCGAACCCGGTATCATACCGGATTATCCCGGTGCAACCGCTCTGACAACTTCTCAGACGCTGAAAGATGCTTTTACCAGCACCTTGAAAGACTCTAAAAATGCTTCCATCAATGCCATCAAAAGCAAGGATAGCCTCAGCACCATGAAGGCTTTTTATTCCGAGCAGATGAAAAAGAACGGCTGGAATGACCAGTCTTCCAGTATAAGCGGTGATAGTGTTAAATCGGTTGAGTCTGTAGGAGGTTTTCTGCTGGGTTACGAGAAAGATGGCCAGGTTGCCGTCATCGCCGGTTATCCCGGAATAGTGGCAACCGCCACTGATGTTGCAGGCGTTAGCGAAAACGAAAGCTTTGTCCTTGTAATCAGGGCCGACGGAAAATTCCTGTAAGCGCTCGATTAAAAAAGGCAGGTTTGAGACCTGCCTTTTTTGATTCCAGAATTCCGGTTATATACCCGCGATAAGTTAAGGTTGCCTTGTTAGCCCGACAGCGGGAGTGCTGGGACTCAGTAGCGGCGGGTAAGTATTTACACCAGGAGTTAAATTCGCCAGGTAGGACTTGGTCTGAGTCTGCATCTGAGTTTTACTGACTGCCTGGGGTTGCCGGTTGTAGCTGACAGGCTGTACTAAAGGCTCTACCGGTGGAGTAGTCGCCATGAATTCCGCCTGATTCAGTAAAGCCGGGCTGGCAGCGACCGTGGTAAAAGATGAACCGGCAGTCGAAGCAACCGGGGCGCTTTGGGCGGTAGGCATCGAGAGCAAAGATGAAAGGCTAAAACTAAGGGCCGAGATGAATAGAGCGCAGGCAGCCAGGACCGTGCCAAAAGCATAACGAGTGGGCCAGCTTTTGCGAGGTTTTTGGCGTGGCTCAGGTCTGGGAGCCAGTTCTTCTGAAAGCCAGGCCCGAGTCTGGTTTGCGATAGCCCGAGCTATGCGATCCAGTTCAGGGTCGGCGGCAACCTGTAACAAGCGAGAGCGGTCCCGGCTCCAGCCGGCAACCATAAGATTGCAATGATGGCAATCCGCCAGGTGCCATTCCGCCAGGGCCTTCTCCACAGGGTCAGCCTCGCCATCCAGGTAACTGGATATAGCCATTTGCAGCCGCTCGTTATCGCAATTGTAGTCGTCTAATAATCCTAAAGAGCGCCCTCGCCCCCGGTTATTTTGCATCTCGAACCACCCATTCCTGCTTGTTACTTCTTCACTTCCGCATTAATATCAAGGTGCGTCGCTCGCTCCTTGGCCGCATCCTCGACTTCTTCTTGCTGGTAAGCCTGCTGAAAGGCCTGGCGTGCCCGGTAGAGTCGCATCTTGAAAGTGGTTAAGGGCAAGCCCAGAATTTCAGCCGCTTCGGCATAGGAAAAACCCTGGTGATAATGCAGAATAAGACACTCCGCGTGTTCCTTCGCCAGTTTACCCAGTACCCTTCCCACGGTATCGCCTATTTCAACCTGGTCGGCTACACTCTCCCCACCCGGTTCGGCAAACTCGCCGCTGGCAGTTTCCGGGGCTCGTTCCTCCACCATTACAGAACCGCTGGTGCCTGAACGGAACCGGCCGAGATCGAGCCAGCTTAAAGTAGTGGTAGGACCGCCTCTCCGCTTATTGCGGCGGATGTAATCCATAGCGTTGTGATGAGCGATTGTAAACAACCACGCTGAAAGATTAAAATCTGGCCCCATCTCTTCCGCGGTTAATTTCATCAAACCGCGGTAGGCTTTTAAGAAAGTTTCCTGGGAAAGATCACCTGCCGCTTCCCGGTCGCCTAGCAAGCGAAAAAGATAGCCCGCTACCGGCCTACCGTATTCCTCGAATATAGCAGAGAAAGCCTCATGGTCGCCCTGTCTGGCTCGCTCTACAATGTAGGAGTCGAGTTTCTTAATCGCCATTTACAATTCTTAGTATGTCGCCAGGTCAAGTCTGTAAAGCAGCCTGCCGATAAAAACATAACGTTAACAAAACAGGTAAAGTTACATTCTATTTTTCCCTTGTAGTATAATCCAAATCTAAAAGCAATAAAACGCTTTAAGCTAATAGTTAAATGAGAAAAGGGATTTAGCACGTGAACCTGTTTGAAGACCTGAGCGAGTCGCTCTTACTTGGAGAGGACAGCCTGGATAGCCTGGCCAGCGATGGCCGAGCGCACCTTGATCTGAAGCGCGAGGAGCGCAAAGGTATTCCTGAAATTATTTATGCGGAACGCAAGTTAATAGAAGATTCCCTGGCAATCGCCCGCAAGTTTCTCAACCTGAGAGGCCGGGCCATTATCAGCCGGGCTCAGCCCGAATTGAGGGAGCGAGTCCTGAGCGAATTAAGCACTATAGAATACGAAGGAAGCCCGGTAACGGTGAATATCGAGGATTATACCAGCAGTAAAATGATAGTGCTGCGCCGCGAAGGAGTTTCCCGGCCACAAACTGGCGGGAGAGTTGGCATCATTTCAGCCGGAACCAGTGACGTTCCGGTAGCGGAAGAGGCCGCCGTGGTAGCTATGGAAATGGGTTGCTCCGTCTCCACTATTTTCGATGTTGGTGTAGCCGGGTTGCACCGTCTTTTCAAGCCGCTGGAGCGGTTATTAGACGAAGATGTCGACGTGATAATCGTGGCTGCCGGTATGGACGGAGCGCTTCCTTCGGTTGTAACCGGGCTGGTAAGCGTGCCTGTTATCGGCCTGCCAACCTCGGTCGGCTACGGCATGGGGGGCAAAGGCGTAGCCGCCCTTATGACCATGCTGCAAAGCTGCGCACCGGGACTGACCGTAGTCAATATTGATAACGGAGTGGGGGCGGGCGCTACCGCTGCCCTGACCGCTAACCGTATGGCCCGGATACGAGCCAGACAGCAGGCAATTTAGCCTTCTTTCTGGCTTTGCTCGAATTGTTGGATTACTTTGTCGCGGGCAGTTTGTGGTATCTGCCCGCGCTTGTAAACCAGCATAGCCCGCTTGTACTCTATAACAGTCACGCCATCCTGGTTAAAGCCGGTAGTTTTGATTCGTACCAGTCCCACATTGGGGCGCGATTTCGACTCGCGCATCTCAAGCACTTCCGAGCGGGCGTAAAGAGTATCGCCCTCAAAAACCGGGTTGGGCAGTTTAACCTCGTCCCAGCCCAGGTTCGCCATAGCATTCTGGCTGACATCGGTCACGCTCATACCTGTAATAAGCGCCAGGGTGAAGCAACTGTTAACCAGCGGGCGGCCAAACTCTGTACCTGCGGCGTAGTGGTGGTCGAAATGAACCGGGTTAGTATTAAGGGTTAAGAGAGTGAACCAGCTATTGTCGGTGCTGGTAATAGTGCGCCCGCCCGGATGCACATAAACATCGCCCACCTCGAAATCCTCGTAACAGCGTCCCTGCCAGCCTGGTTTGACTGCCATCCTTATACTCCTTTTCCCTCAAAGCCAAGCTTACTGATCTGAGCACGCAACAGTCCTTCAAAATCTTTTTCTCTGCCACGATTCAGATAACTTGTACTCAGCACCATCAGGTCAGGCGCCGCTATCCGTTCATAATTTTCCGGCCACGGCACAAAATATATTTTTAGTTTAAAAGGATTTGCTTGCCGCTTATTCACGCCTTCAAGCTCTTGCACAAATTTCTGAACTTGAATCTTGCGAACCTTCTCGCTGAATTGCGCGATAGTGGGCTTTGCTCCGTTGCGTGACCGGATCTTCAAAAAACTATCCCAGTGCTTATGTAAAAGCGCTTTAAGAGCGGGTCTGGTAGAGAAAGAATTAAAATCAGGCGAGTCAAAAGGAGGTACAAGCCCCTGCATTTTACTGTAGTCAGGAGGATTTGCTTTTATTAACTCCTGCCATGATGTCATAAACTGCATATTGAGTTCCGGCACTTGAAGCCACCATTCGCGCCATTCCGCTTCTGCCGTAGAAGCCGGCACAGCGGACTGCTCAGGATTGTACCCTTCCTGCTGGCCGATGTAAGAGGCAAATTCAAGCACCTCTGGTAAATCAAAACTTACTGACCAGGATTCTTTACCGGCTAATTGCATAAAACCTCTTTTAAGTAATAGCTCTAAACAGAGGCTTAATACGACTTTGGCATCTTTAGAATGTGCTGGCCGATGAAGGCCAGAACCAGATTATTATTAATCGGAGCGACCGTAAAGAGGCGTGTCTCGCGGAATTTGCGCTCAATATCATATTCAGCCGCGAAACCATAGCCGCCGTGTGTATTCAGGCAAACGTTAGCCGCTTCCCAGGAGGCTTCAGAAGCCAGCAATTTCGCCATATTGGCTTCATTGCCGCACTTTTCTCTGCTATCAAAAAGAGCCGCCGCTTTGAAGCGCATCAGGTCGGCAGCTTCTAGGGCCGCGTAAGCCTTCGCAATAGGGAATTGCACGCCCTGGTTCGCGCCGATTGGTTTACCGAAAACTACTCGCTCGCTGGCGTATTTCGAAGCCCTTTCGATAAAGAAACGTCCATCTCCGATACACTCCGCCGCAATCAAAATGCGTTCGGCATTCCAGCCGTCAATAATGTAGCGGAAGCCCAGGCCCTCCTCACCAATCAAATTCTCAGCCGGGACTTTTAAGTTATTGATGAAGACCTGGTTGGTTTCGTGATTGAGCATGGTGTTGATAGGTCGTACTTCGATGGCTTCACCTGCCTGGCGCAAATCAACCAGGAAAACTGACAGGCCACGCGTTTTATCGGATAACTGGTCATAGGGGGTGGTACGGGCCAGCAGCAGCATTAAATCGGAATGCTGCACTCGGGAGGTCCAGATTTTCTGGCCGTTGATAAGATAGTGGTCACCCTGGCGCACCGCGCTGGTGCTGATGCGAGTAGTTTCGGAACCGGCATCAGGCTCGGTCACACCAAAAGCTTGCAGGCGTAGCTCCCCGGAAGCTATCGCGGGCAGGTAGCGCTTCTTTTGTTCAGGATTACCGTGGCGCAGCAGCGTACCCATAATGTACATCTGGGCGTGGCAGGCAGCAGAATTACCGCCATTACGGTTGATTTCTTCCAGAATCAGGCTGGCTTCAGTGATACCCAGACCGGCGCCCCCATATTCTTCAGGAATAAGAGCAGCTAACCACCCGGCTTTAGTCAACTCCTGCACAAAGCTTTCAGGATACTGGCGTTTCTCATCCACCTCGCGCCAGTATTCGTCCGGGTAGCGAGCGCAAATATCGCGTACCGCCGCCCGAATGGCCTGCTGTTCGTCATTGAGTCTGAATAAAAAATCCACTTCGATTTTCCTTTTTCAGCGCTAACTAAATAATTTTCTGCTCGATTGCACTTTCGGCTATACGAATGGCATTCAAAGCCGAACCACGCCGCAAATTATCCATTACGCTCCAGAGAGCCAGGCTATTATGGTTAGAGTCCAATTCCCTGACGCGCCCCACCAGCACATCATCCTGATTAATCGCCTGCCATGGATGCGGGTACATACTGACGCTTGGATCGTCCAGCAAACGAACCCCTGGCGTGTCTCCCAGCACTTCGCGTATTTCGTCAGGGGTTACGCGCCTGCCGAAATCCACCTGCACCGACTGAGACATACCAATAAAGAGTGGTACGCGCAGGCACATTACTGAAATATTCAAATCGGGTAGCTTCCAGATGCGCCTGATTTCTCGAATAATGCGCCACTCGCTGCGAGAAAGCCCCGTATCCAGGGCATTCTCGGTTTCGGGCAGAATATTAAAGGCGATCTGGTGCGAATAAGCATGGGGCACCACGTTTTTGCCTTCCATTACCTGACGCACTTCCGCGCTGAAAAGCTCCATAGCGGATTGGCCGTTTTCGGATACGGGCTCAAAGCTATGGACTGTCAGGCGCTTGATGCTGGTCCAGTTACGGAAGGTATTAAGCGGTAGCAAAAGCTGAATTACTGCGGGGCTGGGTGAAGCTACAATCCTTCGCTTTTTCAGATTCTGTAATTCGGCAGCGTTGACTTCTGGGATAATGCCGGGAGTTTTATCATCGCTCCTGAAATGCCCGCTCAAATCAATTACCAGAGCTCCCATTTCGCTGGCGGAGGGGGCAAACTGGTTAGCGAGTTCGCCATTTCCGCAGAAAAAGACGATGTCCACGTCCCGAAAAGCGCGCGAGGTAATTTCTTTTAGCTCCAGTTCTCGCCCGGCAAAAGTAGTACGGCGAGTCGTGGCAAAACCAGCCGGTCCTTCCAGCAGTTGTAAACTACTGATCGGAAAGCGGCGTTGCGCCATAAATTTCAGTAATTCCTGTCCGGGTAATTCGCCCGGGCTGACTATTGCTACGTTGTACCCTATCATATCTTAAACTTCAATTCTTACATGAACAGAGTAAAAGGTGGCCGACCATTAACACCTTGCACTGTTACAGGTTTAAACAATCGGACTCGTTTTTCAATACCTGCCGCCGCCAGTTCAAACGAAAGCGGCGCTAAACGCGGCATGGTTCGCATCTCTTCTAATGAGAAAAAACCGGCCTGTGCTATTTCATCCGTTGGGTCAGCAACCAGTACTCCGCCGATTACTTCCAGTAAAAACACGGCGTAACTGTTGTTATCGTGCGGGTCAGCCCGGTTACGGAAGCCCATCAGTCCTACCACCTGGCACTCTAAGCCAGTCTCCTCTTTGACCTCGCGTACAACTGCCACGTCCGCAATTTCATCAAACTCGACAAAACCACCCGGGATGGTCCAACCGCCACGATTGGGTTCCTCACCGCGCTGGATCAGTAAAGCTCTGCTTATGCCATCTTCTCCGGTTGTAACCACTACGCCGCCCACTCCCAGCGAGTAATGTCCGAAATCTACAAAACCGCAACCACCTTCACCAACCAGGCACTGCGGACGTTCACGTTCACCAAACAAACGTACTTCCAGTTGTCTGCCGCAGCGCGGGCAAAAATTCATTTTCATTTTAACCGATTCTATTTATTGACCGTCTCTTGCCTGCCACTCAAAAATATAAAAAAGCTTAACCAGTTTATATAGCGGATGAGTTTTTGTCAAAGGTTTTAGAAAATTGCCAGGCTTTTTATCAACTATCTTTGGCTTGCTTGAAATATTCTTGAATAGCCGTAGCATAGCCACCGGCAAGGGCAGCAATTGCTTTTGGATTGCGCAGGACGCTGGCCTCTTCATCATTAGTAATGAACAAAGCCTCAGTCAGAGCGCCTGGCATTTCGGTCACGAAAGGGCGTTCTGTCCCGGTAGGGCCAAGTACAAAAAGATGCTGATCAGCGCCATACTTCTCGATATCATCCATCACCTGGCGATCCTGAGCAGTGTAACCGAAAGCTTTAAGACTATCGATACTCTGCTTCTGTACTAAAGCTGCAAAGGCTTTGCTTTGATTGGCAAACGGGCGGTCCGCGCAATATAAAGTCTCCAGGCCATAAGCATCATTGCCAAGATCGCTGCTATTGACATGAATTGAAAAGAAAAGATCGGCTTTTTTAGCGTTGGCGAACTTTATACGGGCCAGCAAATCATCATTTTCATCAATCTTGCCGTCACCATTAAGGTCTGCCGGTGGATCATTCGCCAGAGTATCTTTTGTGCGGGTTAAAAAGACCTGGATACTACTATCCTGGAGAAGTTCGGCTGTTTTTAGGCCCAGTTGCAAAGTAATATCTTTTTCAAGCAGATCGGGCTGATCCGAGGCATTGCTGTGGAAAGCACCCCAGTCATCTCCACCGTGACCGGGGTCAATAACCACGATATGTTCAGGGGCGGGTGTTGGAGTAGGTACAATAACCCGGGTAGGGATTGGGTTTACAGTGGTAGGGGGAATTGTAGGGGTCGAACCGGAGTCACCACACGCTATTAGAATGGAAGCGAAACCTATCAAAAGTGTGAAAAAGGCTAATTTCCTGGAAAGTTTTATCAAACCCTCTTCTGTTCTCCTATGCTGCTAAATAAGTTATGCGAATAGTTACTGCTACTGGTGAACCACTCTGAAAGTGGACAGCTTTAACTGGTTAACACAATCTGGATTTGCTATAAACTTACTACAGTTTTTTTGACCGTTACTGCCTGAAGCAAAGCCAGCAGCAATTTATTATAGGAGCTAAATATTTAATTTTTGTAAAAACAACGTAAAGGAGTTTTTAAAATGGGTGTTTGAGATAAGGTGTTAAGAGTAACAGGTGTTTCCAGTATAAGCTATTGCCCGTTACTTTGAGCCAAAATACCCTATCCCTCTGCGTGATTAGAATATTATTTGTTGCTTATTGAGGTAGGTTCTAAGCACTAAAGAAGCGAAAATAGTTCAGAAAGAGAAAGCAGAGATGCCGAATTTAAGCGGGAATTGAAAGCAGAGTGACTCGCCTAGTGGACATTGATGCCCGGCTTGAACTTGGGCAGGCGGAAGGTAATCCGGGTACCCACGCCCGGGCTCGATTCGATTTGCAGTTCGTGGTCAGGGCCGTAAATGCTCTTGAGGCGCTCGTTGACGTTGCTCAGGCCCACCCCGTATTGCGGCCCGCTGCGGCGGCGCAGCGACTCGCGCAGTTGCTCCTGGGTCATGCCCACGCCGTCATCCCCCACCGAGATTACACACTCCTCTCCCTGGTCCTCCGCCACAATCGTCACTTTGCCGTTACCCACCTTCTTGCCGATTCCATGCCGCACCGCGTTCTCCACCAGCGGTTGTAAAATCAACACCGGCACGACCGTCGGCAGGATTTCCGGCTCAATCCGGTAGACTACCGACAGGCGCTCGCCAAAACGGGCCTTCTCGAAAGCCAGGTAAAGATGGACATATTCGAGTTCTTCGGTCAGCGTGCTGAATTCGCCGTGCTTCTTGAAGGTGCGCCGGGTGAAATCGGCGAACTGGATGATTAACTCGCGGGCCGTTTCGGGCCGGGTGCGGATAAACGAGGCGATGGTATTGAGGGTATTGTAGACAAAATGGGGCGAGATTTGCATCTGGAGGGCCTGCAACTCGGCCTTGGCCAGCCGTTCGGTCTTGCGGTCGAGTTCGCTCAACTCCATCTGGGTACTCATCAACTGGGCCAGGCTGCTGGCGATCTTGATTTTCCCGGCAGTCAGGGGGCTTTGCTCATTGTAGAAAAGGCACAGGCAGGCCACCGGGTGCTTTTGCAGCTTGAGCGGAGTGGTGACTACCGAGTTCACCGGGCCGCCGGGAGTATTGTAGAGCGGCTCCAGTTCATGCACGTTCTGGCCGACCCGTGTGCGCCCTTGCCGGATCACCTCTTTGCACAGGGCCAGATTTACGGGCGTGGTATCAGGCTCGACCGCCGATCCCGAGCCGACAAAGGCCAGGACCGTATCGGTGGTGGCGATGGCTACCGCCGCGGCGTGGGTATTGTTATAAATCAACTCGGCGGTCTTCTCGGCGGTGACGCGGTTAAGGCCCTGGCGCAAATAAGGCAGGGTGCGATTAGCCAGTTGCAGAGTCTCAAAGGTGGCCTCTTCCTGCCCCTGCCCGAAGGTCTTGCCGCGCCGGATAACCAGGGTAGTCACAATCAGACCCATAATCACCGTGAAGATGATTTGGGTCATCAGCAGCACGCCAAAGTTGATCTGTTCCATAGCTTTATTTACAGGAAGCTAAATAAAGAGGCTAATCTTACTCGCCAGAGGCGGCAACCGCCCTGGTTGCCTCGAAAAGCAGACAACTCTGGCCGCTCTCTTTGCGCATATAATATCAAGCTATGTCAGATCTGTAAATCGCTTCTACCGGCCCTGCTATTTTTCCGGCTACTAACTTATTTCGATCAGCTTAACCTGCGCTTTGCTCTTCTTTTTATTGTTCTGCTCGGCGATCACCAGCAAAAGCCCGCCCAGCAGCCCCAGGTTCTTGGCAAACTGGATCTGCTGATTCTCGCGGCTGGCCTTCTCAGTCTCCTTCCAGAAAGGGTGGCCCGCCAGGGTGGTAGGCAAAAGCGAGCCGATCAAAACCAGGGACGCTATGCGGGGCATAATCCCCAACGCCAGCAGAGCCCCGCCGCCCATCATAATCGCGGCATTGGCTTTCACCAGCTCTTCAGATTCGGGTAAGCCCACGTTGGGCAGCCGTTTGTGCCGCTGCCCCGGTTCGGTGAAGGCGTGATAACCACCCAGGATAAAAATTACAGCCAGGCAAATCCTGCTCAAAAAACTGAACATCTTAATTAACACCTCTTCTTATTCAAGCATTTAGACAGACCCTTTGCGCTTCCCGGCCTGCCAGATTGCAAACAGTACCTACCAGCCTTTTTTACAAATCCGTTTGTTATAGGGTAATATAGAAAGCAAGCATAGATAGTTCCAGGAAATAGGATTAGTAAAAACCTGGATCAAAGAAAAATATAAACTGCTAAATGAAAACGGAAGGCGAGACATGCAGGTCAGTAAAATCTACATCGGCGGGCAGCAGGTAGAAGCCTCCAACGGCGCTACCTTTGAAGTGCATAACCCGGCCAATCCCTCAGAGACGGTCGCAATCTTCCCGGCAGCGACGGTCGAGGATACCCGCAAAGCGATTGCGGCGGCCCGCGAAGCTTTGCCGGGCTGGGCTGGTATGCCGCTCCCGGCCCGTGGTGCGATCCTCGATAAAGCCAGCCAGCTTTTAAACGCCCGCCTGGACGAAATAGCTGCTATCTTAACCCGCGAAGAGGGCAAAACCCTGGCAGAGGCGAAAGGAGAAGTGATGCGCGCCCGCGATATCTTCCGCTACTTCAGCGGCGAAGGCTGGCGCTCCGGCGGCGAGGTCTACCCGGGCAACACCGCCACCGAAATGCTCTACTCCCGGCGCGAACCGCTGGGGGTGGTGGCCCTGATCACGCCCTGGAACTTCCCGATTGCCATCCCCGCCTGGAAACTGGCCCCGGCCCTGATCTACGGCAATACCGTTGTTTTCAAACCGGCTTCTTACGCCCCCCAGACTGCCTACAAACTGGTGGAAGCATTGGTGGACGCCGGGCTGCCGGCGGGAGTGCTGAACCTTGTCACGGGCTCGGGCGGCGAAGTCGGGAACGAACTGGCCTCCAACCCCGGCATCAACGGCCTGAGCTTTACCGGCTCAACCACGGTCGGCACGGGCATTTACGCCCTGGCGATCAAAAACCTGACCAGGGTGCAACTGGAAATGGGCGGCAAGAACCCCATGGTCGTGCTGAACGATGCCGATCTGGAGCGCGCGGTGGACCTGGCGGTCAAAGGCGGCTTTGGCCTGACCGGGCAGGCCTGCACCGCTACCAGCAGGGTTATCGTGGAAGAAGGCATCGCGAGCGACTTCGTAAAAGCCCTGGCGGAAGCGGGCCGCAGGCTGGTAGTCGGCAACGGCCTGGAGTCCGGCGTGCAGATGGGCCCCGCGGTCAGCCAGGGCCAGCTCAAAACCGACCTCGATTATGTGCAGGTAGGCAAAGGCGAGGGCGCGAAACTGGTAGTGGGCGGCGAACGCCTCAACGGCGCGAACGGCAGCGGCTACTTCATCCAACCGACCGTCTTTGACGAGGTAGCCCCCAAAATGCGCATCGCCCAGGAGGAAATCTTCGGCCCTGTCATCAGCGTGATGCGAGCGCGGGATTTCGACGACGCCCTTGCGAAAGCGAACGACATCGGCTTCGGTCTCTCCGCCGGGATCGTGACCAACAACCTGCAAAAAGCCCTGGCCTTCGCCAACCGCATCGACGCAGGGGTGGTGAAAATCAACGAGCCGACTACCGGGCTGGCTTTGCAAGCGCCTTTTGGTGGCTTCAAGAACTCCAGTGCCAATACCTTCAAGGAGCAAGGCCCTGCCGCGCGCGATTTCTACACTCGCACCAAGACGATCTATATCGAGGGCTAACGCCTGGACTCTACGGGCCGGGTTTAAAACCCGGCCTTTTTACTGCCATAAGCGGCGCAAGGCCCGGCTTTCAGGTTGACTATAAGGGGTCAGACTGTTATAATAGGCCGCTGTGCACACAAGAATCAGCACAAGAGTACCTGCCAATATTGGACAGTAACAATCAGGGCAGGCTGGAAATAGTAAAAATAAAAACTAAACCCATATCCAAATAAGATACGGAAAGGAGGGAAAAGCCGATGTCTTTGGTGATAGATGAACTCGTACAGCCGCAACTTCGCAGTGATATTCCTGAGTTTGGTCCTGGTGACACCGTTCGCGTAGGTGTAAAGGTCGTCGAAGGTAATAAAGAGCGTGTGCAGGTCTTCGAGGGCGTGGTAATGCGTCGTCGCAACGGCAGCATCAACGAGAGCTTCACCGTGCGCCGGATTGCAGCACACGGAATTGGAGTGGAGCGTACTTTCCTGGTACATTCGCCACGGATTGATCGCATCGAGGTCGTACGGCGTGGTAAAGTGCGCCGGGCGCAGTTGTACTACCTGCGTGGCCTGAGCGGTAAGGAAGCTCGTATCAAGGAGAAACGCACTTTCTAACCTGCTTTTCTTAATTCCGTATCTGAGAATATTACAGAGCAAAAGGGTCTGCTACCTCGCAGGCCTTTTTTGTTGGGTTTTTAGATGACAGTCGGGAAGCCGGGCCTTTCGGAGATTTTAATTGTATGTCAGGTTACTCAGACGGCGATAAGGTACTATCTTAACCCTGGCAATTTCAGGCGGTTTTAGCCACGAGTAAAGGAAAGGAAGTACGACAACTAATACAATGCTGCCCTGTACTGCCTGGGAGTCACCTTGCAAATATTGTCAAAAGCGCTATAAAAGGCGCTTAGCGACTCAAAACCGGCTTCGAGGGCAATATCGAGCACCTTGCGGTCGGTAGTTGCCAGCAAGCGTTGGGTATGCAAAACCCTGTAGCGCAACAGGTACTGGTTCATGGTCATGCCGTACGCCTGGCGAAAGATGGTCATGGCGTAGTTAGGATGTAAACCGGCAGTCTGGGCTATCTGCTCGATTTTCAGGGGTTCGGTATAGTGCTCCATAATATAGAGCGCCATTTGCTCCACTTTGCCGGGAGCAGTTCCGCTCTTTTTCAGGTTTGTAACTTCTTTTTGCTCCGTATTACGAGCCAGGCGGCGCAGGCGAGCCTCGATTTCAAGCAGAATAATGCCGGACTCCACCCCGGATTCCTGCTTTAAGTCGTTATACCACTGCTTGAATAAAAGCCTGTCAAGGCTGCTGTGGTTTCTGGCCTCGTCCACCAGCAATTTGCCATTCAAAATTAGCTCATTCAAAGGGTTGGGCAATTGCCACTTGAGGTAGGAAGCTAAGGGCAAGTGCAACCAGTACATTCGGGTAGCCGCGTCCGACTTCACCAGTTGGTGAGGCATGGTCGCCCAGAAAAGAGCCAGTTGCCCCGCTTCCAGGCTGACCTGCTTTTCTCCGAAAAGATAAGTAATCGAACCTTCTTCCAAAAAATTCAACTCGATATCATCGTGCGAGTGAGGATAGCGCATATGGCTAGGCGGTCCGAACTTGCTGGCTAACCCGGAGATCATCACAAGCGTTCTTGGCGAGCTTAATTTTGCTTTCATCTTAGGATTCAGGAACTTTATTAGCTAAATCAAGAAGAAGTTTCGACTTTCTTATTATACCCTTAGAGAGCAATATAAGTCGATTGCTTTTGATTGGTAAAGTGTAAACTGGAGTAAATCATGCCAAAAATTACCTTCATCGGTGCCGGTAGTACGGTCTTTGCCAAAAATCTCATGGGTGATATTCTGGATTTTCCCGAATTAAGCGATGCTACCATCTGTCTTTTTGATATAGATCCTGAACGGCTGCGGACTTCCGAAATTGTAGCGCATAAAGTCGCCCAGGCGCTGGACGCGAAACCGGTGATCGAGACCACCACTGACCGCAAAAAAGCCCTCGAAAATGCTGATTACGCCATCTGTATGATTCAGGTGGGAGGTTATAAACCCTCCACAGTAATTGATTTCGAAGTACCCAAAAAATACGGTTTACGCCAGACGATTGCCGATACCCTGGGTATTGGCGGAATTATGCGCGGGTTGCGGACTATTCCGGTATTGCTCGATATCACCAGGGACATGGAAGAGCTTTGCTCAGATGTAACTTTCCTCAACTATGCCAACCCCATGGCCATGAATTGCTGGGCTATTAACCGCGCCAGCCATATTAAGACTGTTGGTTTATGCCATAGTGTGCAGGGTACGGCCGAACAGATTGCCAACGATATAAATGTTCCTATCAGCGAAATTAATTACATCAGCGCCGGCATCAACCACATGTCCTTCTACCTGAAGTTTGAGCGCAACGGGGAAAACCTCTATCCCCTCATTCGCCAGGTGATTGAGGAAGGCCGCGTACCTGATTGGAATAGAGTGCGCTATGAAGTGTTCAATCGCCTCGGCTACTTCGTAACTGAGTCCAGCGAGCATTTCAGCGAATATGTGCCCTGGTTTATTAAACGAGATCGCCCCGACCTGATTGAAAAGTTTAACATCCCTCTGGATGAGTATATTGCGCGCTGTGAAAAACAAATTGCCGGGTGGGAGGCGCTGCGGGCCGAGTACGAAAGCAGTGATAAACCGATCACTATCGAGCGGAGCAAGGAGTACGGTTCGTTAATTATTCACAGCATCGAAACCGGTACACCCCGGGTGGTATATGGAAATGTGGCCAACCACGATCTGATCGAAAACTTGCCCAAAGGCTGTACGGTAGAAGTGCCCTGCCTGGTGGATAAAAATGGCTTACAGCCTACCAGGATTGGTAAAATCCCGCCCCACCTGGCGGCGTTAATGCAGACCAATATAAATGTGCAAGCCCTGACAGTTGAGGCTGCCCTGACCGGCAACAGGGAGCATGTCTACCATGCGGCCATGCTGGACCCGCACACCGCCGCTGAACTGGACCTGGCCCAGATCTGGAGCCTGGTAGATGACCTGCTGGAAGCTCACGGCGCATTCGTCAGAATCTAAAGGCAGATTCTAAAGCCCTGGCTGGTTCCTCAAGTTTAAAAGAGGCTGTTGGCAAAGTAATGAACTTTGCCAACAGCCTCTAACAGAGTCGCCTTATCTGTAGTTATTCATAACTGGTAGATCTAAAGCCTCATTTATCCCGCAAGTTTTTCCTCAGAAGCTCTGTTAGTCTCCTGAATGGTCTTTTCGAGGGTAGATTCCATTCCGGCCTGTTCCAGGTCAACCTGACCGGCCTGTTGTTTGCGCTGCCAGACATAAACTGGCGTACCAAGCAAGAGTAGAATAAAACCCCATAACACGGCATCCGAGCCTGAGCCATAAACCAGCCAGAGAGCGTAGGCAAAAGCGAGCATAGCGATGATAGAGGAGCCGAACAACCGTTGGCCGTTAAACTCTTTACCTCCTTCAATAAACAACATTAATTCCGCCATAGCGCAAAAAGCGTAGGGAACCAGGGTGGTAGTGGTTGCCAGCAGAATAATGAAGTTAAAAGCGGCCGTAGCGCTATCGAACCCGGAGTAATTCAGTACTATTAAAGCTGAAATTAAAATGCTCGATAACACCAGGCTAAAAGTAGGAACCGCGTTTTTAGAAACTTTACCAAAGCGGGTTGGAAAGAGGTGGTCATGGGCTGCCGCCATAGGCACCTGGCCCTGAGTTAAAATTTGACCGTTGAGCGCTCCCAGGCAGGAAACTACTGCGCCAAAACCAACCGCAAAATAGGCCCAGTTGCCCCACATGGATTTTGCAGCATCGGCAAATGGAGCGCTTGAGTGACCTAACTGATCACGCGGAACGACTCCCATTACTGCCACTGTACCTAAAATATAAACCAGAGCAGTGAGGATAGTACCGAATACGGTAGCGCGTGGAATAGTAACCTTTGGATTATTAATTTCATCGCCCGGTATCGTCGCCGTCTCTAAGCCTAAAAATGAAAATAGAGTCAGCGCCGCCACCGAGGAAATGGCCGAAACTGGAGACTGGTTGCCGGTCGCTGGGACAAAAACATTATCCCAGTGCACCCAGAATAAGCCTAAGAGGGCAATAGCCACCAGCGGGGTGAGTTTTATGATGGTAGTGATAGTCTGGACGATACCGACCTGTTTGACTCCACGAGTGTTTACCCAGGTCAGCAACCAGACCAGGGCCAGCGCCACAATAGCCGACAGAAAATTATTGCCAGCCAGGGCCGGAAAGAAAACGTTCAGGTAGCTGACAAAAGCGACCGAAATAGCCGCGTTAGCCGTCCATGTTCCTATCCAGTAGCCCCAGGCTATCCAGAAGCCGATGAAATCACCAAAAGCTAACCGGGTATAGATATAGGGGCCACCGGTTTTAGGTACGATTGAAGATAATTTGGCAAAGACCAGCGCCAGCAGAATGGCGCCAACTGCCGTAAAAAGCCAACCTACGATACTGATGCCGCCAAAGGGAGCCAGCGAAGTCGGTAGCAAAAAGACCCCCGAGCCGATCATACTACCGATTACCAGCGAGGTGCTGCTTACCAGGCCTAATTTGCGAGATTTAGTTTTCTGGCTCTCGCCTGCCACTCTAGTTGCGGGTAATACCCTTGAAACTCCTTCTTCCACTCTAAAAAAACCTGTTTTTCCTTTTTTAATATCAACTAACGTTATGAATGGTCATTTTTATTTGTACTGCTACTACCGTTATAAGCTCTGTATCATTCAAAGATCAAACTGCCACCTACAATAAACGCGTCTGAACTGCTATCAGAACGCATACTGTAGAACAAGCATTATTTTGACCACAAATAAATATTCTACCACTTCTCGATAGAATATGCGTTCTAATATTATTTAAGTGGGAAATTGAATGCTAATCTTTAATCATGCTTTAAAAAAGAGTAGTCGAGAGTAAAGTAAGCGCGATATCCGGGCGGCGAATTTCACCACCCAGCAGGGCGGTCCAGGCTAACAGGCCGGTATTGATTAGGAGCAAAGCCAGCAGAGCGTAAACCAGGTAACGGGGCCTGGTAATGCGCCGCCAGTAAAGGAAAAGGGTAAAGAGAGCGGCAGCACCTAAAGCGGCCATTCCTAAGAGGTCCAGTTTTGCCACCACTTCGTGCTGGTGAAGAATACTGAGAGAGACATTTGGCAGCCTGGAAACAGCATCGGCCGCTTTATCGCCTGTAATGTAAGTGACCAGGGTTGCGGCGGCAAAAACAACCGTGAAGGAGAGGGCTACGATTTCAGCAAAAGTATTTTTGTAGGCAAGCGCCACCACCAGCAGCACTCCGGCAAAGATCACTCCTAGCACAGGAATGTGGTTTATCAACAGGTGCAGATGGGTCATATCCAAGTTCATAGCGTTTCTCCAGCGACAACGGGAGTTGTCATGCAGTGAATAAATTCAACAACTTTACTGTAATGATCCAAACCTGATTAAGGTAATTTTCCCGCTTGAATTACTCGCTCCAGCTTTAAGCCATATATTAATATTTTAACATGAATTGTTCATTCATGCGAATTTCGCTATTCAAAGCCAGGCAAAAGAGGTTATTCTTGACAAAGTTTATTAACAGACTTACAATTCATAACCAGGACTAATACTAGCGATTGCGAAAGAGAAACAGTTACAACAGAACGATAACCCCCGGATTTCGACAAAACTTGCAGCAACAGGATAAGCTGCTTAAACCAGAGGAGATGTTATGGAGTCAGCAAAGTGGACCGCCTTACCGGTGCTCGATTTTTCAAGAGTGGAAAAAGGGCCGGCCGAAAAAGAGGCTTTTCTGGAAGAACTACGGCGAACAGCGCATGAATTAGGTTTCTTTTACCTGAAAGGACACGGTATTGATAAGAACCTGGTACGCTCAATGCTTGATCTCTCGCGCCGTTTTTTCAGCCTGCCAGAGGAAGACAAACTGGCCATAGAGATGATTAACTCCCCGCATTTTCGAGGATATACCCGGGTTGGCTGGGAGCGCACCCGCGGACAGCGCGACTGGCGCGAGCAAGTTGATATTGGGGCCGAGCGCGAGGCTTTGCCGCGAGAGGCTGGTTTACCCTCCTGGACTCGCCTGCGCGGTCCAAACCAGTGGCCCGCCGCCCTGCCGGAACTACGCGAGGTGGTTTTGCAGTACCAGGCTGCCGCTTCTAACCTGGCTATCCGGCTTGTCAGGGCTTTTGCCGCCGCTTTAGGCCAGCCAGAAGATGTTTTTGACTCGATCTTCACGCCCGACCCGCACCAGCTAATGAAGATTATTCGTTATCCTGGCCGCGATATGACCGAAGGCGACCAGGGGGTAGGCGCTCACAAAGACGGCGGTTTTGTCACGGTGCTGCTACAGGATGTCGAGCCCGGCCTGCAGGTCGAACACGATGGCGATTGGATTGATGCTCCACCGGTAGAAGATACCTTCGTAATCAATATCGGGGAAGTGCTGGAGATGGCTTCCAACGGCTATTTACGCGCTACGGTACACCGGGTGATTACGCCGCCCGCCGGGATAGACCGGCTCTCTATCGGCTACTTTTTCGCGGCGCGGCTCGATGCGACTATACCTCTGCTAAAGCTGCCGCCCGCACTGGAGGCAGGGGTGCGCGGTCTTACCCGGGACCCGCTTAACCCGCTTTTCTACGAAGTCGGCAAGAATCACATGAAGAGCCGCCTGCGCTCGCACCCGGATGTAGCTCGTCGCCATCACGCCGACCTGCTCGAATCGGAAGAGTTTGCGGGTACGCCCCTGGCTGCCTCCGGCTATTAGCCGCTGCCGGGCGCTTATTTCCAGACTTTCAGACAAGAATCAGGCCTTAATTGCTATAGTTCCAAGCTAGCAATAAGGGCCTGATTCTTTATCCGCTGCTACTTGCGTTTATAGAGATGATATGGCACCGAAGTAACCACCAGGCCGGGCTTCTGGAGTAAGGCGGCTTTCAAGCGGAAAGCGGTCTGATTGTGTAGCAGGTTCTGCCACCAGGCGGTTGCCACGAATTCCGGGATTACCACCGTAACTGTATCATCCGATCTTTTCTTTTCAATCATATCTATATAGGTCAGAAGCGGCCCGATCACCGAGCGGTAAGGCGTTTCAACCACGACCAGCGGAATCTCGATTCGCATGTTATCCCATCTTTCTCGCAAGGCTGAAATCGCTTCCAGGTTATCGTTGACATGGACGGCGGTTACATCGCTCGAAAGGGTTTCGGCGTACTGCAAAGTCCGAAAAGTAACCTGGTTCAGATCGCTAACAGGGACTACAACGGTATTATGAGCCGTTTTTAGCGGCTCTTTTATGCCGCCTTCGACATCTAACTCTGTTTTGACTTTGTCATAATAGTGATGAATAGCCCTGAAGAGGGTGTAGAAGATCGGCACCAGGACCACCACCACCCATGCGCCATTTACCAGTTGGGTTAGAGCCAGAATTACCAGTACCAGAGAAGTAGTAGTCGCGCCCATTAAGTTCAAGGCAAAGCTTCGCTTCCAGCCCGGCGTTCTCAAGCGCCACCAGCGGAATACCATACCGCTCTGGGAAAGGGTAAAGGAAGTGAAAACACCGATGGCGTAAAGCGGAACGAGCGTTTCTACATTTGCCTTGAAAATATAGATAAGACCGGCAGCCAGCATCGCCAGGGTTACAATACCGGTTGAGAAAGCCAGCCGGTCGCCCTGGTGAGAGAAGAGGTGCGGCAGGAACTTATCGCGAGCCAGGAACCATGTCAGCCGGGGAAAATCGGCGAAAGCGGTATTTGCACCCAGGATCAAGATCAAACAGGTGGCAAGCTGGAAGATGCCATAAATAAAGCTATTGCCAACTACATGGTGCGCTAACTGGGAAGTAACGCTTTCATAGCCCGGCTCGTGCGACTCGATAGGGTGGATATTGTAGTGAATGGCGAGATAGGTAATTCCGAGGAACATGATAGCCAGGATAGTAATTAGCGTTACCAGGGTGGTGGCCGCGTTTTTCGACTCGGGCGCTTTGAAGGCCGGTACCCCGTCTGAGATGGCTTCCACCCCGGTCATAGCCGCACAGCCCTGGGCGAAAGCGCGTAAAACCAGTAAAAAGCCGATCGCTTCGGTTCCAACTACCGGCACTTCGGGTTTGCTGACTTCTTCAAAGAACCGGATGCCCAGGAAAGAATCGGCCAGGCCCAGCACTATCAAAAGTATAACAGTGCCAACGAAAAGATAAGTCGGAGCGCTAAAAAGAGCCCCACTCTCCCGGACGCCTCTCAAGTTACCTATTGTCAGTAAGGCTACAAAGAAAAGACACATTGGTACCAGGAAAGGTTGCAGAGCCGGTATAGCTGAAATAATGGCCGCGCCACCGGCTGAAACGCTTACAGCTACCGTCAAAATGTAGCCTATCATCAACGAGGTGGCGGCAATCAGGCCGAAAGTTATTCCCAGGTTGTCTTTAGCTACAATATAAGAGCCGCCACCTTTAGGATAAGCATAAATTGTCTGGCGGTAACTGGTACCTACAATCACCAGCAGCAGCGCAATAGCGATGGAAATCGGGATACTGATGTTTAAGGCGCCGCTTCCAGCCAGCACCAGCACAATCAGAATTTGCTCTGTAGCATAAGCCACGGAGCTAAGGGCGTCTGAAGAATAGATCGCGAGGGCTTTAGTCTTGGTCAAACGCTCATGGACCGAATGGGCTGTTGGAATAGGCCGGCCAATTAAGATCCGTTTAACGCGTTGAAAAGATCTACCCAGCCCGGTTATCGGACTACTGGAGTCCACCTTTACATGTAAGTTACTACCTTCCCAGATCTGGTCAGGTGAAATACTGGGCTTTGTCAGGCGAATGTAGCGGTCGCCGGGTCTGCGGCCCCTGATAGCATGTTCTTTCAGGCCCCCTGGATGTAATTTAGTGGGTTCTTCAACCTGCTTTAGCTCTTTTGCATTAGTTACGCCGGCAGGTTCGAGTTTGGGCTGGCTATCCGCCATAGCCTGTTCTTTGATATCAGGTCTTTCTACTTTGAAGCTCTGCCTTCGTGCCCCGTTAAGGCTCTGTCCTTCAGGCAATTTTGGTCTATCCTGTCCTGGTTTTTCGTTTTCCATTGTTATCCTTTTGCCTCTTGCTCGTCGCTATCGGCTAACACATCTAAATCACGATTATTCTTGAGCATCTCTACATTGGCCCATAAAGAATGTAAAGGCATTTTTCCATAACCACGCCGTTCCAGCCAACAATAAAAGACCTGTTTGGTCTCTTTATTATAATTTTGAGCCAGGTATCTTAAGCCTTTCTCCAGATCATCTCCTAGTTGCCGGTCCAGTTCCAGTAATCTTCTAGCGAATTCCCGTTCGCCCATACCTTCCCAGGCCGCTTTTTGAGCAAAATAAGATATATCACTTACCGTTGGCACATCCCATACCACCCCTCTGGAGAGTCTCATAATCCAGCATAAAATAATACCACCTGTTATCAAGGAAAGCACTATCAGGACAGTATTACTATTAAAGGGGAAACCAGTTTGAGGTGAGGGATTTGTAACGCTGGAGTTAATAAAAGATAGAAACCGGAGCATAGCCCATTCTCCTCAGCGAGATGCCTTTCCAGGCAAGAGCCAGAGTTATCAAACGAAGTTACGACTAAGCGTACTTATCAAAACCATGAGACTATATGAATTCTGCAAAATTTGCAGAGAGGCTGAATTTTGAACAACCTGCTGCGGGTTGTGCCGAAAGTACGCTAGGGTAAATTAGCATATTTAGAGCCGATATACAAGCAGAAAACCAATTTACAAAAGATATTAGAACCTGGTACTGGCAGGTTTAATAAAAAAATCATCTCTCTTTGGATGGGTTCCTCGGTCAGGCCTGTTGCAGCTTATGTCAAAAGTGGCAACAGGCCTCTTGATTGCTAACTTCAGGCGGTAGCAGCCTCATTTACTGTGGCTGGAATCGTACCGGGCGTAAGACTGGCCAGGTAACGCACCGCTTTCAGGCCGGGCAGGAAAAAGTAAGCGCCGCCTCGAACCGTTACAAAAGGCGGGATGCCTTTGACGCGCTGGCGCACCGGGCTGCCCTGGATAGTAAAGATGCCGCCATCTGGCCCGCGTGTACCGAGCAAGGGGTCGGCATCATCGTAGAGGCCGTCGAAGCGCGGGTTGTTGACCCAGGTATGCTGGATGAATTCAAACTGGCGCGAGATATTACCGCAAAGGGCGAGGAAATGCAACCCGCGTTCCATGGCATCGTCCGGCGCATCAACCGGACCATCGGCAGCGATCCACTCCTGTACCGGTAGAGGTGCGCCGTAGGAGCGGCCTCGCCGCAGGATGCGGTGGCGTTTATCTATCTCAATAGACTTGTCAGTGCCAGGCTGCGGGTCGAGCGAGTCGCGAGGATGCGAGCGGCGAATATGGGCGCCAATAGGGCATTTATGACCCCGGGCGTCTTCATTATAGTAGCTGAAGTTGTTCTCCTCAGACAGGGCCGGGTCATCCCGGTCAGGAGATTTAAGGAGTGGGGCCCCGCCGGGCCAGCGCCCGACCATGCGAGCGGCCAGTTTAACCCGCGCTGCCATGTCGGCACTACCATCCGGGCGGCGTGTGGCGCGGTCCATGAACCGCCAGAACCCCGAGACATCCTGGCTTAACTGGCGAAAGACCAGGTAAGTACCGTTTCGCCCCAGGTCGACCTGTTTTTTATCTTCAGGGGCGTTGGGTAAAACTTTCTGAGGATCAGCGGAGGACGGCAGGAGTGGTCGCTCGGTGTAGAGGTTGTACTCGTTAGGATAGCCCAGGATAAATTCGCCGGGCTTGATAATGTTCATGGGGGACTCGCTCAAGGGAAGGCCTTCGATTACGGGTTGAGATATACCATCTCGAAAACCAAAGTGTTCCCGTTCGCTCAACTCTCCGGTGTCAAGCTTTTTGATTTCAATGAGACCTCCCGTTGCAAAGTCTTGGGCGTAACGCTGGTAGGCGGCTTCCAGGGTGACCGCATCGCTGGCAAATAACAATAACAGCAGGTCTACGGGCTGCGTGGCCGGTCCGCCCCACTGCCAGTTTGCCGGACTGCTCTCGCCAATGTCGCCCAGAACCCGGCTGCGAACTGGGTCGGCCATGCCAGCGGTAAACTCGGCTGCGAACTGGCTCAGAATGGTGTCGTCCAGGCCGAGCCTGGCAAGGCCGGAAGCGGTTAAAGCAAGATTGAGCGCTTCGCTCTCCGGTTTAGTGGTACCACCCGTCAGGTGAAGGGCAATTGAGTTCAGCCAGGCGCGGGTGGCTACCGGATCGTTGATTGCCAGCAACAGGTAACAGGCCGCTTTCAGGTTGCCGTAACCTCTGACCAGCAGGCCCTGGATATCCTCTAGCTCAAGTGTCATATCATTACCTCTTATAACAGGCTCAGCCATTCCTCGGCCTGGGCGGAATTCATATTGCTGTTGAGCCCGGCCCGGATGCGGCTGTTCTGGCTGATGTTCAGGGTGGACAGGTTATGGTAGGCCGAGTACCAGACCTGCGTCGGGATTTGATGACGCCGCAGGTAATTCTTGAAGGCCTGCTCGTTTTGAGCGCCGCCCATCACCAGGAAGTCGGTTTTAGGATAGCCCACGCCGTTGCTGAATACACCGTTGAGACCCCAGGCCACTTTATCAATAAAGTCGTCCATGTAGCTTTCCAGGCTACCATCGTAGTTGCTGGTAAAGATAACCCACCGGTTTTCGTTGAGAGTGACCCAGCGAGCGAAATGAATGGTCTTGACTCCGGCCAGGTTGCCGTTGTTGAAAATATGGCGCACGACCCAGTCCACTCCCAGCAAAACCACCATGACGATAAGCTGGCGGAACCAGCCTGGCTTGATATAGCCCACCGCGCTAAACTGGTTCTGAACCACCTTGTCTTCCAGGGCAGCCAGTTCGCGGATATGGTCAGGGGTAGGCTTAAGATTATCCACCGGGTCGGTCATTTCTTTGATACGCAGGATAACCAGGAAGATAGGCAGCAACAGCAGGGCGAAAGGCGCCAGCAGCAGCGCTACCAGGGGAAAGGCCACCAGGTGCAAAGCTTCCCGCAACCGGAAGAAGAGACTCGGCCCGGCAGCGGGGCGCGAAGCCCAGCTAAATTCCGGCTGGCTGCGCAGGTAGTTCTGAATTTCAGCCCGGACTTGCAGAGGCTGCATCTCACCCCAATCGGAGCGGCTATCCAGGTAATTCTCAATGGCCTCGCGCAGGCGGGCTTCCTGCCTGACCTGCTCAACTGTCCTGCCGACCGTATTGACGTAGAAAGCGGCCGTTTTGATGGAACGGGCTTGCAGGAAGGCCAGCCGGGAGGCCCGGTTCAGTTGCGGCCCTGCCGGGTAGCCCTCGCAAAAGCTGAAGATGCGATCAAGCCCTTCCGAGTGGGCATCTACCAGCCGCTCCATGTAACGGTCAAGAGGAGCATCACATTCGCTGATAAAAATCAGGCTGGCCGGAATAACCTTTCCCGCCTGGTCGGTAGAGCGGTCGAGGATTAGCAACCGGGCGAAATGGGTCCCGGGCAGATTGCCGAGGGGCAGCACCGCGTTGTTGGCGGCATCCTGGCCCATTTGCTCCAGTAGCTGGCGTAAGGCCTCGAGTTGCTCGGCTTTCACCGGGACATCAATAGTTAAGGCTTGCTGATATGGCATGGCGCGGCCTCCTGGGCTATTTTTCGGGGAAGACCAGTACAAAGTTAATGGTTTTGATTTTCCAGCAGTAAACAATCCCCAGAAAGGTGTTCGGCCCTACCTGGCGCACTTCATCTCGCACGAAACCGGCTACGAAGGAAGTTTTGGAGTAATCGAGGAGGGTACATTCCTTGCCATCCAGGCGGCTGATATCTTTGTCTACGTTTGCGGCAATCGCTTTAATCCGGAAGGGAGTGAGTTTATTTTTGAGACGTTTGCCGTCCGGGCTGATCACTTTGCCCTGCCAGATCAGCCAGTAACCAAGTTTAGCCAGCAGTCCGCTGAAGGGCGTACCGGGCAGCACGATAGCCGTACCGGAGCTGTCACCCGTACCGAACTCGCCCGTTTCACTCTGGCGGAAGAGATCATCCAACTGGGCCTGGGACATTTTTAATAGCTGGTCCACGCTATAGGCTGTAGATACCGTCATTTTATACTCCTTGCAGATTGTTAATTTCTTTTTTGTAATTTCTAAACGAGTGACAATCCGATAATTGAATCCGCTAACTTAGCGTCACGGACGTTCCGGCAGCGCTATCCTCAAAAACCTCGTCCCCGGTCGGCTCTACATGCGGAAGGTGGTTCATGGAGAGGCGCAGGTTGGAAAGGTACTCGTACATGGCGCGGCGGGCCCGGTTCAGGTTGCCCAGTGGGCGATGCTCCGGGATGGCATGCCAGGGGTTGTAGGAAAGTTTGTCGGCAAAAGCCAGTTGCTGGGGTGAGTCGAACTTTTGAGAGGGTATGCGTAATTTTGCCACAGTGCGGAAGGGCGAAAGCTTTTCCGGCCAGCGCAGGGCGGCATTCTCGATTGGCATCCGGCGCGAGTCGGTCTGCAACTGAACCATAAAATCGAAAGTGACTGCTTTGCGGCTGAGAGTATCCACCATAGCGGCTCGCAGGTAGTTGTCAGAAGGGTGGCGCGGGAAAGGCGTCTTATCAGCCGAGGTAGGCCGGATGGCAAACTTGACGGCTCTGCCCTCGCCGTAGAGGTAAGGCGTACAACTCCAGTAGAGCACTTCCAGCGGGTTACTCTGGGTGCGCGAGTAAAGAGCCTGCATCAGGCCGTCAAGCGGGTGAGTCAGGAAATAAAAGACCGGCGTCCCTTTTATCAGTTGGCGCTGAAGCTCAAGGTTACTGGCTACGTCAGAGGTGGTGAAAGTGGGGCAACTGAGCCCGGTAAAGTCCTGGGTCCACTTCTCATGATCCCAGATTTTCTCGCCCGCCACACCCATCAACTTGATACCGATACTGAGAATGCCATTATCATCGAGGTCGGGTGGAACCAGCGGGCCGGGACCGGCAAAACGCACCCAGGCTTTGTAGGTGCGCGGCTGGCTGAAAATACCCTGGCGCAGTTCAGCAGGCAGGCCGGGTAGCACCTCAAATTCGGCCCGTACTACTCCATAGGTCTTGCTGTTGCCCACTCGCTCGACATGCTGGCCTGCTTTATAGTGCTGGTGAGAGAACTGGGCCAGGCATTCGGTGATGCCCTGGCCGTATCTGGCTTCGTCCGGCAAGAGCTTTTCTTCGGCCAAGGCCAGCCCTTGATCTTTCAGGCGCCGCCTGATGATAGCCTGGGCCAGCGCTTCCAGCGGTCGCTTTAAAACGGCATCCAGGCCGTCGCGGAAGTAAGGGTCAACGCGCCGCTCGGCGTTGATTACTTTAACCAGCGAGTCGTTAATGAATGTTCCAATGCTCATATGCTAATCCTGCTAAGGCAAAGTAAGGGCGGGACCAAAACCGCCCTGTAAAAGGCAAAGCGAAGGAAAGGCGCTTTAGTAAAAGAAAATTAGCCTAGGGGAACCGGTTCGCGCTCTTCTGCTACTACCGCAGTATTCAGCCAGAGAGCCAGGCCCAGCCAGATCAAACCCGCGCCAAAGACGCAGGCCCCGGCGATGCGTACGATCCAGGGGGCAGGCCCGACCGGTTCAACCGGAGCGCTAAAGAGGATCACACCCAGCATAGTCAGGATAGCGCCGCCGCGTGGGAAAATTCTGGCCCGGTAAATGGCCACGCCGAACAAGAGGAAACCAACTACCATCACGGCATAAGTGCTGTCAATCACGCCGATGGCGAGAGGGTCTTTGAACATCGGGCCGTCGGGCTCGACAAAGGAGGGGTCAGCTTTGGCTATCACCGGCCAGATATAGGCAGTAATCAGGCCGGTTCCGGCGAACATAGTCATGCCGCAAAAAGAGACCACAAATCCGGCCAGGCCCAGCCAGCCACTCTCACGCAACTGCCGAATGTACAGGCCGACCAGCCCGAAAAGAGTCAGCAGCGCCCCCAGGAAATGAAAAGAGTGGGCCGGAACCCAGGTAGCCATGTGCGAGGCGTGCGCCCCGGCCAGTTCGTTGTAAGGGTGCAGCAAAAGAAATAGCACAAAGGAAAGTCCACCTGAAGCCAGGGCTGCTCCGGACCAGCGAACCAATCTTTGAGGAGACATAAGATCATCCTGTTTTATTTGAGGTTACTAAAGTCCAACAACTAACGAATTAAATAGCTTGATTATATTGTAAGCAAAATTTCTGCTCAGGCTATAAACTGCATCACTTCATAACACTAAACGGGGAAAAAGCGAAATCTGGAAACTGGTAACCGTAATTTACCCATTTTAACGTGGCCTTTTATCTTGAGGTACTAAAATCAGGGTAGGAGGTGAATTATGGCAACAACCAGTCAGCCCCGCCCGGCCACAACGGCCCCCGCCAGGAATCAAAAAGCACGTCCGGTCACGGGCTGGATTTTGTTAGGGTTGGCTCCTATTCTCGGTTTAATTGGAGCGGCAGTAATTTTCCTGCTGGCAGCTTTCTTTATCACCAGTTCGATTTTGTTACGTCTGCTGGCCGTGGTGAGTTGTTTTGGCATTAGCGGGTGGCTGGCGCACAGGGCAACCAGGAAAATCTGGCCCTTGAGCCGCTACCGGTTTGCCCTGGGCGTAGGCGGTGGAACCACCCTGGTCCTGGCGCTGGTGGCAGCCTTCACCGTTTTCTCGCCGCTCGTACCCTCTTCGGAATATCTGCCACAGGCGGCATTACCGGCCAAGGCCAGCTACTGGAACCTTTCTACCGGGTCAAGAATAGCCTACCTGAAACTGGCGGCGGAAGGTATGCCAAAGGACGAGCCTGTGATCTTCTTGCATGGCGGGCCAGGCGCTTATGCCGTGGCGCATCCTGCCTCGGTAGATTATTTCGGGCGTTTAACCCGGCTCGGTTACGAGGTATATTTCTATGACCAGGTGGGTGGCGGATTATCTTCACGGCTGGAAGATGTGAGGCAATACTCGGTAGAGCGGCATGTAGCCGACCTGGACGCCATCATCAGCCAGCAAATCAAGGCGGATAAGGTTATCCTGATCGGGCAGTCCTGGGGAGGAACGCTGGCAGCCAGCTATATGGCGGAACACCCGCAGCGCGTGGCTAAAGCGGTCTTCTCATCACCCGCGCCGATTAATTACATGGAGTGGCCGGATTACGGAAATATTTCCGACCGCCTTCCGACCGAGGTGAACCGGGAGATAAATCAGGCTTTTGCCAGCCCGCGCCTTTTGTTTTTGATCGGCATGGCCAATATCAACCCGCGCACTGCTCGTGATTTTGCCTCTGACGCGGAACTGGATACTTTCTTTGCCCAGGTAATCAGCAAGATGCAGCCCGGGATGGTCTGTGATCCAGCCCATCTACCTAAAGGGGAAAATATTAACGGCTTTGGCTTCTGGGCCAGCACCATGACCCAGCAACAATCTCCCGGCAATGGCAAAGTAAATCCGCGAGAGGCCCTGGCAACCAACCCAACCCCGGCGCTGGTGATGACGGGAGAGTGCAACTATTTGAAGTGGGCTCCCACTTACCAGTACCGCGCCACGCTTCCCAACTCCACCCTGCTCTATTTTGAAAAAGCCGGCCACGTGATTTATTACGACCAGCCAGAGTTGTATTTTGAGGCCCTGAGCAGTTTTCTCCAGGATCATCCCTTACCGTTAGCGCCCTATCAAAATAGCCAACCGCCCGAGGGGGTTAAGTAACTGCGTTCTTTGAAAGCAAAAGACCGGCGCAAGTTGTACGCCGGTCTTTTCAAGTTCAGGGCTAGAACAGTTTAGCCGTCCAGGGTACTGGTATCTCCCACCGGTTCGCCCAGTTCCTTGGCGCGGATAACCCGGCGCATAATCTTGCCGGAGCGAGTCTTGGGCAGGCTCGGCACGAATTCCAGTTCGTCGGGAACTGCTACCGGTCCAACGTGGGTACGGACATGCAGCTTTAGCTCTTTGGCCATCTCTTCGGTTCCTTCAAAGCCCGATTTGAGAATGACAAAGACTTTGACATGCTCGCCCTTTACCTCGTCGGGCTTACCGATAGCGGCAGCCTCGGCAACGGCAGGGTGGCTCACCAGGCTGGACTCAATCTCCATAGAGCCCAGGCGGTGACCGGAAACCTTAATTACATCGTCTACGCGACCTTGAATCCAGAAATAGCCATCGGTATCTTTGTGAGCGGCATCCCCGGCGAAGTAGACATTTTCAATAGTGTTCCAGTAGGTTTCGTAGCGGGCCGGGTCGCCATAGATCGTGCGCATCTGGCTCGGCCAGGGCTGCCGAATGACCAGGAAACCGCCTTTGTCCTGTCCTACACTGTGGCCGTCTTTGTCCACCACGTCCGCTTCGATAGTGGGGAAAGGACGGCTGGCGCTACCGGGCTTCTGCGGTAAAACAGGGGTAGGTGTAATCATCATAGCCCCGGTTTCGGTCTGCCACCAGGTATCCATAATGGAAAGCTCATTGCGACCGATGTGCTGGCGATACCAGATCCAGGCTTCGGGGTTGATCGGCTCACCGACCGTGCCCAGCAGGCGCAGGCTGCTCATATCGTGCTTGGCCGGCCATTCTTCGCCTTCGCGCATACGGGCGCGGATGGCGGTAGGCGCGGTATAGAGAATGGTAACCTTATACTTTTCGATCAGGCTCCACCAGCGGTCCGGCGCAGGGTAGGTCGGGATACCTTCAAAGAGGAGGGTGGTCGCGCCATTCATGAGCGGGCCGTAAATCACATAGCTGTGACCGGTAACCCAGCCAACGTCCGCCGTACACCAGTAGATATCATCCGGCTTGATGTCGAAAACAAATTTGGTGGTAGCGTAGACACCCACGGCGTAGCCACCCTGGACATGCACCACCCCTTTAGGCTTACCGGTCGAACCGCTGGTATAGAGAATATAAAGCATATCCTCGCTATCCATTGGCTCGGCGGGTACTTCGGCGTTTTCGGCAACGGTGGCGAGAGCATCATCCCAGAAGATATCGCGCCCTTCTTTCATGTTGACATCCGTACCCAGGCGGCGGGCTACCACGACCTTTTCAATAGTCGGGGTGGTTTCGAGGGCTTCATCCACAATCTTTTTCAGGTCTACCAGTTTGCCGCCGCGATTGTTGCCATCGGCAGTGAGCAGCACTTTGGCCTGGCAGTCGTTAATGCGGTCGCTCAGAGCGCTGGCCGCGAAACCGGCGAAAACGACCGAGTGGACCGCGCCCAGGCGAGCGCAGGCCAGCACAGCGATAATCTGCTCAGGGATGGCCGGAAGATAAATTGAAACTCGATCTCCCTTTTTAACGCCCAATTTTTGCAGAGCGGCGGCGGCCCGGTTCACTTCGCGATAGAGGTCTCGATAGGTCAGGGTGCGAGTAGCACCATCATCGCCTTCCCAGTAAAAAGCTACTTTATTTTCGGTAGGGGTACCCATCCAGCGGTCGAGGCAGTTGTGGGTAATATTGAATTTGCCATTGATAAACCATTTAAAGAAAGGTTTATCCGAGCGGTCAAGAACGGTATCCCATTTCTGGAACCAGTCCAGTTCATTAGCCATATCAGACCAGAATTCTTCACGATTGGCGAGGCTCCATTTATAGAACTCATTGTAATCGGAAAAACCTTTGCTCTGCATATAGGCGTATATATTAGCGTTCTCAACCTCCTGGCGGCTGGGCGCAAAGATTCTATTTTCGGTTAAAACGTGATCGGTAGAGTCAAACTTGAGGTTGCTAGACATGTGTAGAAGATCCTCCTTCTCTCACTGATAGCGCCCCAGCACTGGGTACGCTCTCCACTTCCTATAGTTTATTACTCACAAGCTCTAAACCGGTATATTAGCCGGTCTTTTAATTTATATTATGCTCTGGAAAGTCCAGTATACACCCACTACATTTAATCCGCATTGTAATACGCAGATATGCCAGGCAGGTTTTTAATAAAACCTGGAGGGTAGAACTGGTTTCTACAAGTTTGAACAGGATTAGCCGAGTTGCAATATTAAATATGACGCATGAAAAGCATATTGCGAGATGAGCCAATTATAGTTTAAGCTCAGAAAAGTATCAATTGCAAATGAAGGCCTATAATTACCGCAAAAGCGGTCTTTTATACAGGTTAGCGAAACAGGTAGAAAAGCGGTCCAAACCCTCTATAATTCAGAGGCCTCAGTTTCTTTCGGAAAAGGTATTATTAGGCAAAGAATCAAGAAAGTTTAGAGGTACTTTCCACCTTAATAAAGCGTCCTTATGCTATAATAAACAAAGTTTTAGCGCTGGAAATTGGCTGTAGTATAGATCTGAGGAGTCGAGAAGCATGAGTGTACGCGTCCTGAAAGAAATTATCTTCATAGCCATGGGCGATGAGATTTTTCGGCACAAGCTGGTTTTTGAACCCGATGAAACTCTGAGCCAGTACGATTTAACCCTGGAAGAACTTAAAGCGCTGCGAACCGGCGATCGCCAAAAAATGGTAGAGATGGGCCTGGAAGAAAACCTGGCACAGTACGGCTACCTGATGTTCTCTAAACGGCGCTAGCTGAAAGCGGGGGAAACCCCGGCCAGCGCGGGTAAGGCAAGTAAAAGGCAGGTGAGCATGAGCGATTCAAAACTGCCGGGTGCTAAAGGCGCAAAATGGCGGGTGACCGTAGTTAAAGCCCAGAATAAAGTGGCAGCAGAGCAGGTCTCAGATGCTTTCAACCGGCAACTGGCTGAGGTGCTGCGTGGCCGCGATGTTTTTCGTTTCCGCAATTTCCTGGCAAGCAGTGGCCGGGCCCTTCCTGACGAAATGATGCTGGACGTTTATAAGATGGAAACCCTGATGCACCAGCTTACCCTTAGTTTCGCCGAGTTGTCCGACCTGCATGCCTCTTCCCGCGAGTGGCTGGAACAAAATACCCTTTTGCAAAATCGCAGCGGCCTGAACGCCGCGGCTAACCGTCCCCCCGGTGAGCCTTACGCGCAACCGGCCATACCACCACCGCCGCCCGGCAAGCGCATTATCACTCTGCGAACAGTTTCTTCGCCCCCTAAACCTGAACACAATTAAAAGCTTTCAAATAAAAGCTCTCAAAAGCAGGCCTCAATCCGAGAGCTAGAGTGTGGAGAATTTATGCAAGCCTTTGAAATGAGCGAAATTGCGACGCGCCGGAATGAAACCGGAAAAGCTTATCTTGAATTTTTGCGGGTTCCCAGCATGAGCCTGGGGCTTTACGCCCTTCCGGCAGGTGGAACGGACCCGCAGCAACCACATACTGAAGATGAGATTTATTATGTGCTGAAGGGTAAGGCTACCATCACGGTAGACCGGGAAGAACGCCCGGTGCAAGCGGGTTCAGTTGTTTTCGTGAAGGCGAATGTACCGCACCGTTTCCACTCGATAACGGAAGACCTGGAGGTGCTGGTCCTTTTCGCGCCAGCCGAATATTCGCAGGCCGAACATAACGGCTAAAAAAAGCGGCTTTAAGCTTCTTTGAGCTTCTTTCTGTAGCGCCTGACCCGTCAAACTGTTATAATTACACCTGAAAACAGGAACTGAAAACCGGCTGATCAACAGACCGGTTTTATTGCGACCGTAAGGCCGCTTATTAAAAAAGTTGAAAAAAGAATGTTAAATCAGAACGAGGAGCGTTTACAGAAAGCCCTGGCGCGGGCCGGTATCGCCAGCAGACGCGCCAGTGAAGAATTGATCGCCCAGGGCAGGGTAAAAGTAAACGGCACAATCGTTACACAGCTTGGCACTAAAATTAATCCATCTACCGATAAAGTGACGGTAGATGACGAACCCGTGCAAGTCCGTCCCAATGCAGGCCCCCAGAAGATTTACCTCATGCTCAATAAGCCGCAGGGTTATCTTTCGACCGTCAGCGACCCGCAAGGCCGCCCGACCATAATGGACCTGGTGGAAGCCTACAAAGGGGTGCGTCTCTTTCCGGTGGGACGCCTCGATGCCGATACCGAAGGCTTATTGCTGCTCACCAATGACGGCAATTTTGCAAACTCCGTAAGCCACCCGAGCTTTGGCGTAGAAAAAGAGTATGTGGCGCTGCTGGATGGCATTATCGCCATGAAAGATGTTGTGAAGTTACGCAACGGCGTGCCAATCCCGGTTGAAGACCCTGAAACGGGCGAACGCGATACTATCACCACCAAACCGGCCAAAGTTGATCTCCTGCGCCATGAAGGCTCTAACAGCCTGGTGCGTTTTATCCTGAAAGAAGGGAAAAAACGGCAGGTCCGTTTGATGGCCGAAGCAGTCGAACACCCGGTGATCGAGTTAAAACGGGTGCGCTTCGGGCCGGTTAAACTGGCCGACCTGCCGAGTGGCAAGACCAGGCAGCTAACCAGGGCCGAAATACAGGACTTGCTGGAAGCCTCGCGCCCGCCCGGCGAGAAAGAAAAAACCGATTTCAGGCAGGCTGAGCGTACTCCGAACCCTGCCGGGCCGCGCAGGTCAGGCCCAAAACCTTTTCCGGCATCCGGTGAAGTAGCCGAAGCGGGTCGCAGCCGTGGAGGTAATCCCAACTGGCGCAAAAATCAGCCGCAGAACCACTCGCAGGGCGGGGAGCGCCGCCGAAGCGGCGGGCCGGGTAACGCTCCGGCGGAACGCTCATATAGCGGAGGGAGCAGAACTGGGCGAGGTAACGAGCAAGGTCAGGCCGGGCCACCCTCACAACCGGTTCGGACAAGACGGCATGGACCACCCGACTCTGGACGGTCAGGCCGGAGTGGGAGAAGGGGCTAAAGCTAACTTATCAGTATAGAGGCCAAAGGAGAACACCAGGTGCCGGGGAGCTTTGCGGAAACAGTGACAGACGATAATCGGGACGAAACGGAGCACGACAATAAAGGCAGTCTTTTAATCGCTATTGATGGTACGGCGGGCGCGGGGAAGACGACTATCGGCCAGATGCTGGCGAGCGGGTTAGGGATTGCTTATCTTGATACCGGCGCTATGTACAGGGCGGTAACTTTGCAGGCCCTGGAAAACAAAGTTTCACTTGACCCGGTGAATGTAAGCGCCCTGGCTTCCCTGGCGCGTAACCTGGCTTTTGTCTCTCGCGATGCGACTGCCGATGAAGCTACGGATGGCCGCCAGTATACCGTGCTGCTGGGAGGGCAAGATGTCAGCCAGGCACTGCGCTCGCCGGAAGTGGAAAAATGGGTTTCGGTAATCGCGGCAGTACCGCAGGTGCGGACCGAACTGGTAGAACGCCAACGCGAAATTGCCCGGCACTCGCCCGGCGGCATTGTCATGATGGGCCGCGACATTGGCAGCGTAGTCCTGCCGGATGCCGATTTGAAAGTGTACCTGGATGCCTCCCCGGAAGTGCGGGCGACTCGCCGCAGCAGGCAGGAAACCGCCAAAACAGCCGAAGAAGCCCTGCGCAATCTGAAAAGCCGGGATAAAATAGATAGCCAGCGCGCCTCTGCTCCCCTGGTGATTGCGCCGGGAGCGCTGGTAATCAGCACTGATAACCTGAACCAGCAGCAGGTCTTCGAGCGTATCCTGGAGGCTCTCAAGCTGGTCCTGGAAAAACGCAAGTAACTCACTAAGAAAATCGGGAATTATACTGACTGATGTATTTCACGGCACTGGGTGGCGCGCACGAAATTGGCGCAACCTGTTCACTGATCGAAATAAACGGCCATCGCATTATGGTAGATTGCGGCATGCGCCTGAACCGGCAAGGGAAAGAAGCCTTGCCGGATTTTTCGTTACTGGAAAAGGTTGATGCTCTCTTTGTCACGCACGCCCATCTTGACCATACGGGAGCGCTGCCTCTTTTCCACAAACACCTCGGTAATGTCCCGATTTTCATGACAGAGCCTACTCGCAACCTGATTGAGATTTTATTGCAGGATGTAGCACGGATTGCCGAAGCAAACTATAAGAAGGGCGGGCCGGTACCCTTTTACGACACCGAGGATGTTGACTGGCTACTGCGCTCGGTCACGCTGGTACCTTTTGAAACCTGGCTTACGCCGCTTAAAAAAGACCCGGAATTCAAAGTACAATGGCTGCCCGCCGGGCATATCCTGGGGGCCAGTTGTGTTTTGATGGATAGCCCGGATGGCAAAATAATGCTATCCGGGGATATGTGCACCGTCAAGCAAAAGACGGTTGACGGTATCCGGCAGACCGACTGGAAACCGGACGTGCTGGTGCTCGAATCCACTTACGGGGATGGCTTGCACCCCAAGCGCTCCGCCGAGGAACGCATGCTGGGAGAGTCGGTAGCGGAAGTTATTCGCAATGGCGGAGTGGCCCTGGTGCCTTCTTTCGCCCTCGGACGGGCCCAGGAAATTATTCTGACCCTTAAAGATTTACAGCGCAGCAAAATCATTCCGCAGTTCCCGATTGTGGTTGACGGCATGGTACGGGCGATTTGCGACGCTTACGAAACCATGAAGCCCTATCTTTCAGAAAGCCTGCAAAAATATTCAGCCAACAGTCGCCAGCCCATCTTCTGGACCGATAATGTCATTCGCGGCGACGATTTTACGCGCCTGACAGCCACCAACGCCCCGTGCTGCATTGTCAGTTCCAGCGGCATGTTAACGGGTGGCCCGGCAGTCGGCTACGCTAAAAAAATCGTGCCGGATGAAAAAAACGCCATCTTTTTTACAGGCTACGTGGACGAGGAAGCGCCCGGTCGCAAGCTGATGAACCTGCAACGAGGCGATAAAATGACCCTGGATGGGTTGGATGTAGAGGTTAATTGCCAGGTGCGCAAAGTAAACCTGAGCGCGCATGCCGACCAGGGACAGTTGTGCCAGCAGGTATCCTATTTTCAGCCTAAAGCGGTGGTGCTGGTACATGGCGAAGGCAAAGCCATTCCTACCCTGCGTACCAAGTTAATGGAAAAGTATGTGGTCTGGCATCCCCACAACGGCGAACGGATAGACCCGCTCTCCACTCCGAACTGGATAGGTGAAACCAAGGCCCAGGTCGTGGCAGCTACCTCGGAACGCTGGACGGGTAAGCTGGAATTAACCGAAGAAGAAATTGTAATCCGGCTCGATAAAAAGCTGATGGAATCTCCCCTCTGGCAGCAGTTCTACGCCAGTTTCTCGGATGTAAGCGCCAAATTTATGGGCACCCGCCTTACGATCAAAGCCGAACCCCCTGAACTGGAAGAAGAATAGAGCTTTATAGTACTTCATCCGGTACTCCAGGCCTAAATCTAATCATACCCTAACCAATCGCTGATATGGGTAGTTTGTTCAACTTTATTCCTGTGTTATAATTAATACAATTATGAGGTCTTTTTGACTACGCCCATGTCTAATGACCATAGAGTAAATTTCAAAAAGGATTGTATTAACCGTTATGGCTAATCAGAACAAGTCAAAGCAGAATCCACAGGGAGAGCGAACCCGTACTAACGGCAACCTGAAGACTGCTCAACCGCAACCTTCGCAGCCTGCCAATGCAGGTGGACAGCGCAAACTCACTCCGCGCCAGGAAGCCGCTCTACGCCGCCAGCGCCAGCGCCAGCGTAACCAGTTACTAATTATAGGCGGTATCGTAGTGGTAGCGGCTGCCGCCATTCTGGCGATTATCTTTTCCGTTTCACAGCCACCTGCCACCTTTGAAAGTCTGCCTGCCGCCGCCACTACCGACCAGCGGCCATTGGAGATAGGCCCTGCCGATGCCAAGGTGACGGTAGAAGAATATCTTGATTACCAGTGCCCGGCCTGTAAACAGTGGCACGATCAGAACCAGCAAACTTTGCTCAGCACTTACATCAATTCCGGCAAGAGCGTTAAGTACGTCATCCGCCCTTATCCTTTCCTGGATGCCCGTAATCCTGAACCGGAGTCGCACAACGAAGTCCAGGCTGCCTATTGCGCCGCCGACCAGAGCCGTTTCTGGGATTTCCATAATGCCATGTACAGCAACCAGCGACCGACCGAAAATAGCGGCTTCTGGACTTTCAGTCATCTGAAAGACCTGGCCAAAGCGCTTAACCTGGATACCGGCAAATTTAATAGTTGTCTGGATAGCAACAAGTACAAGTCCAAGGCTGACCAGGATGCGACTGACGCCGTACAGCGAGGCGTTACAGGCACGCCGACTTTCTTTGTCAACAACAAAATGGTAACCACCAAAGATTCGAGTGGAACTGAACAGTCCAGCGTGGCTTACTCCGATTTGCAGAAAGCAATTGACGCGGCTTTAGGCAGCGCCAAGTAACCAGACTTACTGTAAGAGGTATAACAATGGCGTATAGCACATCCGGTAGCATAGCCAGGGGAAGAGTGGATTGGCTCAATCCGCTCTTCCTGATCCTGACAGTGGTTGGCATTATTATATCCAGCTACCTGACATATACTCATTTTTCCAACAGCATTATCATCTGTACGCCCGATCACAGTTGTGATACGGTCAATCAGAGCATCTATGCTTACTTTCCGCCCAAATCGGGCATCCCGGTATCGTTACTGGGGCTGATCGGCTATGTCATCCTGGCAGGGCTACAAATAGCACGCTGGCGAATAAGCCGGATGGCCGTGATGGACTTTAATACCATCAGTACACGCGGCAGGCTTGATATGGTGCTGTTCCTGGGCACGTTACTGGGGGTTGTTTTCTCCCTCTACCTGACTGCTATGGAGTTATGGGTGATACATGCCATCTGCTGGTGGTGTGTTGGTTCAGCCATTACCATTTCATTACTCTTCATTCTTTCGGTTTTGCGAATCTGGGCCACCGAATAACTGAAGATTAAAATAGAGTATAAATCAATCCGGTAAAGCAGGATTGATTTATATTTTTATATAATGTAAAATTCCAATTTATACTCTTCAGATAGTATCGAAAAAATGGCAAGGCATACAAAATGCTGTTTGGACTTGTTATCAAAATAGCAAAGAGGCTATTTCTTTTTCGGGAGGCGGCTTATGTCTTTCTATAGCAGTCGTAATCGCTTTGATACCCAGTTAGGCAACCTGGAAAGCGGCCTGCTAGATTTATCCAGTATGGTAGAAAAGGCCGTAAATCAAGCAATTGCAACATTAAAGAGTCGAGATCACCGTCAGGCTCTCAAGGTAATAGAAGCAGACCGCCCTTTGAACGAACAGCGCTATGGGCTTGAAATGGAAGCTCTATCACTGTTAGCTTTACAACAACCGGTGCTTTCGCGTGATTTGCGTTACATTGCCGCAGTTATCCATATCGCAGGTGAACTGGAACGTATGGGGGATTATGCCAAAGGAATCGCCCGTATCAGCGATAATCTATCTGCGAATCCGCCTGTACGGGTTGTGGTACATCTGGAACAGATGGCCCGCTTATCTAATAAAATGTTGCATGCCGCGATGGATGCCTTTATTGAGCACAGTATAACAGCGGCAGATGAAGTGGCCAGGCAAGATGATGATTTAGATGAGTTATACAACATCGTCTACCGCGAATTGCTGGATTTGATGATTAAGGATAACTCAGTAATAGATCTGGCGACCATGCTGCTGTGGGCTGCGCATAACCTTGAGCGAATGGGCGACCGGGTGACCAATATCTGTGAACGTATTCGTTTTGTGGAAACGGGTATACTGGAGGATAGCCCTGGACAGCACCAGGAACTCCAGTAATTATTAGCTAAACATGCCAGACATTCAGGCCAAAAAAACCGAAAAACCGGAAGTAGAAGTAGCATCACTGCGGCGGAAGGCTTTTAGGGAAAAGCCCCGTTATACCCGCTGGAAGCTCATTCTCTCCGGTTTTTTTGGGCTCCTGGTAGCGTTAAGCTGGCACTTTATTCACGGCGCAAGCGAGAATTATTCCAACAATCTCTCCGACCCCGCTTTCTGGTTTCACCTGGCTATTGAAGGTTTATTTGCCCTTTATGGGGCCGCGCTTTACTTCGCCGTCTGGAGCGTGATTGAACGGTTCCGGCGCACCCGGTAACAGGCAAGATCATCTTATTTTTTAATCCAGAAGTTTCTGAGAGGGCTGAACCCGGCCACTCCAATCAACACCAGCCGCAATCCCAGGCCGATCAGCAAAACGTTCTCAACCCCTTTGATTTCGGCCAGCAGACCAGCGCCAAAGTAACCCAGGGGCAGGCTGAAACGCGCCAGGGTACTGGCTGCGCCAGTTACGCGCCCCATCATCTCAGGTGGTACGAGGGTTTGCCTGATCACATTAGTATTGGTATTAATCAGGATGAGCGCCAGGCCAAAGGTAAATTGTCCCACCCCCAGTAAAAGCCAGTTATCGCTGAAGCAGTAGAAGATAAAGGGGATTACTCCCAGCACGAAGCCCAGCACTACCGTATTGCCATGACCGAGGCGCTTGACGATCCGAGGATTATTGGAAGCACCCAGAAAAGTGCCAAAAGCGGAGAGCGCCAGCACAATACCCAGCACTTCGGCGGGCAGGTGCAGGACCTCTTTAAGATAGACAATGCTGAGAATTAGCAGGCTGGAATTGGCCAGGTTTCCCAGGAAATTAAGGAGCGCAATCGAGCGCATGACCCTGTGATGCCAGATAAAGCCCAGCCCCGCCCCGATATCGCTACTCAAGGCCCTGAAGGAAAGCCGTGTTTCGCGAGGGGCAGGTGAGGGGAAGCGCAGAATTAACAGCACAGCCAGCGAAAAAAGGAAGGAAAGACCATCCAGCCCTAACACGGCAGGCGCACCGATAACCCCTACCAGAGCACCCATTAACGGCAGCCCCAGGATGGCGGTCAGGCTGAACACGCTCTCCATATAGGAGTTAGCTTTGGTCAGGTGTTCGCGAGGGACAATACTGGGCACAACTGAAAGCAGGCCAACGTTAAAGAAGACGTCAAGGCTACTTAAAACAAAGGCCAGTAGAAAAATCTGCCAGGTTTCCAAAATACCCAGCAAGGCCAGGAATGGAATTGCCAGCAGGGTGATAGTGCGGCCTATCTCGATTGTCACGAGCATTCGCCGCCGGTTATAGCGGTCGAGCAAAGCGCCTGCGATCAGGGAAAATAACAGGTAAGGTACATATTCGAGGGCGCGAGTAACACCGGCGCTCATAGAAGAGCCGCTAAGCTCCAGCACCAGCCAGGGTAAGGCGACAAACCAGCACTGGTCACCCATAACCGAGGCAGCCTGACTGACCAGTAAAAGCCAGAAGCTCTTATTCTGGCGCAAACCAACGGCCTGCTCCTGCTCACGTTCAGCAATCATTTTTGTAAGTTTTAGTAGTATTTTACTTAAATGTAAACAAGACTGTTTCTGAAGGTGTTAAAGAACGTATAAGTTTCGAGCATTCAGAAGCTAAGGGTAAAGTAGCATAGCCCTTCTAGACTGTCAAGCATTTATAATTTTAATTAGTGGTTCAATCTAAAAAACGCGATCAGGTAACGCATGAATTAAATAAGTCTTACGAAAAACTTACTCGTTGTTTAGAGAGCAGTATAATGAGGCTAACTTTGACGCGGTGAATCAATTCGGCGCCTCGCGCCTTACTATCGATGCCGGGGACTTTTAGCTCATTATAACCGAAATGCTGGTTAAGATTGACATTGGTTCCTGCGAGGTGTATAATCTATCTACCTTAAACACCGCGGAGTGGAGCAGTGGCAGCTCGTCGGGCTCATAACCCGAAGGTCGTAGGTTCGAATCCTGCCTCCGCAACCTAATCATAAAAATCACACTTCAATGGAGAAGTGTGATTTTTGTTTCCGGTTAAAACAGGCAGGAGTAGCTATGCGGTTTTTCCAACCTGACGAGGCAATCGAGGTTTTCTGGCAAAGCCTGGCAAAAGTACCTGACAGGCCCATCCTCGTTGGCGTTTCAGGTGGTCCGGACTCCTTAGCCCTGTTACAGGCGCTGCTTGTGTCGCGCGAACGCTATCCTCAGCTTCAATTGATGGTAGCTCATCTCAATCATAGCATCAGGGGTGAGCAGGCCGAGGCCGACGCTAAATTTGTGAGCGGCTTCTGCCAGCAGCAAAATCTCCCATGCCACGTAACAAAGTTCGATGTGCCCTCGCTGGCGCAGCAAGCGCACCTCTCCCTGGAAGACGCCGCTCGCCAGGCCCGCTATGCTTTCCTGGGAGAACTGGCTGCCACTTCAGGGGCGGAACTGGTCCTGGTTGGGCATAACGCCGACGACCAGGCCGAAACCCTTTTGATGCGTCTTTTGCGCGGAACAGGTCCTCAAGGCTTAGCCGGAATTGCCCCACTGGCACCTCTCCCCTCTCCCGACCCCCAACTCAAACCCTATTTTGCCGCTTTTCCCAAAACATACGAAAGCCAGGCCTTACTAGGGCGTCCATTTGTAAATGTCTGGCGGCGCGAGATTGAAGCCTACTGCGCTGCCCACGCATTGACCCCGCGCCGGGATGAAACAAATTACGAAGAACTGTACCTGCGTAATCGTATCCGCCATAACCTCATACCTTTACTTGAGAAAGAATACCAGCCCAATATTAAAACCAATCTGAACCGCCTGGCCGAGTTGAACCGGGCGGAACAGGCCTGGCTTTCCGGCCTCGTCGAAAAGGCCTTTCAGGAGAATGCTCTCACCAGGAAACCGGGACAAATTGAGTTTAAACTGGATTATCTGCGTAACCAGCCCCTGGCTCTACAACGCCGCCTGCTTCGCCGGGCTATTCAGGAGTTGCAACCGCTCCAGGATATAGATGCGGCTCACGTTGAGGCTGTTATCGAACTGTTAAAGACTCCAAAAACAGGCCAGCTTTATTTACCAGGTCCGCTGCTATGTTATCGAGGCAAGGAATACCTGCGGTTGTCCTTCCCGCGGATTGAAGACAAAAAGGGGTCTGACTTTTACTTAGAACTACCTGTGCCAGGCCTGACAACCTGCCCCGATCAAACCTGGCAAATCAAAGCGGAAGTTAGACCGATAGAAGATTTTGAAGAATTAGAGAGCTGGAAACAACCGGACCGTTATCACGTCCGGCTGGACTATGATAAAATTGGGCCAGTTTTAATAGTACGCCCGCGCCTTCCCGGCGAACGCTTCCGCCCCCTGGGCGCACCCGGTCGCCGCAAGGTTCAGGATGTCATGCTTGACGCAGGCATACCACGTGACGAGCGGGCCGCCTGGCCTATTCTGCTGTGCCCGGCACAGGAAGACAAGGCTGAAACTATCTGCTGGATACCGGGCGTGGCTATCGGAGAGGATTTTAAAGTTACAGAGGAGTCCGAGAAAATCCTCGATTTACAGTTTTTATTCTTAAATTAGATTGGGAAGAGGAAACAAATTGCCATCACTTGCCGATGATATGGCTGAAATACTGATCGACCAGAGTACCTTACAGGCCAAAATTCGGGATTTGGCCGCTGAAATTAATCGCGATTATGCCGGAAAAGAAGTAATGCTAGTAGGTGTGCTAAAGGGCGCCATTATGTTTATGGTAGACCTGGCTCGAATGCTCGATATTCCGGTTACGCTCGATTTTATGGCGATTTCCAGTTATGGGCAGAGCACCGTTTCGAGCGGGGTAGTGCGCATTCTGAAAGACCTGGATGCCAGTATTGAGGGGAAGCACATTCTGATTGTGGAAGATATTGTAGATAGCGGGCTGACCCTTTCCTACCTGGTAGATTACCTGAAGGGACGCAACCCGGCCAGCCTTAAAATCTGCGTTTTGCTTAACAAACCCGACCGCCGCAAGAGTGACGTACCGGTAGATTACCTGGGTTTCGACATACCTGATAAATTCGTGGTGGGATACGGCCTGGATTACGCCGAGATTTATCGCAACCTGCCTTTTATCGGGGTCTTAAAGCCGGAGTTGTATACAACCTAAGCCAGAAGCTAAGACCACCAGTCTTCCGTACCCGAAGCGAGCATTCGCCCTGGATTAATTTTATCCCTGCCAGAAAAGCAAGGTCTTTTTGCTTGTCTGGCATAGGAGTCAGGTGAAGAGAAAAAAATTGAGTTCAAACAGTAGCGAAATGATGGCCGAAAAGCTGAAGTTACGGATTCTGACGTTGAACGCCTGGGGAGTCCCGCTCTTTTCAAAAGACCGGGCAGACCGCCTTGAGGCGATAGCCGGACAACTGGCTCTGATGCGGCTCGATCTGGCCGCTATACAGGAGGCCTGGTGGGAAGAAGACCGCCAGCGCTTGCGGCAGGGCGGTGCGCAGGGTGGCATGCCGTATTCGCATTATTTTCCATCCGGGGTCAACGGCAGCGGTCTACTGGTGCTATCGCGCTATCCGATTGTGGACGCCACTTTCTACCGTTTTCGCCTGGCCTCCCGGCCTGACAGGTTTCCACGAGAACAGGAATACTTCGGCGGTAAAGGAATCGGACTGGCTCGCATTAAAACTCCGGCAAGCCTGCTCGATTTCTATGATGTACATCCTGTTGCCCAGTACACCTCCGATGAACACGATCTATACCGGGCGCATCGGGCGGCAGCAGCTTACGAAATTGCCCGTTTCATTCAGGCCAATTCCGGTTCGGATCATCCGGCTATCCTTTGCGGTGATTTCAATATGCGGCCAGACCAGTTTGCCTATCAGGCCTTGAAAAGCCTGGCCGGGCTTGCAGATGCTTACAGCACGCTACACCCGGGCGAGCCTGGCTACACCTATGCCCACGATAATCCCTACGCCTCACATTCCCCAGAGTCCAAGCGGCTGGATTATATAATGCTGCGCGATAGCCAACGGGCCAGTCTGCAAGCGGAAAGTGCCGAAGTTGTTCTTAGCAAGTCTCAAAGCGCTGCCCGGTATAAAACTTATTCGGACCATTATGGCGTGCTTGCCGAAGTTACCCTGGCGCCTTTAGGGGCTGAAAGTGCCTCCCATAGCACTGCTTCCTCGCTTGAAAGCGGAAAAGCGCTTGAAGAAATTCAACAACTGCTTGAGACTGCCCTGTCTGAAGCTCAAAGACGCCATAAGCAGCATTATGTAAAGTTAGCTGCTAGCTTCTTTTCAGAAATAGTATTAAAGCCATTTAGAGCGAAACCGCAGAGTAATCAAGGGCTTGCCAGAATTTTCTCACGCTTATCCGGTACTTTTCAGATTGTTTACACCTGCGTGCAGGCCTGGCTGGCTCTTGTTGTGCTGCCGGATGAAGTGCATGCCTTTGAAGCCCTGAAAACTGAAATTGAACTTCAGCTTAAGGCGCGGCGAGCCTTCAACGACCAGACCTGGTAAGTCGCTCGAGTGTAATGTTCGAAAAAAAAGAGTAGTTCTATCGCAAAGATGGAACTACTCTTTTTTAGCCTCGAAGAACAGGTTTATTCTAGTACTGGCGGTAAGTAAATTCGCTTGAGCCAATGGTTATTCTATCGCCATCGCGCAGCCGCTGATTTTGGACTTTGTGCCCGTTAACAAAAGTACCATTAGAGGTGTTCTGATCAACGATGACGTAAGTGTTATCCTGGCGATTCAAAAGCGCGTGGAAGCGGCTGGCCTGCCGGTCACTTAGCACAATATGGTTGTCGGCGCTACGGCCCAGCTTCATTTCGTTCAGATGCAAGGTTAGCTCCGAACCGTCCGAGCGTACCAACCGGGCCGGGCGAGGAGCGGGCGCTACTGCCACTGCCGCCGGTTGAGGTACGGGATTGGGGCTTACCGGCGCCATCGCAGGAGGCGCAACATGCGGAGATGGCGCTACAGGTTGAGCGAGAGGAACTGCCGCCCCTCCCAGGCTGCTGAATAGGCCGGTAGCAAAGACCGTACGGAAATCCTGGCTGGCTTCCAATAAACGGCTGGCGAAAGCTGGGTCGGCCAGGCGCTCGTCCGAAATCGCCTTCACGCTCTCGGAGAATTTGAGCCAGGTTCCGGCCAGGCTGTTGAAGTCATCCCGTCCCAGGCTCAGGAGATCAACCGGTCCAAGCGCCCGGGCCGTGGCGCTGCGCCGTCGCCCCTGAATCAGGGCCGATTCGCCAAAGTGCTCCCCATCCGAGAGAATGGCTACCGGGATTTGCTGGTTGCCTTTTTCCCTGAATATTTCCACCTGTCCCTTGACAATCACAAAGAACTCGTCGCCCACGTCTCCCTGCCTGAAAATGTAATCTCCGGCCTCGTAGTGAACCTGATTGACGGCCTGGGAGCGACTCAGGTTAAGCTGAGTTATATCGCGGGGCAGCACCATATCCAGGCCCCAGTTGACGCCGATACGCATCCGGCGGTCCCAGCTTGGCATTTTGGATAAGTAAACGTTACGCCACATCAGCCAGGCGATAAAACCGGAAAGTTTGACGCCGCCGAAGAGTTCGGCTACGCCGGCACGATGCCCGACCAGACAAAGTTGGCCCAGGCCCGGAAAAGCAAAAGTTTTGCGCCTGTCCGGTCTACCCGTCAAGACCGCTCCGATGTTATCGCCCAATTTCTTTCCCTGCCGCAGGGCGTACTGCGCGGTAGGCGGCGAATATTCCCAGTTAGCCGAGCCGTTAGGGACTGCCGCGCAGTCACCCAGGGCCCACACATTGGGCAGTTCCGGTACATTCATGTAAGGGTCAGTGATAATGCGGCCTTTTTCTTTGGGCAAATTAAGCGAGGCCAGCACCGGGTTGGGAGCGTTGCCAACCGTAGTTACCAGGGTACGAGTAGAGATACGTTCGCCCGATTTAAGGATAGCCTCGCGGGGCGTGGCGGCGGCTATGCGCACCCCCAGGCGCACATCTACGCCACGCTTTTGCAACTTTTTGAGGGCAAAATCGGCCAGGCTGGGCGGCATTTCGGGCAGAATACGGTCGCCGCTATGCAGCAGGATTAATTTGATGCTGTGACGGTCAATCGAGCGGTAATCTTTAGCGACAGAGTGAACCAGGTCGTTTAATTCACCGATTGTTTCGACTCCACTAAAGCCTGCGCCCGCCACCACAAAGGTCAACATCTCCTGGCGCAAGCGCGGGTCGGTTTCAATATCGGCCGCTTCCAGCATTGAGATTACGTGATTGCGCAGGTGCAGGGCGTCACCCAGGGTTTTCATGGTTTTGCCGTGCTGCGCCAGGCCCGGCAGGCTGGAAAGATTGATGATGCTGCCGAGGGCCAGTACCAGGTGGTCGTAGTGCAAAAGCGACTCACGTCCTGTTACGCGCGAAGTAGTAGCGACCTGCTGGCTGCGCAGGTCAATTCCCAGTATTTCTTCTTCCCGGAACTGAATGCGCGGGACCATGCGCCGGATAGGATTAACAACATGCAGAGTATCAATGCTACCGGCGGCAGCGCTGGCCAGCATTGGTAGAAAAACAAAAAAATTCTCCCGGTTTACCAGGGTAATTTCAACGTCAGGGCTATTCTTAAACTGCTTTTGGAGCTGTTGGGCCGTAGTTACTCCACCGAAACCACCACCCAGCACCAGGATACGTTTCTTATCACCCGCTTGCATAAAAGTTCCTTGTTGCTAACTTAGTAGGGAAAAGCAGGCTCAAGGCCTGCCCTTATCTTTAAACCGATGGAGAGGGGCAGACTCACGGCCTGCCCCTGAGTTGGAATAATTATTGACCGTAGCGGAAGGTTAGAACGGTATCCGTGCCCAGCCTGATTTCCGCACCGTCGTCCAGCCGAACCGGAGTACCTTCAAGCTGCACTCCATTCAGCCAGGTACCGTTGGCGCTACCCAGGTCGCGCAGGTAAACGCCGTCCGGTTGCTGCACAATCTCGACATGCTCACGGCTGACCCGGCTATCGTCCACCATAAAGAGCGGAACCGGTAGAACCTTGCTGCTGCGCCGTCCAACTACCACCCGGGGCGCGTTGATCTCAAAACGCTGTCCGCTGGAAGGACCGCTGCGAACCTTGAGACTGCCTATCAGTGCGCCCGGCGGAGCAACCACCACCCCGGCGCCATAAGGAGCTACCGGGCTAGCGACAGTCGGAGCGTAACCACCAGAAGCCTGGGCTGCCGAACCATTAGATGAAGTCGGCTGTAAAGGCTGGCCAGCACCTACGCCAACCGGCACTTTGCGAGCGTCTACCGGTTCGGCCAGGCCGTTCCAGTTCAGCAACTGGCTCTTGTACTCCATATCGTCCAGCCAGTTCTGGATGATGCGGCTCTTGACCAGCGCGTCGGGATCGGCATCCACTTTCTGAGCCAGGTTTTTGCCCTGGACCGCACCCAGTTGTTTGATGCGGCGCTTGACCACCACGTCCACGTCCTTATAGCTCTCGCCGCTGGCGGCGATCATCAGGCGGAAAGTGGTTTCATCGAGGGTCAGTACTTCTACCGGGGTGATAGCCTTAATGGTAGCGGTCCGGCGAGTGCGTCCCAGGATACCAATTTCACCGAAGTAATCGCCTTCGTTCAATTGAGTAACCGGCTTCTGTACACCGCGTTTGTCGCCGCGCAATACTTCCACCTTACCTTTGGTGATGATATAGAAGCGGTCCGCCGCGTCACCCTGGTTGAAAATTGTTTGCCCGGCATCAAAAGTAGCGACTTCAGCGTTGGTGCTGAACTGGATAAGTTGCTCACGGTTCAGGCTCGGGAGAGCTTTAGCCAGCCACTCATCGTAGATGCGCCGTACCTGATAGATGAAGGCTCCAACCATCGGGATGATTACCATCACGTTGTAGATGAAGTGGATATTGATACGGCTAGGCAGGATATTATTGATAAAACCATCCAGGCCTGTTACCGTACCTACTATACCGTTGTGTCCCAGAATACCCGAATCTACTTGCTGTACTGCCAGACCCAGGAAGGTACCCTTGCCGGGATAGCCAGAGACAGTCGGTATCAGGCTGGCGCCAAACAGGTAGATGTGTTCGATCTGGTGAATAAAGGCGAAGAGAAGTGCCCATTTCGTCCAGGGATTGTCACGGAAGCGGAAGAAGAGGACAGTACAGGCGATCAGGATCATGCCATCCCAGACAAAGTGGATCAGCTCACGATCCAGTTCACCAAAGACACCATGGGCAGCCGAACAACCGGAGGTATTCCAGTTCCAGCCTTTGCAACCCAGGAAAGTGACCGCCCGGCCGTTTATAGTCTGACCGGTAGACTGGATCGTAATTGCCGGAGCAGCCGGGTCTTTGACAATACTGACATCGGACTGTGAAGGGTCGTTTGCAGTAACCACTACCACAGGTTTGTTCAGGGTCGTAGGATCAATTGAAAGGACCTGACCGGTGTAAGGATGCTCCGTATAAAAGATAAACTGACCCATCTGGACCACGTGTTCCATCACATGCCCGGCCTGGACCAGCATCAACACCGAGTAAATCGCCATGAAGCCGTAGTGTTTACTGTTCCACAGCACTTTCATGGTAAATAGCGGAATCCAGGGCAATATGGTAACTAACGCAATAGCCCAGAGATGCCAGTGTAAAAGAATGGCGCTAAGTTGAAGAACGTAAGAAGCTAAAGCGGTAACCACCACTGCTTTTAACTGGATCTCACGCCCTCTAATCAGCTTTAGAAGGTTGTTCATCGAGACTGCTCCTTAAAGAAACAAAGGTTTGTGAACGCGGGCAATTAAGAAACTACTTTATCGTTGACTCAAATTGTTAGTCTATTGTTGTCTGTTTATTTAGCACAGAATCGAGTAGTCCTGTGTCGCCAGTTTAACATTCTATTAATTTTGCTAATGTGATACAGGTCTTAGACCGGGAGTTGGTAAGGTCACACCGTTTCTGTAAAACAGGGAACACCAACGCCCCGGTCAGGAGTTACTTAAATAAAGGGGCTGTGTAGGTCAAGAAAACTACATATTCACCATAACCGCGCCTGCCGATTTCGATAGTATCGCCATTCTCAAGCACCTTTTCAGTGATGGTCTGGCCTCGATAGGAAAGCTGGTTGCGGCTTTTATTGTCCACAATACGGTACTTCATGCCAGGGCCAACCGGGCCTACCCGGTAAAGGGTAGCGTGATGGCGAGATACAATCGAAAGCGGAATCTGTAAAGCGTTATCCAGTTCGCGGCCCAACGTCATAACTTCCTCTTTCAGATCAAAGGTCAGTGTTACATGCTGGTCGGGCTCAGTCCGCACT
>DATAKM010000069.1:0-62784 GCA_036261665.1 Chloroflexia bacterium
GGGACTTGACCAGTTCTATTAACTGGTGCTGAGGATAGTCTTCAACTTCCTGCAAGAGACGTTGCAGGTCTTTACGCGTAACTACGCCTACCATCTGCCCCTGGTCTATAACCGGGTATAAGTGCTGATGATGGCCGTCAGAGTGCTTTGAGTCGGTTCGCAACGATCTCTTTAGTCTCTCCAGGGAAATCTGCGCTGGCAAGGAAACTATACTGGTGCGCATAACTTCTCGTACAAAGAGAATCTCAAGCGGGTCCGTACCGTATTCCCGGCTGAGATGATAACCACGCCGGCTAATTTTCTCGGTGAGAATGGAGCGGCGCATAAAGAGGACCGTAAAGGCGTATGCCACCACCACCGCTACTACCAGTGGTAAAAAGGCATTATAGTTCTGAGTTAACTCCACGGCGAAAATTATGCCGGTTAAGGGTGAACGCATGGTACCGCCCAGGATAGCGCCCATACTGATCAGGGGCCAGAACCCCGCTCCTTGATATGGTAGAAATAGCGATTCCAGGCTTCCCAGGGCGCTCCCCATCATCAGTAGTGGAGCCAGTACACCTCCGGATGTGCCGGAACCAAGTGAAACCACCCAGATGGTAGATTTAACCAGCAGTACACCCAGGATCAGTTCAGTGGTGACTCGTCCCTGCAAGAGAGTTTCAATCGTATCGTAGCCCACTCCCAGCGCTTGCGGGAAAATAAGACCGCCTATACCAATAACCACCCCTCCAATAGCAGGCCACCACATCCAGTGAATGGGCAATAACCGGAAAGCATCTTCAAAAGCGTATACGAGGGTTGTGAGGGTAAGTGAAAGCAATCCGGCCAGTAATCCTACCAGCACACAGCTAAGCAGCGCCAGCGGGTCTACAAAATTATTCTGAATAGGTACGTGGAAAAGCGGTCCAGGTCCGATAATATAGTGCCGGACCACCGCAGCGGTGGCACTGGCCAGCGCTACGGGAATAAAACTGCGCGGTTTCCATTCAAAGAGCAGCAGTTCAACCGCCAGCAGGATGGCAGCGATAGGAGTGGCGAAAGTGGCTGACATACCGGCAGCAGCCCCGGCAACCAGCAAGGTTTTACGTTCAGCGCTGGTCAGATGACAAAACTGGGCGATTATCGAGCCGATGGCACCACCGGTCATGATAATTGGTCCTTCCGCACCAAAAGGTCCGCCTGAACCTATTGAAATCGCTGCTGAAACCGGCTTTAGACCGGCTACTTTAGGTTCAATCTTACTTCCGTTAATTAGAATAGACTCAATAGCTTCCGGAATACCGTGGCCGCGAATCTTCTCAGAGCCATAACGCGCCATGAGGCCAATAATCAGCGCCCCTATCACAGGTACTACAACAACGAATACCCCTAAATGATTACCGGCAGGCGAAACCAGGGAGGTACTCCAGCGCTGATAGAAAAAAAGGTTTGTAAAAAGCCCAATTAAATTGAGCAAAATAAGCGCTACAAAAGCACTGATAACACCAATCGCAATCGCTATTATTGAAATCAACAAAAGGCGCGGTCCCGCCGTAAAGTCCCCCAGAGTTCCCAGCGATTCGTGGTTTCCCAGGCTTTGTAATGCCAGGCTAAATTTTTCTCGAAAATTTACTCGACTTTTCTGCATCCCGAACTATTCCTCACCAGTCATCAAAAATACTTAACCTACAAAATAAATCCGGCCTTCTAGATCGAAAACCGGTTCCTCAAAAAGTTCTGAAAAACAATGGCGTTATTGTGTTCCATATCTTTAGCGGCGTAGAGCAGGGTTAACGTCCCCTCTGACGCTATGCGAGCTAACTGCTCCACCTGTTTAAAGCGCTCCCCCTCAAGCTGGGCCAGTTCCGCTTGATAACGTTTCTCAAATTCTGGCCAGCGCTCAATGCGATGATTAAACCAGCGGCGCAACTCATCGCCCGGGGCCAGTTCTTTCGCCCATAAATCAAGAGAAGCTTTCTCCTTTGAAAGTCCGCGTGGCCACAACCGGTCTATAAGCACCCGATAGCCATCATCGCTGGTTGCTTCCTCATATACTCTTTTCACGATTAATGGCATTTCTTAACGAGCTTTCTTATCTCCAATCGTTTGATCGTAATACGACTCAAATCAATATTAATAAATAAAATGGTATTTGTCAACTTTTTTTATTAGGAGATAGAACATTTAGAATTATAAAAAGGTAAAAAAAGAGAGTGCATAACCCGGTTACGCACTCTCTTTCTAAAAAACTTCAGCTATTTATCAGGCTACGACTTCTTCCACTTGTGGAGAAAGACTCTCTCCAAGGCCTTCGGACTGAACAGACTGCTGCAACATCTTGAGCGGTATTTCCTTTACAAAGAAACAAACCACTAATGCTACCACCGCAATCCCCAGTGAGCCGATAAATACCAGGTGAAGGCTATTGGTCAGGGCTTCGCGTAAGCCAGTAACAAGGCCGTTATAGATGGCATCGTTGCCGATACCCTGGCGTAAACTGCCTAAACCTTCACTGCTGGTTAAAATCTGCACGCCCGGCAAGGGTCCTTTCGCCTGCATAGCATCCAGAGCAGGTCCGGGCAGATTCGCTTTAAGGCGCTCCGGAACCTGGGCAGCCAGTTGAGAGGTCAATACAGAGCCTAAAATACTGGTGCTGACAGTCGCGCCAATCTGGCGGAAGAAACCGGAGAGGCTGGTAATAGTTCCCAGGAAGCGCTGGTCGAAAGCGTTTTGCAGCGCGATAATGAAAATTGGGAAAGACCCACCTACCCCGAAGCCCAGGGTTATCATAGCCAGTAGCACTTCCAGTTTACCGCTGTGAACATCCAGCAAAACCAGTTGAGCTACCCCTACCGTCATAACAGCCATGAAGGCGAGACTCAATACCCGGTATTTGCCCAGTTTGGTCATCAACTGGCCGCCGACGACTGTGCCAATAACCAGCGCGATCATCATAGGAGTGACGGTTGTACCGCTGGAAGTGGCGGACTCCCCCTGCACACCCTGGATGAAGTAGGAGATGTAGTTTACCGCTCCGAACATGGCGGCGCCCACAAAGAAACCGGCCACGTTAATCACTACAAAGATGGGGTTGCGGAAGAAGCTCAACGGGACAATCGGATCAGAAGCGCGACTCTCCGCCAGGATAAAACCAAGTAGACTTACCAGGGCCAGGCCAAACATACTCAAGGTCTGAAGGTTAGACCAACCGATTGTCTCGTCACCGCCGAAGACGAAGCCTAGCAGCAGACTGGTAGTAAAGAGCATCAGGGTAGCTGCGCCCAGGTAATCTACTTTAATGCTGCCAGGAGCGGGTTTATTCATAGCCGGGATGCTAACCGATAGCAGCAGAATAATAACCGCCGCGCCAAGGGGAGCATTGATGTAAAAAGCCCAGCGCCAGCCTGGACCGTCAGTAATCCAGCCGCCCAGGGTAGGACCGAGGACGCTGCTGATACCAAAACCGCCGCTAATAATACCCTGAATTTTGCCGCGATCCGGCCCGGTAAAGACATCCGAAGCAATCGAAGCCGCAATCGGCATCATGGCGCCCGCACCCAGGCCCTGGACACCGCGCCAGAAAATTAACCACTCAATCGAATGGGCCTGACCTGCCAGCATAGAGGCTATTACGAATAAGGCCATCCCACCGATGTAAAATTGTTTGCGGCCATAAAGGTCCGAAAGCTTACCGTAAATCGGGGTTGATAAAGTGCTGGTCAGCATGTAAGCGGTAAAGACCCAGCTTATTACTTTTAGTCCATCGAGATCCGAGATGATACGAGGCATGGCGGTGCTTAGAATCATGCCATCCAGTCCTTCCAGCACCACACCCAGAAACAAGCCTAAAAGTAGTAACTTCTTTTGATTATTCGACATCCACAAATGCCTTTCTTTTTTATTTTCCCTTAGCGTTGTACGTTCTTACTGCCTATATCTTTATTAGTCATCTTTGGCGCTTGCCGGTTTCAGGCAATCCATACTTGATGCTATTATCTGTTTCATTTAGATCATCCGCATCGCTCATTCGACATAAAACCGGCTGGTTCTCTTACTGATCAAAAAATAGGTCATAGGTCGCATATAGATTAAACCACTTGGACTAGCAGACTAAGCAGTTTTACTTAGTTTCCATTTTGTCAGTTCAATTAATTTCCTAAAATTGAATTGATTCTTTTAACTTTGCTTCTTACAGAGATGAAGATTTTTGATTCTGTACTTAAAAATCTTCATCTGATTTAAGTTATATCATAGAAATGCTGTTTGTCAATATCTTTAATTAGAGAATCAGAAATATTGATATGGAAATTAAAAAAATTAAGAGAGGGTTTGTAGGGGGTTTAGAATACCCATTAAAACAGGCAAGTAGTGTAAACTACTGCCTTGGCTTGGTTTTTTCGATTAAATTCAGGTAAACACTGCGTGATTCTTTAGAAAAGTCAGCCCAGGAGAATAGATATGTCCGTCCGCCCGGTTGCACCACTTCACAAAGAAACTTCAGTAGAGTCAAAAAGAATCGGGTTACAGACAGAAATTTCTCTGGCTACTCCGGTATCTTCAAAAACTCGCCTGAGTTACAGCCTGCGTTTAATGAAACCGATTACCTGGTTTGCTCCCATGTGGGCATTTATGTGCGGAGCAGTGGCGGTCGGGATGAACTGGCTGGATTTTCAGAATATCTTTAAACTCATCCTGGGTATTGTGCTGGCCGGTCCGGTGCTTTGCGGATTATCACAGGTGCTTAACGATTGGTTCGACCGGGAAGTAGACGCTATAAACGAACCGGAGCGCTTAATTCCCTCCGGAAAAGTCAGCGGCGGGCAGGTTCTATGGACTATTATTGTCCTGGCGCTGCTCGGTACTGCCATACCCGTTTATCTGGGACAGCCCGTGGCGGTGCTATCTGCCCTGGGCTTCGTGCTGGCCCTGACTTACAGCGTGCATCCTATACGGGCTAAAAGAAATGGCTGGGTAGGAAATGCCCTGGTAGCAATCTCGTACGAAGGTCTTCCCTGGCTGGCTGGTAGCGCCGCTTTTGGGGCCACCGGGCATAGTTCGTGGGGAGCGATTACCTCGCTATCGCTTCTGGCTGCCGGAATTTACAGCTTCGGCGCGCATGGCATTATGACCGTCAACGACTTTAAAAGTATCGGCGGTGATACCATTATGAGTATCAAAACTATTCCGGTGCTTTATGGCCCTCAAGTGGCAGCCTGGATTGCCCTACTTATAATGGATCTGGCACAGATAGCGATGGTCGTGGGACTCTTCCTGACAGGAAAAGGGCTCAATGCCGGGTTAGTGCTGGTCTTCTTGCTGGTACAGTTACCTTTACAGCGAAAGTTCTTAACTGATCCCAAAGGCAAGGCCATCTGGTACAACATGACAGGAACTACTCTTTATGTATACGGGATGCTGATAACGGCCATCGGGCTGGGAATAAACTAAGAAACATACCACGATACCCAGATTTCATCATAAGCTCTCGTTACAGCGCCGCTAACCACCGGCGCTTTTTTATTGCCTGCCGTCGCGCTACTGGCCCTGCCGGAATACGCGCTCAGCCTGGGTATCTGGTTTTAGCTGACCTTCCAGTAAGCTTTCATCAGGCTCGCGGTAAGTTTCATCGTAGTAGGCCGGAGCTGATTCGTCACTGTGTACGACCTCATATTCAGCCCGTTTTTCAGCCGGTAAATTATCATTCGATTTTTCAGGAAAAATAGCGATGGGGGAATCGAAATTATTCTCTCTCTGACTGTCTTTTGCTTTCTCCTGAGATAATGCTTTGTCCAGCTTATCAGGTTTTTCACTTTTAGCAGCGGCCTTTTGATTGCTTATTTGCTGCCCGGTTTTTTCGGAAAAATACGAGTCCTGAGAACTTGAGGCATCCTGTTGCATAAAAATACTCCTTTCCTGTCAACATATTCACCAACTGGAATGGCAACTTGTATGCCAGGAGGAGTTAGAGGTAAATTGGGAGGAGTTTTAACAGGATAGATTTAACCGAATACCACTAAAAATCTTTAATTTATTCAGGCAATTGCTGCTGCTCGTTAAGAACCCGCTGCAACTGGTCTTCGCTTAAATAGCCGTACTCAACCAGAATTTCGCCAAGTTTACGCGGCGAACCGGCTTTACGAAACATTTCCTGTAGACTGGCGGCGGTTTCTATATGATCGCGGGAAATAAAGCCTCTATCTACCAGCATTTCACCCAGCGGCAAACGCTGCGGTTTCTTTGAGTGCTCAGATTCAGCAATTCCCCCGGTTTTCAGCATACTTAGAATGTTAGAATAGGTAAGCTGATCCAGTTCCTGGCAGCGCCTGCGACCGATGTCGAGCAGGCGGCGCGCCTTGGCATTATCCGGTTGCACTTCGATCAAACGCTCAAGGTATTTACAGCCTTCATATGGATCGACCGTGCGGTAGGCCAGCCATTTAAGCGCCACGCTATTATTGGGGTCACGGTCCAGCACTTTTAAATAAGACTCGCGTGCCAGCGCCATATAACCGGCAACGCTGGCCTGATGGGCTTCTACTAATAGGGACTCCAGGCTTTGAGGAGGGTAATCAACAGGCTTAAATTCCTCACGGGACACGGGACTGGAAGGGTTCGTTTCAGAAATAGAGGTACTTTCCGGCACCGGCTCTGATTGTTCCTGGGTTAAGGGAGCAATATTATTAGCAGAATTATTAACGGAACGAGTACGCCGCAGGACAGCCTGTATACGTAAGACCAGTTCTTTAGGGCTGAAAGGCTTGGTAATGTAATCGTCTGCGCCTGCTTCCCAGCCATTTATGCGCTCGTTGGTGGAGCCAAGCGCCGAAAGCATAACAACGAATATATTGGGATCTTCCTTGCGTAAGTGATCGCAAATCTCCAACCCGTCCATTTCCGGCAGCATCCGGTCGAGGATAGCCAGGGAGGGCCTTTCCTGGCGAGCCTTATCTAAGGCTTCAGAACCGCTTCTGGCTTTAATAACATAATATCCGGCTCGTTCCAGACAATAACTGGTTATATTAAGCGCATCAGGATCATCATCAACTACCAGTAGCTTTAAGTGGGAGTTTTCACCGGGAGTATTGTTGGCTAAAGGTCCTGTTTGCACATGTTCTGATGGCATAAAAACCTTCTTTGTGGAAACTAAAAGTTAGGAATAATGAAAATCCTTGAAGGTGCGTAACATAACGTTAAATTGGAATTAATATTCCCGTCTTTTAAGGATAATCTATAATGAACGTTTAAGCAACTTAAAGTTCTTTTTCGTAATCAACTTGTAATACTAAATATATGGGATTGTTTGAGTAAAAATTTATTTGCCTGAAGCTTAATAAAACTCTAATTGCATCAAATCACTCTGAATTCAAATCCAAAATAGCTCTGATTGACACTCCCCTTTTTGTCCTCTATAATGCGGATTGCTGCCCAGATCAAACAGGTATCATATCGCCCCTGGCTGGGCTTTGCCACCTAGTTACCCTTATACCAAGAGGCTGCATAGAGCCCACGTTATCGGGAACCATACAGAGGAGAGAGCACGACTGTGCATCAAGTTAGGAATAATCTTTTAGCCCTGCTGGGTATTGTCCTGGTAGTAGCTTTTGCCGCCTGGATTGTTTTCGGCGGCGACCGAACCGAAAATATTTTAGGAACAAAGATGGACTTTCGCGTAAAGCAAGGTCTGGATTTGCAGGGCGGGTATCAGATTCTTCTACAGGCCCGTGATCCTAATGTCACCAAGGACCGGCTAGAAGCGGCTCGTTCCATTATTGAAAAACGCGTTAACGGTCTCGGCACCAACGAGCCGAACATCACTATCCAGGGTGATAACCGTATCAGCGTAGAATTACCGGGTGTAACCGACGAACAACAGGTGCGTAATGCCATTGGTAGCACCGGTCGCCTGGAATTCATTGATGCCGGAAGCACTAACCTTCAAGTTGGCCAGCAGGTACAGACTACCTACTGTACGACCGGCTCCCTTTTTAATGCGAAACCCGGACTTTGCGGTGCTAATAGCGGTAGCAGCGCTACTACAGCAGCTACCACGCCTGGCGCCACCGGCACTGCCAGTGAAGCGATTGGTCCCGCCGGCACACCCGGCGCTACCAGCGCTGCTGCTACTCCTGCTCCTACTTCCGCCGGAGCTACCACTCCCGCTGCGACTACTCCTGGCGCGGCCACCACTCCCGGTGCTACCCCCGCTGCAACTCAGGGTATTACCAATTCCAGTGGCCAGCCTTTCCAGACGGTAATCACCGGTGATCAACTTGACCCGGCCAAGATCGATATCGGCTTCGCCGATTCGGGCGGTGCCGAAAAAGTACTCTTCGGTGTTAAAGCCGATGCTGCGGGAGTCTTCAGCCAGTTCACCAGTTCGCACCTGGGCCAGCAAATGGCTATCGTGCTGGACGGCAAAGTAATTTCGGCGGCTAACATTAACGGCGTTATTTCCAACCAGGGTGAAATTACCAGCCCTAACTGGAACACTCCTGCCGGTAAAGCCGAAGTACAGAATATTGTACTTAACCTTAAGTACGGCTCTCTGCCGGTGGAACTGGATGTTCTCAGCAGTCGCAAGGTAGGCGCAACCCTTGGTACCGACTCGGTAGACAAGAGCTATGTGGCTGCCGCAGTTGGTCTGGGCATCGTAGCGCTCTTCATGCTGTTGTACTTCCGCCTGCCCGGTCTGCTGGCTAACCTGGCCCTGCTGATCTACACCCTGGTCAGCTTCGCCCTCTTCAAGTGGTTCGGTATTGTACTGACCCTGGCCGGTATTGCCGGTTTCATTCTCTCGATTGGTATGGCGGTAGACGCCAACGTACTGATCTTCTCGCGTATGAAGGAAGAGTTGCGCCTGGGCCGTTCGATTGCCCGTGCGGTAGAAGAAGGCTTCCGCAACGCCTGGCCTTCCATCCGTGATAGTAACTTCTCGACCATGATCACCTGTTTGATCTTGTACTGGTTTGGCGATTTCACCGGTACCAGTACAATCAAAGGTTTCGCCCTGACTCTGTTCATCGGTGTAATTTGCAGTATGTTCACCGCTATTACGGTCACACATACCTTCTTGCGCCTGTTGTTCCTGATTACGGGCAGCCAGCGGCAGCTTACCCGTGGCGCCTGGTGGTATGGTATGAACCGGGTGCGCCGCACTCCCGGAGAAGTCCAGCAGGCTTAACCGGCGTGATAGGGGCCGGAATGGATTAAATTACTCGGCCCCTTTCTTCCGGTACTATTAAACAGTACACCAATGAAGAGGCGCACCAAGACAGGCGCTTTGGAATTGCAGAGGATATAAGAACTACCAATGAAAAAATCGCTAGATTTAGTTAAACACCGCTGGACTTTCATCCTGGTCTCGCTATTGATTATTTTACCAGGATTGATTTTCATTGTTCTGGGAGGCATACGGCCCAGCATTGACTTTACCGGCGGGTCTTCCTGGGATCTATATTTTGATCAGAATAAAGTCCCGGCAGGGGACAAAATCGAGCAAACTTTGAAAGACGCCGATGCCAAGTTCGTCGCTGACCTGCGTAACAAAGCTGACAAGAACCAGGCCGAGAAAGACCTGATCGCCAAACGCGACTCACAGTCTTTTGAAGCGGTGGCTCAGCCGAGCGATGCCGGACTGGTGATTGTCCGCACCGGCCTGATCTACGACAATACCAACGAAAAGCAGACCCTGGTAGATGCTCTTAAAGCTCAATTCGGCAAGGCCAACGGCTTCAATGAAAAGAATATAAGCATTTCTTCGACCGGACCGACTATCGCCAGCGAAGTAACGACCCGCTCGTTCCTGGCAGTCTTGCTCGCGTCCATCGGTATTCTGTTATACCTGGCTTATGCCTTCCGCAAAGTCAAGCGGCCCTGGCGTTATGGCGCTTGCGCTATCATCGCCATGATCCATGACGTGCTGGTAGTGCTGGGTATTTTCGCCATCCTGGGCTTCTTCTTCAAGGTCGAGATTGACTCCCTTTTCATTACGGCTCTGCTGACCGTGATTGGTTTCTCGGTTCACGACTCGATTGTGGTTTTCGACCGCATTCGTGAGAATCAGATTCGCAATCCTGGCGAACCGTTCGACAACCTGGTAAATCACAGCCTGGTACAAACTCTCGCTCGTTCGCTCAACACTTCCCTGACTGTAATTTTCACCCTGAGCGCGCTCTACCTGTTTGGCGGTGCTACTATCCGCAACTTCGTGCTGGCGCTGCTGATCGGTATTATCAGCGGTACTTACTCCAGTATCTTCAATGCTTCTATGTTACTGGTAGTATGGGAAAAAGGCGAATTCAAACATCCCTTTAAGAAACCGCCAACCACTTCCACTCCTAATCGCCCGGCAGTAGTTACCCGGTAGCAGGATAGAGTTTTAAGAAAATAAAAAAGACCTCTGAACAATTCAGGGGTCTTTTTTATTTTCTACTTATTCAGTTTTCTTTCTCTATATAGAGCTGAGGCCGCATACTACAAAAGTAGAGATGCCAGCGGCTTAGAAGATTAACTGCATCACACTTCTACAGCCCATTTGCAAGATACTCATAATGCTTATGCAGGTACGGCCGGTGGGTAGCGCCAGACCATATAATGCAGGCCAACATTACCCATCTCTACCTGCCACTCAGGGCTGTTAGAAGGCGTATAGGTCAGTACGCGCCGTTCGAAAACCTGCAAGAGAACGTCTTTATCTACGCCGCCTACTTTCACTTTTGTCCAGTAAGCCTCGGTTAAAGGTAAACCGACAATAAAGAGCCACTCGCGAGGAAGGTTCTTAAAAGAATTCATAAAGACATCCGGGATATTGTGTCCCAGGGTCTGATCGTAATAGCTATATTTAACTTCGACCGGCGGTTGAGCCTGGGCTACAACGGAAGCGCCATTCAGACCCTCTTTGATAACCTGGCCCTGACGATTATCAGCGCGGCGGTCATTATTAAGCGAGGCCACTTTAGCCAGGCTGGCATAAGTGGGGGAACCGGGATTGTTGGTAAGATCACCGGCAACCGGCACCTGGGCGGGTGGCCTGTCTACGAACTTATTGTCCCCGACCTGCATCTTTCCGGTCATGAGTTCCTTGGGTAGCAAACCGCTTGTAACGTACCAGGCGCTATTCTGGTCGCCATCCGGTCTGGTAATTTCCAGGCGCACTTTATCAAAATACCAGACAGAGCGTTTGCCATTTGGTCCCTCAACATAATCCTCGGTGTAAGCTTTGTTGACGTCAGGACCGTAGAGCCAGGTGCGACCCTTTTGACCCTGTGCTACCTCCCCGTCTACCTGCTCCCACAGATTCTGGATAGACGCAGGAGCGCTTTTCAACCCAGCCGAAAGAGTAACACCGGTTTGCACTACCGGGCCGGTTGAGAAACTCCAGGTACGGCTCTGTTTCTGACCATCTAGCTTATAAACCATGGTTACTCTATAAGCATGATTTTTAGCAAGGGGCTTTTTAGCAGCCAGCATAATGGTTCCGCGAGTAGTATAACTGCTTCCGGTAGCGGCTACGGAGTCAACAGGATTACCGCTGTCATCAAGCAGTTTGCATTCCTCAGGTACCAGTTCCAGTTTAGCTTTTCCCCGGTAGGTAAGGCTGACAGGGTTGCCCATCGGGAAGGTTACATTAGTGAAGGGACTGGGATTTTCACCCCAGTAAGTCGTGCCAAAACTTTTATAATCATTGGGTGGCCACTGAATAATGGGCGGGTCAAAGTACCAGCTATTTCGAGTAGAGCCAAAAGATAGTACATCTACGGCGTTCTTACCGGTCGCAAAGCCGTAACCGATATCAGTGTAGGCCGGTTCCAGAATAGGAACACGGTGGCTGATCGTATTCATCAAAGCGTCTACTGCGGCAACCGGTGCGCCCAGGTTTGCCATGTCTTCATTAACTACTCCGGTATAACCAAACTTACTGGCTCGCTCCATCATGTCGGCCCCCACAAACCCCTCTTTTTTCGGGTCTTCTCCGTGGGGGTCGCCGCTCCAACCATTCTTACTAACGTAAAGGGCATGCCCTCCTGCTGACTGTAAAAGAGCAGGATTGAGATGAGCGGCAGGAACACCCGCCAGGGCGCGGTAGTAATTCACCCGGTCGAGCGCCTGTTGCTGCTCGGGGGTGGGTTGGGGACTATCGGCTTTTACAGTTAGGGGGAAATATGCAAAAACACTTAACACCATAGACGCCACCATTAAACCGGCTATCGCTCTGCGTGCGAAAGCGAGGAAGCAGCTAAGTTTGTGCACGCTACCTTTGCCTTTCTTTAATTTTAATTCTACTAGAAGTACTTGATACAAATTGAGCATTTTCAGCTTTATTCATAACTTGAAAATACTGCATAAGCTGTATGTATGTCAAGCCTGCGAATAACTCTTAATAATGGCGTAACAAAGCGTAATCTAACTGACACATATGCTTTGTTAAAGGTTCATAATTATGAGTTATTATGAAGCCATAAATAAATGAGCGACAAAGTCCTGAAATAAACGCGTAGAGTATTACCGTTTGAGGGGTTTTGAGGAGGGAAGAAAGCCGGTTTCGGAACCGGCTTTCTTTCTTTTATACACCTTTTTATCTTCATATCTTCTACCTGTACAATTAAAATCCCGGTTATAAGCTTATAGCTTTCCCCTGTTCTCCTTTCAAAACTGACAGGTTATAGGTCTTAAGTCTAATTGATTGTTCTCAATTATGATAATATAATTATTACAGGTAACGATAGTAGCGATAGATTAAGGGGAACAGCAAGTTGAGTATAAACGGTAGAAAATCAGTCAAACCAGATTTAGTCTTACATCCCATTCGAATGCGAATAGTTTTCGCCCTGCTTGATCAGAATTTGACGCCCCAGCAAATCGGCGAACTGCTGGAAGATGTACCGCAAGCTACCCTTTACCGGCATATCAGCAAATTAGTTGAAGGCCTGGTGCTGGAAATTGTGGAAGAGCGCCCGGTACGCGGAACGGTTGAGAAAGTCTATAGCCTGAACAAAGCAGCAGCTAATTTCGATTTGACCGATCTGGAAAAAGTCTCTAACGAAGACCTGATGCGCTATTTCACCAGTTTCACGGTTGGTTTAATGGCAGATTTCGCTCGCTACGTCAGATACCGTAAAGGAGCAGGTTACGCGGAAAACATGTTCAGTTTTCGGCAGATTCCGTTCTATGCCACGCCGGAAGAACTGACTGAACTGGGAAATGAAATGTACCCTGCCCTGTTGAAAGCTTCCGAGCGGCTTCCCGCGCCCGACCGTAAAAGACTGGTCTACTCTTCCGTGCTTATACCTGTGCCAGGAAATCCGCTTATCCAAACGGAAGAGGGTAATCCTGACGAATCAGCTTCAGATGTACTGGACGAACACTCTGAAGAGATAACTCGTGAAGAGTAAGTTTGTACAAAGTAATAATAGGCTTAGTAAGTAAAAATTGTAAGTAAACATTCAATATTAAAAGGAAAGGGCAGTACCTGACCGGTACTGGAAAACTATGACCAACACAACGCTTATCCTGGCTCTGGTACCTTTAGTACTGATTAACCTGGGCTTAGATGTTTTTGCCCTGGTAGACCTGGCCCGGCGTGACAAACGCTATGTACAGGGCCAGAACAAGTGGATCTGGGCAATAGTAATTTTGCTATTCAGTACGATTGGGCCACTCATTTATCTGGCCGCAGGCCGTACCCAGGGAAGCGAGGAATAAGATGGCAGACGCCATTGTATGTGAAGAATTGACCAAATTATACGGGACGCGAGCAGTCGTCAATAAATTAAGCCTGCGGGTGCCGGAGAATATTGTTTTCGGCTTTCTCGGACCCAATGGCGCGGGAAAATCGACCAGCATGCGCTTGCTCACCGGACAGATTAAACCTAACAGCGGCAGCGCCACTGTCGCTGGAATAAATGTGATTACCGACCAGGTGCAAAGCCATCGCCAGATTGGCTATTTAAGCGAGATGCCTAATTTCTATCCCTGGATGAAAGGCCGCGAACTGCTGGAATTCGTAGGAGAGGTTTTCGGGATGAAGCCGGCCGACCGGCGGGCTCGCGCCAAAGAATTACTCAAACTGGTAGGCATTGCTGACGCCGGAAACCGCAAAGTTGGAACCTACAGTGGTGGTATGCGCCAGCGCCTGGGCATTGCGCAGGCCCTGGTTAACCGGCCTAGAGTAATCTTCCTGGATGAACCGGTCAGCGCCCTTGACCCGATTGGGCGGCGCGATGTACTTACCCTGTTAAGTAACATCCGGCAGGAAGCTACAGTCTTTATGTCAAGTCATGTGCTGGCGGATGTTGATAGGGTTTGCGAACAGGTAGCTATTCTGGATCAGGGTAAACTGGTGATAGCGGGAGATACTACCCAGGTAAAAGAACAATACGCTATGCCGCTGCTTGAGATCGAAGTTGAGGGCGGACACCAGGCATCTCAAAAACTGGCGGAAAATCTACACACCAACGGAAAAATCAAAAAACTAATACCGACGGAAAATGGGCGGTTGCACATAGAAATGGTAGACGATGCAGCAGTACGCGATGCCGGGCATTACCTTCCGCGAGTTATTGCTGATCTTAATCTAACGTTGCTTTCTTTCAATGCTGTAATTCCAAACCTGGAAGATGTCTTTGTAAAACTGGTAGGAGAAAGTGAGGCTAAAGGCGGCCATGAGTAGCACGAGCGCTTTATTTAGAAAAGAGTTTGTTGAGCAATGGCGGACCAGCAAAATCTTTATTATGGCAGCGGCCTTCTTTGTCCTGGGCATGAGTGGGCCAATTACCACTAAATTCCTGCCGGATCTGATTAAAAACAGCGCCAACAGCAGCGGTTTGCAAATAACAGTTACTAAAACTTTCACCGCTGCCGATTACCTGTTAAGCTTTTTCAACCAGATGAATTCGCTGCCAATCCTGGTCCTTATACTGGTGGCGATGGGCACAATTGCCGGCGAGCGGGAACGCGGGACGCACATTTTCGTGCTTACCAAACCGGTCAGCCGTACCCAGTTCATTGTTATCAAGTTTTTGACTTACCTGGCGGTTCTGACAGGCGTAGTGCTCCTTACGGCAGCGGGTGCGCTCTACTATACCTTACTCCTGTCGGACAGCGGGCAGGTGTTATTGGGGCCTTTCGCCCTGATCACCCTCTCGATGTTCAGCTATATGAGTTTAATCCTGGCAATCGTAATCTTTTTTAGCAGTCTCTTCAAAAGTGCTATTGCCGCAGGCGGAGCATCTTTCCTGGTTTATGTGGTTATCAGTATTGTAACCGGCCTCCTGCCGGATAACATTCGCAACTATCTTCCAATGAGTTTTCAGTTAAAGGGGCTTGAGCGGTTAAGCGGTCTTCAGGATAGCAGCCCACTGATCATTCAAACTTTAGTAGGCCTGGCGTTAGCAGCAGTGGTGATAGTAGTTGCCTGTGTTGTAGCCGAAAAACGCGAAATGTAGCAATAGCTTAAAACAGGTTTTGCACTTGAGGAAATCATTCCGATTAAAGTATCGGAATGATTTTACTTTTCAAACACCGGATTAATTATTCTTTATTGACAATCTTAAATTTTTGTTATACAATTTTTTCAATCTCCCGTGGCGTAAATATTGAGATTCTGGTTTGATAAGCCTTAAAGCTTTTTCTAAACCTGTTAGTTAGTTATGATCCTGATTCTGTTCCATTATTTTATTAGAAACAATAATTGGCAGACTATTATATCGGGTCCAGATACTAAGCAGCCGAGCAAACTCTTAAGCCAGATTAATTGAAATTAACAACACTTTCTCTGGTAAGAAATCGGGACACAAAAATATCGGGCGAACCAACCTTTAAATCCGTTCTCGTGGGTAACTTATACCAATACGACTTCTTTTCTTTTTAGAACTTTATATTCTACGCAAGAAATTCTTCCAGGAGTCTCCATATGCGGCGGAAAGTCGTGTTAAATATACAGGCTTTTAGGCATCAGAGAAGTTTATTTTTCTGTGCTATCAGCCTTTTTCTAACTTTATTTTTAGCAGCCTGCGACACCAACAATGAACAACCCAGTAATAGTGCATCCGTAGCTGCTCCAACTAGAGCTGTTTCACTGATCGGTGATGAGCCAAGTGATTTAAACACGCTTAAAGCTTTGAGTCTTAATTTACAGGCCACTATCAAAGCGCTGCAAAATAACCAGATAGAAGAGGCTAAACTTTCCTTTCAAAAGTTCAATAATCGCTGGTTTGATGTACTGGTTACCATCAGAGTCTATTCAAAAGACTCTTTCAGACAGATAGAGGAGGATCTAAGCGAGGTCGAGCGCCTGTTACTAAGAACAGACAATCCTGTTTCTGGCGAAATTCTTCCTAAAGTCACTTCTTTGCAGAAGGAATTCAACAACGTTATAGCCAGGGTCAGTACTACCAATCCAAACGGTGCGAGTTCAGCCAGCTCTTCACCCTTGACCAGCGCTGAGGTTGAAACACTTTCAGCTAAAATTCGGGAGTATTTGAGAGAAAAAACGGATAGCGTGGTGAAAACCAGCCAGCAACTACAGGCGGTAATAAAATCACGCGATATGGAAAAAACCAAAGTCAGCTATGAGGCAGCCCGCTATCAGTTTGAGCAGGTCGAATTTCTGGTACAGGCTTTTAAAGACTTTAATATAGCCCTTGATGGCAGACCGGAAGACATGGTGCTGGGTGAAAATGATCCTCATTGGACCGGCTTTCATCCCCTGGAAAAAGCAATCTATCAGGATGGTCGCCTTGATGATCATACCGATCAATTAGCAACCCAACTGGTAGAGGATGCTAAAGCCTTCCAGGCGGAAATAGATGTGCGCAAGTTGATGATTGGGCCTGCCTCAGCTCTCAACGGTGCGGCCTCCTTAATTGAGGAGATACTGGTTAATAAAATTACCGGGGAAGAAGAGCGGTATAGCCATACCGATCTAAATGATTTCCGGGCCAACCTGTCCAGTGCGAGGCAGCTTTACGAGATGTTCAAACCTTACGTCCAGAAGAAAAACCTGGTGTTGGATACCGAAATACAGGACCGTTTCAATGCGGTAGAGAAAAGCATCAGTCCTTTTTTTGATTACAATAGTCGTCCAATCAATTATAACCTTGTAGATACTTCCACCAGACGCGACCTGGCACAGAAGGTAGAAAACCTGGCCGATTCTTTCAGTCGCCTCCCTGGAACCCTCGGTTTGAAGAACTAGGTAAAGACGTGAACAAGATTAACCGGCGAAAAGCGTTAAAAGCACTGGGGGTAGCCAGCGCCACAGCCCTGGGAGGTGGCGCGGTATTAGCAGGTACTAATCTGATTGAACAGGCATCGACAGACCAGGCTAAAGCTGTCCAGCCGCCACTCTCAAGCCTCTTACCATTTGAAGGGGTTCACCAACCCGGAATTATAACGACCCAACCCGAAGCAGTGTTATGGGCGGCGCTTGATGTGACAGTCAGTAGTCGCGGCGAATTGACTTTATTGCTAAAGCTCCTTTCCCAGCATATCAGAGATTTGATGGGAGGACAGCTTCACACCCTTGATCCCAAAGCTGTTAATTTCCCGCCCGCCGAAACCGGGGAACTTGGTTTCGATAACCTGAGTCAGGGTAATCTTTCTATTACCCTGGGACTGGGAGCCAGCCTTTTTATCAATGAAGGCGCTGACCGCTTTGGCCTGGCCAATCGCAAACCGGTAGCCCTTAAACAAATGCCTCGTAATTTTGCGGGAGATCGCCTGGATAGTTCTTTCGTGGATGGCGATCTCTTTTTACAGATATGTAGCGATCATCCCCTGATAAATCTGCACACCCTGCGCGATCTTCTGCGAACGACCAAAGGGCAATTAATTGCACGCTGGGTGCAACCCGGTTTTCAGCGCTTCTTTGCTCAGCCAGAAGCCGGTAAGGCTAACGCTCGCGGGCTGTTAGGTTTTAAGGACGGTACCGCCAACCTGGACATCAAAGACGAAACGTTAATGAGTGAGCTAGTCTGGACGGGTCCGGAAGAACCTGAATGGGCCAGGGGTGGAACTTATCTGGTAGCCCGGAAGATTCACGAACAACTGGAACGCTGGGACCGTCTAAATCTTTCACAACAGGAAGCCTCGATAGGTCGAACCAAACGAGAGGGAGTGGCCCTGGGCTATTCCAGGGAAAGCGATAAACCCATCTACACCGATGTAGCCTCCGGTAATGTGGTTCCTGATAATGCGCATATTCGGAAAGCCAATCCTCGTCTGGGAGAAGAGAGCGATAAAAGGCGCATGTTACGGCGTGGCTATCTTTATTTTAATGGCCTGGATAAAAATGGATTGATGGATGGCGGATTTTTATTTATGGCCTTCTGCCGAAATGTGGAAGAACAGTTTGAATACGTCAAACGCAATTACATGATTAATCGAAACTTCCCCAGATATAACACCGGCGCTCAAGACCTGGATGAATATCTTTTTTGTGTAGGGGGCGGCTACTTTTTCGTTCCTCCAGGCGTCAAGAGCACAGATCGTTTTCTGGCAGACACTCTTTTACTTGGCTAATACTCAAAATCTACGCTATACGAGAAATTTAGATGAGAAAAGCAATCAATAGCAGCCACAGGCTCTTGAAGAAGCTTGTAGGCTTAAGAATGAAAGGAAGCGTGGCGGTAGCCACCGTCATGTTTGGTGTGGCGCTGGTTCTCGTACTATTGATGCTTTTCGATTTAAATGCTGATCTGGAAAAACAGAAAGAGAGCTTTGAGCGCGCCCAACAGGTTACCAACATTGAAGTAGCTCAATTACAACTGGTCAACAGCGTACTGGACTACAACTGGACCGGTAATTTAAACTTATTAAAAGATTACCAGAAGGCGGTGGAAGATACCAATCAGGCAATTGCCGCTTTCAATCCCTCCATCCAGGAGCAGCCTATTTACGCTACCCTTGTTCAGTATCTTACCAATCTTGATGATGTTCTAAAGCAGATGCGAGAGCTATATGACAATAGCCAGGAAAAAGAGGCTATTTTTTTATGGCGTACCAAAGGCTCTCCCCTGGCGGCCAGTTCTCGCACTATTGCCCAGGAAATGTTAAGAGATGAGCTTGAACAGGCTTCCAGCGAATATGACGCGGCTGTTGAACATTCTAAGAGTTCAAGCTGGTTAATTACCGGGCTGGCAGCTTTTACGCTACTCTTCCTGACTCTCCTGCTGAACTGGCGAGCGGAAAATGCCTTGCAGGCCGAGCGTGATTTCGCGCTACAGATTATGAATACTATGGGGCAGGGTTTGACGGTAGTTGACCGTTCTTTCCGATACACCTATATCAACGCCGCTTTTGCCCGCATGGCCGGGTTCTCTGAGAAAGAGCTAAAAGGTAAGAATAGCTTCGAGTTTCTGCCAGAAGAAGCGGGAGTTAATCTACGCCATAGCATAAAGAATCCCCTGGAGTTAAGCAACAGAACAGAGCTTGTGCTTACCCGTAAAGATCAAACCCAGCTTTATTCGGAAATGACTACGGTAGCACTCCTGAGAGGCAGTGAGGTAACCGGCTTAATCAGCGTTTTTTCCGATTTGACTCAGCATAAAAAAGCCCAGGACGAACTGCGGCAGGGCCAAAAGCGCCTGCAAGCTCTATCCGAAGCGCTGGTCAAGGCCCAGGAAAATGAGCGCCGGAAAATTGCCAGGGAACTACACGATGAAATCGGGCAGGCTATTACAGCCATAAAGATTAACCTGAAAAACTTGCAACGAATTACGGAACCGGATCAGTTAGGACCTTCACTGGAAGAGAGTATTAACATCGTAAATTACACTCTGCAACAGGTTCGCTCACTTTCACTGGACTTACGCCCTCCTATGCTGGATGAATTGGGACTGGTGGCTGCCTTACAATGGTATCTTGATGGGATCAGTCGTAGGGCTAATCTCTTGCCTCACCTTGAAATTGATAGTAGTCTGAACTTACGTTTGCCTTCTGAAATCGAAACTGTTTGCTTCCGGGTAACTCAAGAAGCCCTGACAAATATAGTACGCCACGCCCAGGCTAAAGAAGTCTGGATCGAATTAAAAATAATAGACTCAAATCTTGATCTTACTATTCAGGATGATGGAATTGGCTTTGACGTGAAAAAAGCGCTGGAGCGAGCTGTAAACGGCTCCAGCATGGGCTTACTGGGTATGCAAGAACGAGTAAGTCTGCTCAAAGGCGAACTGGAATTCAGTTCTAGTCCCGATTTTGGCTCATGCATTCATGTCAGCTTTCCCCTTGACGATGAAATGCTGGCTTCAGTGAAAGCTTCAATGAAGGATAATTTGAAGGGGAATTTAGATCCGCTGCAATTGCCGGAAGTAGCCATGCTAAACCCGGGCGTATAACAGAACCAGCATCAGTTTCTTAAAACTTTCAATTTAATTGCAAGTTTTCAAATTACCTCTATAATTGCTCGACCCCTGTTATTACTATATCTCCGGGTGTATAATGCCGCTAGGTTTGCCATGAGCTAAACCTGAGCCGGTTGTAAATCAATTATGGTACGACTAGTGCTATTCTCTTTATCCTTGAATTAACTGTGCCTGGCGCACTTTATTACACCGGGTTACCCGCTTTTATTATGTATGTCTTACGGTACAAGACAAGCCGGCCTTAATTGAAGCCGTTTAGAGCGGAATGACAAGACAAAAGGAGAGATTATGAAGAAAAAACTTACGGTGATTGGACTGCTACTGGCAGGTTTACTGACTGCCTGCGGCGATAGTCCCACCGCTACGCCTGCTCCTACCACAGCCGCAGCAACTACGGTGGCTAGCACTACTGCCGCAGCAACTGCTACTACTTCGAGTGGTGGTAGCGCTGCAACCGCTGGCCCCACAGTTGCAGGTGGTGTTGCCACGACGGCAGCTAATGTAAGCACCGCAGTGGTACCTTCTATTAGCGGCACCACCGAAATTCAGCTTGATACTTCTTTCCTGACTGAGTTTCTGAAGCAAGTACCGGTGGGCAGTAATGCTACGGTTCACGCCTATGTCTCGGACGATGACCCGGCTAAAGTAGCCGGTAACACCGATACAGCTTTGAAAGGCGCCGGTTATCAATTCGGTTTGCCAGGCTTCACAGCACCCATAACGCAAGGGGATAGCACTCTGGGCCTTTACAGCAAAACGGGTACACAGGATATCCTGTTTGCCACTATTAAGATTCCGACCGCTGAAGCGGACCTTCAAAATTTTAATGCGCCGGGAGTAAGCCAGGAAGCGATACAGAAGTTTATCAGCCAGGTAAAGGGCAAAAACACTATGCTTCTGGTTGTTACCGCCCCAAACCTGCTGCAAACCCTGATTAGCGCCAGCACCCAGACCGGGGGGCTTTCAGGCGGTTCGACTTCAACCACACCGGGCGCAAGTACCACTGCGGCACCGACTCTCACCACTCCTGCCGGTACCACCACTCCATAACTTTTAAGCTGGCGAGATCTTAAATAAAAGAAAAGAGTCACCCGGTAAAAGGTGACTCTTTTCTTTTATTATTCAGAGAGAAAGATTTACAGGTACATGCTTAGCCCCTCTCAGGCCCTCATAGTACGGCGCGGGCTGTAATTAAAGAGGAAGGCAGCCATCAGGCTAAGACCAACCGCCCCGCTAACCAGAGAGGGCAAGAGCCAGCCATAAGTTGCTATAAAGTCGGAGAAAAAGCCGACAAAGCCGGTCCACAGGGAAGTAAGGACATCCAGGCGGACCTGCATTTCAGGGTCAGAAGACGGTCCAAAGAGCAGGTAACTGATAGCAGGCCAGATTAACCACAAAACCAGTAAACATAGGCCACTCCAGGCACCGGTAAAAATAATACCAAAGAGATAGCGGCGTTGCCTTCGCTCAACCGTCTCGCTTGCTTCAAAGGGCTCAAAAGCTTCTTCCGCAGGTAGAGGCAAAGCGGCAGGGGCAGCATATTTAACCACTGCCGGGTCACCCTGTGCGACCATTTTAAAAGCCGCAGATGTTTCTAACTGGGGAACATTTGCGATAAGAGCCATTACTCTGGCGCTGGTATGTCGGGGAGCTTTAAGCATAGGACGGACCGACAATACCCTGTCGAGTTCGTCATACTCTCGCGGCTCTTTATTTAGATTTATTTCGTTAATGTCTGCCATACGTTTTACCTGTTCTTTATCTCTCCGTACTGGTATTATACCAGCTTACCTCAGAAATTACATTAAGCATGCTTTAACTGAAATCGAGCATACCGTTTTGATTTAATTCCTGTAAGCGTCCTTTTAGCAGGGCCTTCGCCCGGAACAGATGGGTCTTTACAGTTCCTACCGGCACTTCCAGGGAAGCCGCTATTTCTTCGTAGCTGAGTTCCTCGCTATAGTAGAGCGCAATAATTTCACGGTACTTATGAGGCAAGCGGTCTACTTCTTCCCAGATTAAAGAACTGCGCTCCTGGCTATCGAAGTGCCAGGCAGGCTCATCGGTCTGGCTACCCGGCAGGTTTACCACAATCTCGCGGCCTTCGTCTTCGCCATCCTCAAAATTGGTTTCAACCGTCACCAGGCGCGGGTTATTTTTAACAGAGCGCAGGCGGTTGAGGCAGGAATTGCGCACTATCCGGTAGGCCCAGGTGGTGAATTTCGAGTCACCACGGAAACCTGGCAAAGCCTGCCAGATTTTTACAAAAGCTTCCTGGGTCGCGTCATCGGCTTCTTCAGCATTTTGGAGAATGCGAAAAGCCAGGTTGTAGACAAAATCCTGGTGAAGCTCAACGAGTTCCGCAAAAGCGAATTGGTCGCCGGTCTGGGCACGTCTGATCAACTGTACTTCGGCGGAGGACGGACCATAAGACTGACTTCCCAGTGAATAATCCTGAGTCATGTCTCCGGCAGAAAGTTCAAAATCGCCTCCGGCCATTCCGGTTGGCATCTCCTGTCCCGGTTCGGTCATTACGCTCTTTCCTATCAGCCCATTCTTGCTTTCAAGCGAAGCCTGCGCTTGCGAAGCCGCCACCGGTCGGGCAGCAGCTTTTGATACCGGTTGTTTTGCAAGGCTTTGGCCTCTGCCTACATTTCCTCCGAACCAGCCTTTTGTTGCTGTCGCAATGTTTACCATGCGTTTTTCTCAATCATTTTAAGAGAGCGAATGAACAGGTAGATCTGAGATTAAACTGTGAACTTGCGTTTACAGGTAGTGACAAGTGTACTAATCTCATTCGTTTCCGATACAAAATATTCAGACCTACCTTTATTTTACCACTCGCGCTTCTTCCGGTTATTGGTCTTTAGGCCAATTTCGGTACTAACCTAAGGCTACTCGGATAGAACCTACCTGGCTGGTCACTCTAAGCGGTGCTCCACCGCCCGCAATCTGGCCCTGGAAAGCATTGCGGCTCTGGAAAGTAACTGCGCTCACCGGCAGGAGAGTATCTACCGAACCAACGTTACTGCGCGCTTCAAGATTGAAAGCGGCTCCCTGCGGGAAAATCAACTGGACGCTGCCCACACCGCTGATTACTTCGCTGGGCGCGGTCGGCGCGCTTCCGCGATAGTAGATCGAACCGGTAGTAGCTTCAAGACGCAGACCTTTGGTCGTAACATTATCAGCGTGGACGCGGCCAGCCGTTGTTTTTAGTTCAACTCCCTGATCGGCGTTGGCATCATAGAGATCTACACTGCCCGTGGTAGCGCTGGCGTAATAACGACCACAGTTTACCCCTCTCGCCCGGATCATTCCGGCGGTTGATTCGAGTTCAAGCGCTTCAGCGCCAATCCCGGTAAGCTGGATTGAACCGGCACCTGATTTAACCCGGATATTCCCGGCGGCCGTACTCTGTAGAGCTATCTTACCACTGGTAGTGTTCAGGGTAATGTTGCGGCCACTGTTATAACCATCAATCGAAATCCCGCCAACGGTAGAACGACCGTTAAATTCGCCGTGATACTGGCGACAGGACACCTCTCCCGCCCCGGTGGCAACGGTGACTGCCAGGGAAGCCGGGACTACCAGGGCCAGGTCTATTCGCGAACCTCGCCCGATTACGAAGCCCTGCGCAGGGTCGCCTGCCTCAATCCGAACGGTGCCGCCTTCCTGCCACTGGCGAAGTTGTAACTTATCCAGTTCCGCCCGAACGGCCATTTCATCCCGCGCCCAGACCCGCCTGGTTGCGGTAATCTGAACTTCCTTTAGCCCTTCCTGGCCGGTAATTGTTATACTCCCGGTATAGACATTTAAGTTCAAATTGTTTGTTTCTTCGCTTAATGCAACTGTCTGGTTAAGTACTTCGCTACGCTCCGGGAAGTTGCCCAGGTTAAAAGAGATGTTTCCAAAATTCCAGTTGCCCGTTGTTCGACTATTCATGCTACTTGCGCCTCCGCTCGTCCAATTAGATACATTCGCGCTCGACTGGCCCCAGTTCTGTCCTGGGTCTATCTCGCCCGTCCACATTCCGCTGGTTCTGGCTACATAACCGATTGCCCCCAGAAAACCCAGGATGATAAAAATTACAAAGAAGCTAGAGATGTTGCGAGTGCCCAGTAAAAAGAGCACTCCCAGACCTACTTCAACAAACAGAGCAATCCAGAGTAAACGGATAACTTGCGGGTTTCTCATCGACTAAAACTCTTTATTCTTGTCTTACTAATTGATTTCAACATTGCCACTACCGGTATGCATCTGCACCACCGGACTACCGTTCGTCTGAACGTTATGTTTATCCTGGCGATTGAAAACTACACCGGGCAGGTTGACGCGAATATCGCCACTACCCACGTTGATATTGAAGCCGGGCGCAGTAGCGTTAGCCATGTGCAGGCGGATATTGCCACTGCCGGTATCAAACGAACCGCCTGCCGGGTCGTTGAGCTGAGCGTTGACAGTAATATTACCGCTACTGGTTTTGAAACGAACCTGATTTAGCTCGTTGCTACCTTGCATATCAATATTACCACTGCCGGTTTCGGCATTGATGCCGCCGTTATAGTTGCTGGTTCGGATGTTGCCGCTTCCCGTGTGCAAAACAGCCTGGCTGAATTGTAAAGTATCGCCACTGATATCACCACTACCGGTGTTTATGTTCAGCAGCGCTTTCCCATTCTGCAAACCACGTACATCTACATCGCCACTGCCGGTAGTGGCCGTAAAGCTGGTGAGCAGGGCAGGCGGTAACACCACCTGAATATCTACCCTGGCGTTGCTCAGGCCTATCGAGGGCTGATTGCTGCCCCCTTCAATTTGAATGCTGCCACCTGACTGAGTAACATCGAAACGTACCCGGTCGAAGGCACTGGCATCATTACTGTGGACAATCTTGGTGGCACTGACCTGCACACCTGTCAGGCCGGGATTGGTCGAAACCTGAATATTTCCGGATGAGTTCTTTAAGTTAATACTGGCAGGCTGTCCGTTTAGTTCCAGTACCCGGGCAGGAATGGCCTGACTGCGCTCCGGTCCCCAATCAAAGGATGCAAGCGAACCAAAGCCACCCGGTTGTGCTAGCACAATTGAAACCGCTGCCGCTATCTCGGCAAGTAACAGGATAAATAACACCGGCGCAACCCATCTTCGCATCTTAATTACTCCTTCGACTCTAATTTAACTTTGTTTTTACTATGTAATTTCTTTATAATTCTTTTCAAATTTACGGTTCTTTTTACTGGCTCTTTTTACTTTCAATTCTATGACACCCTCATTCCGAGAATTGTTTCACCATTTTTAGGTTCATAATATAAATTAACCTCTTAAGGTTGCCAGGAGGCTCTGTTTGGATTACCATGCAGATTAGATAATAAAAACTAAAATTAGAAGTAATAGAGGTGGTCCAATGGCTGGTAAGTTAAAGGGGTTCGGTCCCGGTAATAATAAAGAATTGATGGCGCCCGCCTTTAAACTCAACGCCGCCCAGGGAGGCATAGTAGCTTCCTGGGATTACAAACAAATAAAACCGCTGGTGCTTTATTTTCTGCCAGAACCTAATAAGGAGTTTCTGCAAAAACTACAATCAGAAGCAGGAATTTACCAGGCTGTGGGTACGCAGCTACTGGTAATCGTTACCGCTAAAGCCGAACGCCTGGCAGAACTACCCGAGTCATCAGGTTTGAGTTTCCCGCTGCTGGCTGACCCGCAGGGCGAAACCTATAAGAAGTATCTTGCCCTGACACGTACGGGTAATGAGGCGGAGGCCTGGATAGATGAATATCCGGCAGCAGTTTTTGTAGCGGATCGCTTTGGAGCAATCAGCCGTTATGCAACCGCGCTGCGCCCGGAAGAGTTGCCTACTCAATCCGAAATACTCGACTTTATTGAATTCCTGGGAAATCTGTGCAATCCGTAGTTGGGCTGTTTATATTTTTAGGTAAACCAAAGAATAATAACTTTGCTTCACTCGCTTAAACAATAGATAAGAGGTACTTACTTGGTTCCGTTAAAGCTAAGTCTCAAGAACTTCATGTGTTATAAAAATGCCACTCTTGACCTGGAGGGTATTCACCTGGCCTGTCTCTCCGGTGACAACGGGGCAGGTAAATCGGCTTTGCTGGATGCTATGACCTGGACGCTCTGGGGCAAGGCCAGGGCCACGCCGGACGAATTGATCGCCCAGGGCGAAATAGAAATGCAGACCGATTTCGAGTTTTATATAAATGAAACGGTCTACCGGATAGTGCGCACCCGCACCCGTAAAGGCGCAGGCCATACAGAGCTTAGTTTCCAGATTCAAACCCATGAAGGTGGCTGGCGTAACATAGGGGGCAATACTGTAAAAGCCACCCAGGACCAGATAGTTAAAGAACTCCGTATGGAGTACGAAACCTTCATCAATAGTGCTTTCCTTTTACAGGGCCGGGCCGACGAATTTACCACCAAGACCCCCGGGGAACGCAAGAAGGTACTGGCCGAAATCCTGGGCCTGGAATACTACGACCAGCTTGAAGCGCAGGCCAAAGACCAGGCTAAAGAGGCCGATTTACGCCGCCGCCGCCTGGACGAAGATATCCAGCGTATAGACGAAGAGCTTGATAAACGGCCTTTCTACGAACAGCAAAAAGAGCAGACCGAGACAGGCCTTAAAGCCGGCAAAGAAAGCCTGGCTAAAAACGAGAGCGAGTTAAGCTTACTGGAACAGCGCGAAAATCTCCTGAAGCTGAAAGAAGAGCAGCGCCAGACAAGCCTTAAACGCCTGAATAACGCTAAGCAGGAACTGGCCCGGCTGGATAAGAAACTGGAAGAAGCAGAAAGAAATATTGATCTCTGCAACCAGGTAATCAGCCGCCGTGAGGAGATTGAGAAGGGTTACGGCGAATATACAATTACCTACAATCTATATGAAGCTCTGCTAGGAAAGTTTCACCGCTACCAGCAACTACTGGAACGGCGGCGAGCTTTACAGGATGTGATTAAAAGAAGCGGCATGCGCCTGGAAGCCGAACAGCACCAGGTGGAAATGTCTATAAAAGAAACTGCCGAACTAAGTCGCCATCTACCAGCACTTGAAAAAGACTTTGCCGGGCTGAAGCAGGAGATCGCTAGGGCCAATCAGGCCGGAGAGCAACTGGAACAGGCCAAAGCCTCCCGCCAGGAGAAAGTAACCGAGCAGAAGTTACTGGCTGAAGATATCAAGCGAGTCGATAAACTTCTTAAGGAGATTGAAGAAAAAGCCAAACAGACTCCCCAGGCGGGGGAACGCTGCGACCGCTGCGGGACTCTCATGGATAATGACGCTCGCGAGCATGTGTTGCAGGAGCGGCGAAACGAGTATAAGGCTCAAAAGGAAGAAAGAAACCTTAAAAAACAGCGCCAGGAAGCGCTAGTGGTAGAAGTAGAGAGTCTGGAGAAGAAAGTCCGCGAGTTAGAACCGGCTGCGCAGCGTTTAAATGCTTTGCAAAAGCGGGTTGGAAGTGTCGAGCGCGAACTGGAACAGGCCCGGCAGGCCGGCGAAAAACTGGCAGGCCTGGAGGCACGCCAGCAGGAAATTAAGCGGCAGCTTGAGAAAGAAGATTACTGCCAGGGTGAACGGGCCGAACTGCGCGAGGTAGACCGCCAATCTAAAGAACTGGCCTACGATGATAGCGAACGCCAGAACCTGAAAACCCGGCTGGATGCGCTCCGTAAATTTGAGCAGGAGAAAAATGCCCTGGACGATGCCCAGAGGCGCATTGTGACTCTCAAAGAAGATGCCACTCATTACCGGCAGGATTATAAAGACTTGAAGCGCGAGGAGGCTGAACTACAAATCCAGGTAGAAGGGTTGGAAGTGGAAGTAGCCGAGTTACCAACTATCAGCGCCCGGCGTAGCGCCGCCCAGAACCTTAAAGCCGAGGCGGAAAACGAGGTCAAACGGCTGGAAAAAACTCTATGGGATTTTGAGAATAAGCTGCGCCAGTGCGATCAACTGGCAGTAGATAAGAAGAAAAAAAGCGCTGAACACGCTAAAGCGGCCCGCGAGAAAGATATTTATACCGAACTGGCATCGGCCTTTGGCAAGAAAGGCGTACAGGCCCTGATTATAGATACTGTTTTGCCGGAACTGGAAGATGAGGCCAATAAACTGCTCGGTAATATGAGTGATGGCCGCATGTCAGTGCGCTTCGAAACCTTACGCGACAGCAAAAGAGGTGACGCTATCGAAACTCTCGACCTCAGAATTAGCGACGAAGCGGGCGTGCGTTCGTATGAACTTTTCAGCGGCGGAGAAGCTTTTCGGGTCAATTTCGCGGTGCGGGTAGCTCTTTCTAAACTGCTGGCGCGACGCAGTGGTGCGGCCCTTCGCACGCTGGTAATTGATGAGGGCTTCGGCTCTCAGGATGGCCAGGGACGCGAACGCCTGGTAGAAGCGATTCGCAGCATCGAGCAGGATTTTGAAAGAGTGCTGGTTATCACCCACATTCAGGAACTAAAAGACGTTTTCCCGGTCCGAATTGATGTGGTCAAAACGCCAGGGGGCAGCACCATAAGTGTAAATTAAAGCTTCAGGTAACAAAAAAGCTCCGGAGTGCCGGAGCTTTTTTGTTACTGCCATTGCCAGCCTTATTCCATAATAACGGCGTGCTGTTCCGCCTGGGAAACATTCTCGCCACGGCGGGCTGCTTCTTCTTGCTCCTGCTTGAGACTCTTCTTGGGCAAGAACAAAGCGAAGAAAACAGTTAAAGCCGTACCGATACTAACGTACATAAAGACATTACCCATAGCGCCTGCTGCGGCGTTCAAGGCAATAGTATTGGGATCAGGACGCTGGTGAGCGGCGAGCGCAGCTTGAACAGCATTATTGGACCGTTCTGTTATACCAGTTACCAGCAGAGTGGTTAGCACAGCGATACCGATAGAACTGAAAATCTGGGCGGTAGCATTGTAAAGTGAGCTAACCTTAGGCAGGGCCGGACCGGCGAAACGAGAAAGCGAAACCGTCTGCAACGGCAGGTTCGACCAGCCAAAACCGATACCACGAATGAGTAGGACCGGTACAAACGACCAGCCATCACTTTCAGGGCTGACATTCATCAGCATAACGGAACTGACAGTCAGGGCAACAATACCCATAATCACCTGAACGCGCGGGCCTACTTTGTCGTAAATGCGACTACCACTGATAATACCGATGGCCGAGCCTATTCCCTGGGGCATGAGTGCCAGACCAGTCATAGCGGCGCTCATACCCTTAAAACGCTCCAAAAAGAGCGGCAGGATAAAGAAGCTTCCGAAGATTACAGCGCGCACAATCCAGGTCATGACTGAAGCGGTAAGGAAATCGCGGTTTTTGTAGGCGCGCAGGTCCAGTACCGGATCTTTAAGCCGCAATTCATAGACGCTGAAGAAACCCAGTATAGCCAGGCCCGCTCCCAGCAGTACCCAGACTAACCAGTAGCCCCAGCCGTAAATATCGCCATTGGGATTCTGGGGTGTTACGCTACCTTCGCGGGTATCGCTAACCACGGTAAAGGCGTAAACTACCAGAATCGTACCGACAATCGAGAGGAATAGACCGACGAAATCAAATTTATTCCGAGCGACAATAGCTTCAGCGGGGCGAGCTTTAGCTGCTGCCGGCGGAGAACCGGCATCCGCAGCAGCGGTAGCCGCCGGAGTGCCACTGACTGAAGCGGCCTCAGTAGCGCCACTCTTACTCTGCGGGCGGGCCCCTTCGCCGGCCCAGAGCGGTTTACGGCCAAAATCGGCCTTGAGCAAGCGGAAAATCAGGAAGATGGCGAGCGCACCCACCGGCACATTGATAAAAAAGATCGAAGGCCATTCCAGGGCGCTATCTACCAGCAAACCGCCAACCGTAGGGCCGAGGGTCGGAGCCAATAGCACCGGAACGGCAATAACCGCCGAGCTTTTGGCGCGGTCCGCCGGGGGAAAGACATTAAAGGAAATCGAGGTGGCCAGCGGGAAGAGCATACCGCCGCCAATCCCCTGGAAAACCCGGAAGCCGATCAGCATGGGAACGCCGCCGCCGCCAAGCCAGGTGTTTAACTCATGAGAGAAGCCGCAAAGAAAACTGCCCAGGGTGAAGATAGCCAGAGCAATTATAAACATCCGGCGTAAGCCATAGCGGTTACTAAAATAACCGGCTACCGGAATAACGGCTGCCTGCGAGAGAAAGTAGCCGGTAATTACCCACTGAATAGTATTTATTGTTATGGTAGGGTCTTGCTTGCTGAAGCTTTTCAGCATAGCAGTCAAAGAAACGTTTACTATTGTATTATCCAGCACCGCCATAAAAAGGCCAAGCGCGGCGGTGAGTGCTACAGCGTAGCGATATGGTATCTTTTTCAAGACACTCATTCCTTTCTCTCAATTATTCTGAGGGCCATCAAGCCTGATATTTTGGTATTCATGCCGAGCCGTTTCTTCTAATATGTGTAAATATTGCCGGAAATGGGCCAGGTCTGTCTGGTTTAAATTACCGGTCAAACGGCCTTCGATTTCTTTAGCCTGTTGCGGCAAAACCTGGGCATGCTGCCTGCCAATTTCGGTTAAATAAACTCGCATCAGCCGATTATCTTCCGGGTCACGTTCGCGCCGAACCCAGCCAAGTTCACCTTCCATCTCTTTAACGGTACGAGTGATCATACTCGGGTCCACACCCAGGCAACCGGTCAGATAGTTCTGGGTTGCGCCGTCCTGCTTCGCAAGCGCAAACAGGATGCGTGCTGTCAGTAGATTGACGCCTAATTCCTTTTCTATCACCTGCTTGATCGCCAATAATGCCCGCCCCATCAGGTGGGTTAGATTGCTTTCTTCATCTTTGTTGTACGTTGCATTACCCGCGCCACTCTCTAAAGACTCCGGTTTAAGCTGTTTCATTCCTGCCCCTGTTGCCACAAATTCTAATTTCTATTTCAGAATACTTTACTCCGTGTTCTTTGATAAGTCAATGTTTTTAACTGCAACTATTGATATAGCAATGAAATCTTAACAATAGAGAAATCTTATAGTAGCGGAATTAAAGTCCGGCCTGCCCGATTTTGATATAATCGGTTAAAGGAAAAGCGAAAATTAGTGGAGAAACGCGCCTGAGAAGCAAACGCGGTAAATTCTAACCCCATCAGAATAAGCGTACAGAGAGGTAAGCTTTGACAAATCAAGAAGAAAAAGTTGCTCAACCGCCCCTCAATGGCGGACAACTGCTGTTCCAAACGGCCAGACAGTATGGCCTGACCCATGTCTTTGGTAATCCCGGCACAACTGAAGTAAATTTTATGGATGCCCTTTCTCGCGCTGAAGACTTCAATTTCTTCCTCTGTTTGCATGAAGATGTAGCCACCGGGGCGGCGGATGGCTTTGCGCGGATCAGCGGGCGCCCGGCCCTGGTAAATCTGCATCTCCAGCCCGGTTTAACCCACGGCATGGCTAACCTGCATAACGCCAAACGCGCCAGGGTACCGCTAGTGGTTACGGTTGGTGAGCATCATACCCGCTTTGGCCTGGAAGAGTCCCCCCTATCCGGTGATATTCTGGGTTCGGCCCGCAGCCTTTGCAAGTGGTCTTACACAGTCCACCAGGCTGAAGAAATACCCGCGGCCCTTCACCGGGCTATGCTACAGGCTCTTACACCTCCACAGGGTCCGGTTTGCCTGGTGCTTCCTAACGATACCCTCAGTCGCATAACTCAGGATAACGTAACGATACCTCAGCTAAATGTACCAAAACCCGGCCCGGCCCATCCCCAGGCTATCGAAGAAAGCTTACAGTTGCTTAACAGGGCCCGGCAGCCTCTGTTCGTGGTAGGAGATGTTCTGACCGGTGCAGGCCGCACAGCCTTACGCAAATTGGCCCGTTCCGTTAACGCTCAAATCTGGCTGGAGCCTTTCCCTACGCGCCTCGACCCTGCCAGCGACCCACTGCTGGCCTTTTACGGGCAGCGCCTGCCTTATTTTCCAAAACAGCGTCGCCAGATTCTGCAAAACGCCGACTGTATCCTCCTGGCAGGCGTAAGCGGCTTTACTACCCATTTTCTGTATGATGATGATCCAATACTCAGCCTGGTTCCCGATAATATTCCGGTCATTCATCTTGATAGTGATGTAAGTGAACTGGGCAAGAATGCCAAAAGCGCCCTGCCGTTACTGGGTGATGTTGATCTGACCCTGCTACAAATGCTGGATAAGCAGCAGACTACAGGTGAAGCCGCCCAGGAAGGGCCTGCGCCTGTTGTTACCGCTGAATTTAAACCGGAAGAAAATGCGCCTGTTACCGCAACGGCGCTGGGAAAAGCATTACGGGCTGCTCTGCCACCCGATACGATTTACGTAGATGAGGCCATTACCGCCGGAACCGCTCTGAACCCTGAATTGCTGCTCAATAATCGCCAGTTGGCCCATATACTGACCGGGCGTGGTGGGTCATTAGGCTATGGCATCCCGGCAGCTATCGGCGCAAAACTGGCCGCGCCGGATAAACCTGTCCTGGCGGTGATCGGAGACGGTACGGCCCTCTATTCTATTCAGGCGCTCTGGACAATGGCCCGGTACAAACTGCCAATAGTGACCGTAATCTGTAACAATCATAACTACGATATCATCACCCTCGAAATGTTAAGATCGCAAGGGAACCTGGCCGCTTCCGGGCCTGCCCGCATTATGGAATACACCGCTTTGACCCCTCCCGGTATTAACTTTGCGGCGCTGGCTGAGGGATTTGGGGTAAAGGGCTGGCAAGTTACTCGCCAAACAGAACTACTTCCTGCTATCGAGCAGGCCTTTGCTTCCGGCGCACCGGCCCTCCTGGATGTCTCACTGGTAAGCTCCTTACGAAGCGTTCAGTAATAGTCTGGTCTGAAAGGAAGCCTCCTGAATTTCAGGAGGTTTTTTAATTCATCCAATTTGAAAAAGACAGACGCACCTTCTAGCTAAAATTACGATTTAGAGTTAGAATAAGAACAAAATTTCGCTTATGAAGTATTTAAGCTAGAAAGCAACTGTATTATGGCATTATGTGTATTTGCCTATGATGAGATAGTAGTTTGTCCGGTCTGCGGCACCAGCGATTTTACCCTGCTGAAGCCAATGGGTAGATTGCGCTGCAATAACTGTAAAACCAGCTTTACCGAAAGCGAGTTAGTGGAAGAGGCTATTGTTACCATTAATGACTTTGTCAGAAATCATGGCATTACGGAGAAAATTCCATCGCAACTGGAAGAAGTGCTAAGCAGCAGTAGTTATGCCGAATACGCTAATGTTAGCGCTTTGACCGCCATGGCTGCTGCCTTACAGGTGCTGGCTTATCCAGAGGCAGCTACGCCTGGCAGTTGGTCAAGGGCCTTAAAGATGGTCCAGGCGGCCATGAAGCGAGAACGTTCCAAAAGCCTGCTTTCAGACTAAATTTAGCTTTTTATGAAGTTACGCCGGTATCAGGAGGTAGCTGCTGGTAGCGCATCGCCTGGTCAATTGCGGCTTGCTCCTCTGTTGAAATAGTCTGAGTAGAACGTCCCCGCCGGACAGTTTTAGCATAGACTCTTGTAGCGGTACGGCCATGCAAACTGCTCAGGACAAAGCCATCCCCAAAACTATCGACTATCGAGAGCGCAAAACTCTGGTCGCCTCCCATATCGCTAAAAGGATTAAAGCGTACCAGCCCGACCGATTGGAAAGAGCGATTCTGGCGCAGTTCCAGTTCTCGGATGGCGGTTTGCAACAATTCCATCTGAGAGGCGCTACGTTCCAGGCGAGTTAAACGGGTGAGGAGTTCTTCCAGACCGTTATCCCCTCCCGAGGAATTGCGCAATAGTTGATCTAGCTGGCGGTAATTCCGAGTATAGCGCATTTGTAAACGGTACAGCCAGAAGATCACTCCTATCAGTACCAGGAAAGTTATCAGCCAGAGGTAAGGGCCAACGTCCTGGAAAAATGTTTGAAATGGGGTCATTACGGCGTTAATTCTCCTGACTTGAACCAGAGTTATAATAAATCTTACTTTTGATACCCTGAGATACTACCCTGAGAGCGAGCGGTATTGAGCCGCTATCCGTGTGGCTGCCTGGATTTTACGCGACCTTAGCTTTAGTGTCAACCTATCAACAATAGTGTCATATTTTTAGCAGATACTAGACATAATCAAGCCCTTATGCTATCATGAACACTTACAAAGGCTTTTTTTTTGAACCTATTTTTCAAAAAAAGGCCAATATTTAACGCTGTTGAATCAGCCTGCTTTTATATTCTCTTTTTTTTGTTCAGCTTTTAGGAAAGCATATACGCGCTTGGAAAAGATTTTAACCGGGCCGTCCCGACGGCCTGAAAGCTCACTGCGGTATGCCGCACTCCATCGCTTAACTGCGTCCTTCCGTACGATGTGGTTAGTTCTGGCGCTGGTAGCCTTGCTAACTGGCATGCTCACCACTATTTTTATGCCTGTAGATATTGCCGAAGCGAGTACCACTCCGCCTTCAATTATGGCACCTGCCGCTATCGCCGTAGATGCTACCAGCGGGCGCATTCTCTTTAGCAAAGACATGCATAACCGGCGACCTATGGCCAGCACCACCAAAATTATGACTGCCCTGACGGCCCTTAATATTGAAGGAACTAACCTGGCAGATACTTATCAGGTAGTTAAGGATGACCTGGTAGGGGAAACCAGCATGGGCCTCAAAAATGGTGAGGTTGTCACTTTTGAAGACCTGCTGTACGGTATGATGTTACCCAGCGGGAATGATGCCGCTATGGCTGTGGCTCATTATGCCGGGGCTAAACTGCCAGGAACCGGACCTACACTGGATCGCTTCCTGGCACGTATGAACCAGCAGGCTATTGCTTTCGGAATGCTGGACTCTCATTATGTAAACCCGCACGGTTTTGATGACCCGCAGCAATACACCAGTGCCTATGACCTGGCGATTAGCGCCTGGTATGCGATCAATAACCCTGTTTTAAGTAAAGTAATTACCACCAAAACGGCTGAACGAGCCGGACATAAATTAACCAATATCAATTACCTGCTGAGTCGCTACAATGGAGCTACCGGCGTAAAACCCGGCTTTGATTATCAGGCCGGGCTATGTATGGTAGGAAGCGCCAGTCGCAATGGCATGAGTGTAATATCGGTCGTGCTTGGTGAAGATAATGCCAGGTACCAGACAGAACCGGCCGCCCTGCTCGACTACGCTTTCGGCCAGTTACAGCAGCCCGAAATCCAGACTCTTATCAAGCAGGGGCCAACTCCTACCAGCACCGATGACTATATCGGCAAGGTCAGCGGTGACCGGTTGTTGCCTCTCATGGCTACCGGTGGACCGGGTGGCGTAAATATTGTTAATATACCGGCAAATAACGCCGCTGGTGGCGTCCTGAATGCCCAGATTAACCAGACTCAGGCCACTACCACTCCCGACGCTTTCACTACTCCTACCGTTGACAGCGGGAATGCTACTACCAGCACGACTGGTGGAAATGATAGCAGTAATAATAAAGATAAAAAGGGCGGCTTGAATCTTTTCATGATCCTTTTCATCTTAATTATTATTGTAGGTATAGTCTACGCCGTCCTGCGCTTTACCACGGTTGGGGGCGAGCGGGGGCGCGAGTACGCCTACCAGATGGAAGATTTTGCCGTTAAAGCCTGGCACTTGCTTCGTACAGGAGTTACCCGTTTATGGCATTTTGTCCGGCCTGCTACTCACGAAGAAGAAACGGGAGTCGCGCCAGCAAGATCACGCTCGGTTGAGCAGACCCGGCCCGAACCCAGTCGCCCGCGCCGTTCGCTACTTGATAATGAACCATTAGCCAGGCCTCAGCCAGCTAGCCGGCCTTTAGCCAGTGAGCCTCGTTCCACTTTGCAAGAACAACCACTCTCCCGGCCCGTTCGCCCTACTCAAGATACGACTAGCCGGCGCAACCCGCTGGACAATTTCTTTGACGACTCTTCGCCGTTGAGTTCGGCCACCAATAAACCGCTTGAACCTAACAGGCGCGCTGAGTCCATTAGCAATGAAGAAACTCCCGCACCACCCCGACCTTTGACTAATCGCCCGGTAGAACATACCCATCCTGAAAACCGTCCTCCGGTTATTCCGCCGCGACCTGTGGCTAATGAGCGGAACAGCGAAAGCTCAATTCGTACTGGGCGCAATCCGGGTGCTTTTGCTGGCGATGGCGCTGATAGCGTGGCGACACGGGCCCGCCAGGCGGTGGATTACGCGTACGCCGGGCGCTATGCTGCCAGCCAGGAAGAATTTCGGCGGGTAGTCGAACAGGATGCTTTGTTTGATTTCGCAAGTATTGATGAATTTGAACAGATGCCTGTCCTGGGCTTTAAGGCCCTGGCAGGCGCTTATAGAGATGTCGGGAAACCCAGGTTCGCCGTTTTGTTGCTTGATATGGCCATTGAAACTTATCCTAATGACCTGGAACTCCGTAACTTACAAAGAGTGATTAAACGCGAAATGGGCCAATAGCAACTTCTTACAGGTATGAGGGGTGCTTGCCTGGTTGCTTTTCATAAAGCACTAACGAGCAGGGGATGTCTGATAACTTAAAAGCTTTCGCTACAGACTTGCTAATTGTTGCGACAATACCTATAATAAAGCTATCTACTTGTTTTATGCGTTTCAATCCGGGTTAACAAGGTTTATAACTTCGTTCTTTTGTTAAATCAGATCCAACCGGCAATAGAGCGAGCTATTTTATTAATCAAATGAACAAGTTACAGCCGCAACTATGACCATTCAGAAGTCACAACCGGCCCGAATATTATTAATTGACGATAGCCAGGATAATCTGAATTTACTGCGCGAGTTATTGGAGCGAGAAGGGTATAATGTTACCACTGCGCAGGATGGCACACAGGGGCTGGAACATATTTACTCCCTCAAACCAGACCTCGTTTTATCGGACGTGATGATGCCTGGCCTGAATGGTTTCCAGTTAACTCAGCGTATTCGATCTGATAATAATTTAGGCTTTATCCCCATTATTTTAATAACCGCCAGAAACGATCCAAATGACCGGATACGAGCGCTTGAGGCAGGTGCGGACGATTTCCTGGTTAAACCTATTCAACGCCTGGAACTGGTTGCGCGGGCTCGCTCCCTGATTCGACTCAAACAAAGTACCCAGGCGCTCATTCGGGCCGCTGAAGATAATGCTCGCTTGTATGTAGAGGCCGAAAACCGGGCTACAGAATTCAGCACGCTTAACGAAACAGCCCTGGCAGTTAATGCCCAGTTGACCCTGGCGGAACTACTTAATTTAATTGCGCGTAAAAGTTGTGAACTGGTACGAGCAGAAGCTTCAGTAGTCTATCTCTGTAACGACGAAACCGGCAGCATGAATATTTATGCCGAGTATAATACTCGTAAGTCCTATCTGGGGCGTAGCCTTACTTATGGTGAAGGCGTAGCCGGGCTGGTAGCCGTTACCGGTAAACCCATGAGGATAAACAATTACTCCGAATGGAGCGGCCGGGCTGAGTCCTTTGCCAATGATACTGACATTACAGCCGTTTTAAGCGTGCCGTTAATCGCAAATGGGCGAGTAATCGGGGTTATAGACGTGCTGGATGATGTAAGCAAGCGCACCTTTAGCGATGAAGATGTGCGCTTGCTTAACCTGCTTGCGCCACAGGCTGCTACTGCCGTAGCTAACGCCATGCTCTACGATGAAGTTATGGGCGAGCGGGACCGGATTGAAGCTGTGCTAAATTCAGTTAAAGATGGCATTCTTATGCTGGATCGCAATTTCAGGGTGATTCTGGCTAATCCGCGCTTTACCGAGCTTATGACGCTAGAAGTAAATGAAGTTCTCTCCCATACCATGGGTGAAGTGGCCGACCGCCTGGGTGAAACTTTCGAAAGTGATCCTCCTTTTTCTTCCTATTCCATTAATCGGGTGCTGGATGGGCTGAGCTCTAATCCTGATAACGGTTTTCAACGACGGATCACGATTACCGACCCCAAACGGCGTTACGTTGACTGGTCTATTATCCCGGTCAGGGATCAGTATTCCAATATTTTAGGCTGGCTAAACGTCTTTCACGATACCACTCAACAGCGCGAATTGGAACAACTGCGCGATGACTTTATCAGTATGCTCGTACACGATTTGCGCAGTCCATTGACCTCTATCATTGGCGGTATCGAACTAGTCAGTAATATGATGCCTGATGCTAAGGATGAAACAACCGAGCGACAGGCAGAGTTTCTGGAACAGGTCCAGCGCAACTGCTATAACCTTTTAAATATGGTCAATGCGCTTCTGGAAGTAAGCCGCCTGGAAGCCGGTCGGATGCCGCTGACCCTTGAAAATGTCCTGTTAGAAGAGCTGCTTGATAACAGCGTGGCAACCGTCGCAATTACCGCCAAAGAACGCCAGGTTACCATTATTATGGAATTACCCGATGATAATCCCCTGGTTAATGTTGATGTCGAAAAGATGAAGCGCGTAATAGTCAATCTGCTTTCCAATGCCATTCACTTCAGCCCTCCCGGTTCTACCATTCACATCAAGGCCCAGGTAGAAGAAGGAGTGCGCAGGCGCGGTACTACTTCTGCCCTCGACCCGAACCGGCTTCGCCGTACCTCAACCTCTTACCTGCGAGACCCGCAGCAGCTTAATATTATTCCAGAACAGAATTTGAAAGCCCTGCTGCTGACAGTTAGCGATGAGGGGCCGGGAATACCGCCCGGCAGCCTGGAACGTATCTTCGATAAGTTTATCCAGTTACCTTCCGTATCCAGGAATCGTAGCGGGACAGGCCTGGGTCTTGCTCTCTGTAAACTGGTAGTTGAAGCGCATGGGGGCCGCATCTGGGCAGAAAGCGAACTGGGCAAGGGGAGTTCCTTTAATATTTCGATGCCCTGCGTGGTTGATAAACCTGCTACAAATCAACTGGTGCGCTAATATGACCGGGCCTCATTACCAGTTACAAAATGACCGCCTGCTCTTGCGCTTGCTGGAGAAAAATGATGCACCAAAATTACTGGCCGCCTACTCCGATAATAAGCAGTTTCTGAAGCCCTGGGAACCCACTCGTTCGGAAGATTTTTATACCCTGGACTACATGCGCGCCATGATAGGAGCAAGTTATGAACAGGCGCGTGAAGATTTATTATATAGCTTTGGTATCTTCCTCAAGAGTACCGGCGAACTGATTGGCCGTATTACTCTCTCCGGCATTATCCGCGGAGCATTCCAGAGCGCTAATGTCGGTTATTTTCTTGCCGAGAAGCATAATGGTCAGGGTTATATGACCGATGCCGTTCACCTTGTGGTCCGGTTTGCCTTTCAGGAGTTGCATTTGCATCGCGTGGCTGCCGCTACCCTGTTGCATAATCACGGTTCCATGCGGGTACTGGAAAAAGCAGGGTTCAGGCGTGAGGGATTGGCTCGCCACTACCTTAAAATAGATAATGTATGGCAGGATCACTACCTATTCGCTATTACGGTTGAAGATACTGTCTCCACACAATCAGAATAGCTAACTGCATAAACTACAATACAAATATATTGATATAACTAAAAGAGCCTCACTTCTTCGAGTAAGGCTCTTTCTAGTTTCAAACTCTTGTTTGTTAGTCAATGACTATGGTACCTGGGGAACCAGCGGACCACTCGGTTCTGGACCCGGTTCGGTGCCAGGTGAAGTTGGGAAAGGATCATTCGGATTGGGTTCCGGTATTATTACCGGGCCTGGCATAGGCGACGGCTCCGGTTGAGGATTGGGATGCGATGGTTGGTGAGGCGGCATAACCATTTCAAAGGCCGGACGAGCGGCACTTAAATGACTGTCAAGCCGTATTCGACCACTTAGAATCCCTTTCCTGTTTTGAGTATGCAGTAACATTCAGTTTCCTCCATAAATAGCAACTCACCGTTATCTATTATTATTAATAGCAGTCTTTATGCCATTACATCGCAAATTATAGCCTCTTTTCTATGTTCTTCCACTAAAATCATAAGTCAGTTTCAACTCTCTGGCGCAGTAAACCTAAGAATCTTTGGAGAAAAAGTGATGTTTTTTCAAATTTATTATCCATAAAGTATCTCACAAGCCAAAAATATCTGTCATACTTCCACTTTATTGATCGCAATGGAAAATGATTTCAGAGTTAGCTTTATTTGAATTTATTCAAATAAACTGTTACTCCTGAGCAGAACGCACAAAACTGAGCATTATATTTTTGTGAATAAATACGAAAAAAGCTTGACAGGTCCACAGAATCCGCTATAATTCTCACAAGCTAAGAAAATTAAAAGCGTAGAAGCTTTTATTCTCTCGCTTAATCTAAGGGGAAAAGACTGCTCTAATATTCAATTGGTCACCTGTTTAGCTGTACTAACCCTACCAATTATCATCGAAATACCGTATAGCGCAAAGAAGCCCACGTGCGGGTCAAAACAGAAGATAGTCGCTTCGAGTCGATATTCCTAATTAAATATTTGTAACTATCCTATTTTTCATTTGCGATGAAGCAAAAGAATACGAGCGCACGGTTCCGCGCCCTGACCTCAAAGTTGACGTCAGAACTGTAGCGTCTTTTTCGTTTACACGAAAGTACGCTGGTCTCTCATACCGAAAAAGGCTTTCTGTCCACACAAAAGCGGGAAGAAAGCTTTTATCCCTCGGTAAGAGACCTGGTATTTCGTATACCCTTTTTTAGATTTAGTTACTAACAGAGAGTAGTAACAAATCAGCCTATCTGCAGGGATTGTAACCTGTATCAGAAGTCGAATTTCTGAGTGGAACAATACCCTGGCCTTCCGGGCTTAACCCGTATCAGTTCGAGGGAGGAAGCTTTAATGCAAATGAGTAATGGAAATAGTGGAGAGGGTGTTCAGCGCAAAGGCATGCATTTGCCGCTGGTTACTCGTAAAAACTTCAAAAATGATAATCAAGGAGATCTGAGCTGGTTTGCCGGGGTGGAAGAAACACCGGTAGAGTTAGTTTCAGAATGGGATGGCGAAAGTGTTACCTCCCCATGGGGTAAAGAACATGACGCCTGCGCCTTGATGAGCGTGGTAAACCGCAATGGCTTGCCCAGCCGCGAAAGTGTCACCCGGGTGTTGGACGGCCTGAATAAAATGAGCCACCGCGCCGGGTTTGTGAACGGTGAAGGAGATGGCTGCGGTATTCTGATCGATATTCCACGCGCTTTCTGGCAAAAACGGCTTGAAGAGGCTGGAGAAGATGGCGGTCTGGCATGGCGTTCTGATTTCTGGCTGGGCCATGTGCTGGTCAAGCGCGGCGCCTCGCAAGAAGAAGTTATGCAGCAGGTAGCTAACGAACTGGAACAAACCGGCTTCCGGGTGCTTTACAATCAGCGCGGTGAAACGGTTACCCAGGCCCTCGGACCGCAGGGACAGGCCGAAGAGCCTTACTTCTGGCAGATCGCCGGCGTGGCTCGGCTTGGCGACGATATGCCAGAACGCGAACGCAGCCTCTTCCGCTTACAACTACGCCTTGAAAGCATTCTGCCGCTACAGTTTGCATCGCTTTCCTTCCATTCGGCGGTTTATAAGTTGCGGGGTTCCCCCCAGGCTCTCGACCACTATTATCCAGAACTTCAGAATAATCTGCTGACTTCAGTAGCTACCCTCGGCCATAGTCGCTATTGCACGAACACCGTTTCCAGCTTCTTCAGGGTGCAGCCCTTTACCGTACTGGGCCATAATGGTGAGATTAATACCATCGCTCGTCTTCAGCAGGAAGCCCGCATGCTGGGTGTACAGTTACCGGAGGAGAGCAGCGACTCCCAGGATCTCAACCGCCTGGTAGAAACCCTGACTCACGAGTATGGCTACGGCTTGCTGGAGGCCATGGAAATTGCTTTCCCTCCCATTGTCAACGAAATCAAGCAGTTAGAACCTGAACTTCAAAACCTGTACGTTTTTCTGCGGCAGGCTTTTGGCCCATTCGCGCAAGGCCCTGCCGGTATTATCGCTCGCCAGGGAAACGAGTGCGTCTTTTCGGTAGATGCCCTCGGCTTAAGACCTCTCTGGATGGGTCAGCTCGAAGATGCTTACTTCTTTAGCAGTGAAAAAGGCGTGTTTGCTATCGAGGATATGGTAGCCGATTCTCGCCCCCTGGCTCCCGGTGAAAAAGTTTATGTACGCCTGAGTGGTTCGGCCCAGCAGAACGAAGTATGGACCTACCCGCGCATGCAGCAGGAAGCCCTGAAACGCTTGAGTGCCCGACTGGTCATCCCTAAAGATACTGCAAAACTGATCGCTTTCAGCCAGCCTCCGGCGGTACTGCCCGGCGATGACACCGCTGTCCAGATTCTTCCCGAAGTGCACATCCCGCATCCAGACGAAGTACGGACCGAAATTATGATGTCGGCCCTGGGTTGGAACGGTGACGACCTGCACTATATCGAATTCCTGGCCGACACCGGCAACGAGCCGATAGGTTCACTGGGCTATGATGGCCCGCTGGCCGCCTTAAACAAAGAGCGCCGTAACCTGGCCGATTTCTTCAAAGAAAATGTGGCTGTAGTAACCAACCCGGCCATCGACCGCGAACGTGAAATTGAGCACTTTTCAACCCGCGTCGCCCTGGGCGCCAGGCCCTCCCTTACCGGCCAACCGGACGGGAGAATTGGTACCGGGCCTTTAGGACGTGGTAATGGCCTGTTTAACGGTTCCACCGGCGGCAGCCTGGCTCCGCGCAACAAACCACGCCCCAGTCGTATGGTTGAATTAAGTTGCCCGGTTTTACTGGGTGGCCACGCCGGTCAAGAAGCCCTTTTACCGCCTAACCTCTACTGGGAAGCAGCCCGCCACACCGATACCTACCTGCTGGAAGAACTGGTCGAGTTCGTCACGCAGAACGGCTTCCGGCCTGAAGCGGTTTGCATTATCAGCAGCAGCTTTCATCCCGAGGAAGAACCGGTCGATGCCCTCAACCGGATGGCGCTCGAAGCTATTACAGGCGTGGAAGCCGGAGCTAAAATCGTACTGGTAGACGATACTAACGCCATGGGTGGCGAAGATTTGTGGCTCGACCCCCATCTGGTAGTAGCTTTCCTTGATGAAGCGCTACGCAAATACCAGATACCTCGCCGCCTGGGTGAGAATTACCGCAATCTGCGCCGAGAAGCCAGTCTCATTCTCAGGAGCGGTTCTATCCGTAACCTGCACGACCTGATTGTAGCATTCGGTTCAGGCGCGGATGCGGTCAATCCTTACCTGATGATTGAAGCGGCCGCCGCCAAGGCGCGTACCGAAACCAGCGAACCGGAAGCGCGTAACAAGCATATCCAGAAGCGTGTCGAAAACCTGGTAGAAGGTCTTAAAAAGGGTCTGGAAAAGGTCATCAGCACCATGGGTATCCATGAGTTGCGCGGCTACGGACGCCTGTTTGCTTCCTTAGGTCTCGCCCCTGAGATTGCTCGCTATTTCAATACCAAAAACTACGGTGGCTCAAATAACGGCGGCTTTGGCTGGGCAGCCTTGCGAGCGGACGCCGAGGCCCGGTGTAAAGTCTTGCAGGGGGATGCCGATCCAAAACTGGCTCGGGATTTCCACCTCTATCCGAAACTCTGGAAAGTAGCCGGGCAGGTTGCCGCCGGGCAAGCTCCTTATGAAAAATATGAGCAGCAGGTAACTGTTCTGCAAAACGAAGACCCGGTGGCTTTGCACCATACCCTGGACTTCCGCTTCCCGGAAGAAGATCCAGGCATTTCTCCTGAAGAAGTAGATATTTCAGTTGAGCGGCATAACTTGCCCTTTGCCATTAGCTCTATGTCTTTTGGCTCGCAGGGTGAAACCGCTTACAAAGCTTACGCTGAAGCAGGCGCACGCCTGAATATGGTAGCGCTCAATGGTGAAGGTGGCGAAATCAAGGAAATCCTGGGCAAGTACTACAACACCCGTGGAGTACAGATTGCCAGCGGGCGCTTTGGTGTAAATATCGAACTGCTTAACTCGGCTCACCTGCTGGAGATTAAAGTCGGGCAGGGCGCAAAACCGGGCGAAGGCGGTCACCTACCCGGCTCGAAGGTTTCGGCCAAAGTAGCGGCCGCCCGTAACGCTTTCCAGGGTGTTGACCTGATCTCGCCTTCTAACAACCACGATATTTACTCGATTGAAGACCTGGCCCAGTTTATCAGCGAACTAAAAACGGCTAACCCAGATGCTCGCGTGGCCGTAAAAGTGCCGGTAGTCTCGGGTATTGGCACTATAGCCATCGGTATTGCCAAAGCGGGAGCCGATATTATCACCCTCTCCGGTTTTGATGGCGGTACCGGCGCCGCGCGCGCTCACGCTCTCAAGTACGTGGGATTACCGAGTGACGTGGGTGTAGTCGAAGCGCACCGGGCACTGGTAGCCAGCGGGCTGCGTTCTCAGGTGGAAATCTGGGCGGACGGCGGCGTTAAAACGGCCACCGATGCTCTCCGCCTGGTCTTACTCGGCGCCAACCGGGTAGGCTTTGCTACCCTGGCGATGGTCGCTATTGGCTGTACCATCTGTCGGGCCTGTCAGAAAGATACCTGTCACGTGGGTATCGCTACCCAGATCGAGTCGGAAGAAGAGGCCAAAGAGCGCGGTCTGAAGCGCTTCATACCCCAGGAAGATAACCGGGCGGTTCGCCAGCTTGTCACCTTGTTCAACGAAATGGGCGAACATCTCAAAAAGCTGGTCGCCAGGTTAGGCTACCGTCGCTTACAAGACCTGGTAGGCCGCACTGATCTGCTGGTGCAGGCTCGCAACCTGGAACTGGTAGATTGGAGTGACATGCTGGTGGCCCCGGTCGAATGGCTGGAACAGCAGCGCGAACTGGCGGCGGAACGCGCCCGGCAGAATCAGGTTTGCTTCCCCTGCGCGGCAGCGCCAGTTCCGGTTTCGGTTGGTGAAGCTAGCAGGCTTATCACCGCTCAAGTGCGGGGTGAAGTAGCTACTAACCTTGCCACTATCGGCGGAAGCGGGTCAGGCTATAATCAGGTTCCGCTAAACAGCTTGAGAGGCGAGGTACACTACGAAGGAGAACGACTGGGCGCGGTAGACCGGGCCGTAGGTACCCACCTTGCCGGAGCGTTAGTGCGGGACGGTGTGGGCGCCGGACCTTCCCTGGCTCGCAATATGGCTGCTCGCGGAATGAACCTTTACGGGGTAGCTGAACAGGAAGAGCCTTCCCTGGAAGACAAGAAGGTCAAACTATATCTGAACAGTGGTTCCATTCCGGGCAACGGCCTGGCAGCCTTCAATACCCGCACTCTCAAGATTGTGGTAGAAGGTGGTGCCCAGGACGGTGTTGGCAAAAGCTCGTTGGGCGGCCAGATTGTAATCCTCAAAGGTAAAAACCGCTGGGGTCAGCGCGTCGATGGCTCCGTAGGTAAGAGCTTTGCCTATGGCGCGCAGCGTGGCCTCTTTATCATCCAGGGTAACGCGGATAGCCGCTTTGGTATCCGGCTTTCCGGGGCTGATATTGTCCTGGGAGGTGATATTACCGAGCCGGTAGATGATAGCCTCGGTTACATCGGGGCGCGGGCTAACATTAAAGGTTTTGCCTTCGAGTACATGACTAATGGGCGAGCGATAGTGCTGGGCGATCCCGGACCGTGGATTTGCTCCGGTATGACCGGTGGCGTGGTTTACCTGCACCTGCAACCGGAAATGGGCCTTGATCTGGCAGCGTTACAACGCCGCCTGGCGAAAGGCGCGAAGGTAGGTATGAGCCGCCTGAACGATAAAGACAAAGCGAACGTCCGGGAACTGCTGGGTTACTACCATGCGGAACTGGAAGGCAGCGAGCAGTTTGATGAGGCAGCAAAACTGATGCCACTTCAGGCTAACCCTGAGTTGCACTTTGTAAAAGTTCAGCCAGCCAACCAGCAGGTTGATCCTTCGATTTCTACTGAGTGATGCTTCTTTAATAAAAGAGGCCTGCGAAATGATCGCAGGCCTCTTTTATTTATGTAAACTAATCTAATTTTAGCACCAGAACTTTTAGATAGCCTTCACTATTCCCGGCAGTCGGGAAATCAAGCGCCGGTTCATGGTAATAGGCCTCTACCTGGGCCTTGCGTCCTGCCGCTTCTACCCCGGTGATAGCCATCTGCCGGAAAGACCGCCTGGACAGACCGGCCAGATTGGTACATGCCAGGACTAATCCACCGGGCGCGGTTACTTTAGCAGCCAGGGTCGTCAACTCCGCGTAATTTTTCTCAGCCGACCAGCGTTTCTTCTTAACGGTCGAATAGCTTGGTGGGTCAAGCACTACAATATCAAAGCGCTGCTCCCTGCGCGCAAAGCGGTTCAACCAGTCGAAAACATCGCCTTCCACGAAATCGTAATCGTCCGGAGTCAGGTTATTCGCCAGGTAATTTTGCTTGCCCCAATCAAGCACTTTACGCCCGGCATCCAGGTTTAAGGCGCGTTTGGCCCCGTTTACTGCCGCTACCAGCCCGAAAGCACATGTATAGCTAAAACAATTAAGTAGAGTCTTTCCTTCCACCCGGTTAGCCAGGCGTGCCCGGACTTCCCGCATATCCAGGAAAAGACCCGGACTGATACCTTCAGCCGGTTTAATGACGTAGCTCAGACCGTTTTCCACAATATTTACTTCCGGACGGGGTTGCCTGGCCAAAGGAAGCTCAGGAGCAACTTCCCGTAACTCACTGCCTGCACCAGTTTTATAGAGATTAGAAAGCTGGCGCGGGCGGAAACGGCCGTAGACGCTCCAATCAGGCCATAAGCGGGTAATTTCTTCAACCACTAATTTCAGAGCCGGATGGCCTTGCTCCAGGGCCTCATCATAACAGCTCAGAATCAGGGTACTGCCGAAGCGGTCCAGGGTAATTCCGGGTAAGGCATCCCCTGCGCCGTTAACCAGGCGGTAGGCCGTTGTTAATTGAACAGGATCATCAGTTAAAGGTGCTCGCCGCTCAGCGGCCAATGCCAGTAAACCTGCCAATCCCGCTTTATCTTTTGGCTTTAGCTGGCTGACGCTAGCTGCTCTAAGGCTCCCGGCAAGCTCAATCTCTGGTAGCATCTGCCCAGAATGAGCTTTTAAGAAAGTTGCGGGTAAATCAGCGTCAAAACTCAAAGGTTTGCCGGTTACAGGATGCGTGAAAGCAAGCCTGGCGGCATGTAGAAGCAGGCGCGGAAAACCATCCCCTGCCGGTAATGCTCGGGCAGAACTACCAGAATTGTTGGTTTTTTGAGGCCGAGCCGGGAGGGAAGCTACTCCATTTTTGCCGTAGATATAGTCGCCGACAATAGGACAACCTGACTGCGCAAGGTGCAGGCGCAATTGGTGAGTACGCCCCGTTTCCAACCCCAGGCGAAGCAGGCTATAGCCACCCGCAATTTCACGCTCTACCCGGTAGCGAGTGGTAGCCGGTTTGCTGCCCTTTTCACCGGGTCTTGCCACTTTCCATAACCCCTGACCACTTTCTATCAAAGGGGAGTTGTTTACTCCTGCCCGCTGCGGTGGACGACCCCAGACGACCGCCAGATATTCCTTCTCGACCTGCCGGCCTTCAAAACTACGCGCTAAACCGGCATTGGCCTCTTTGCGCCGGGCAAAAACCAGCAGGCCAGACACCTCGCGATCAAGCCGGTGATGAACTCCCAGGTAGTCCTGCTTTAGCTGGCGCTGGACGAGAGAAACCACGTCAAAGTTACCGGCTGACTCTTCATCAGGATGAGTAGGCAGACCGGCAGGTTTATTAACTACTACAATATCTTCATCCTGGTAAATAATTGGAATATACACATTAACCTGCATAAAAAAGGGCCGGTAAAGACCGGCCCCCAGTTTTTCAAAAATTAGAGAAGATTGAGCAGTTCGGTTAGCTGTTGAGGGCTGGGGTTGGTATATACTCCTTTGCCTTCAATCTCGATAGTCGGCACCGTCCGGTTGCCGCCGTTAACACTCATGACATATTCTGCCGCTTCTTCATTCTGCTCTATATTTACGACCTCGTAAGGAACGCCTTTGCGTTCCAGAAAACGCTTGGTGCTGTGGCAGTACCCGCACCAGTCAGTCGCATACATCACTACTTTAGGCGTACTATTAGCCATTCTTCAATAAACTCCCTTCTATATGAGAACTTGTTTATAATTTGTATAAAACAGTTTTTTTATGTTTGCATATTATATCACATAGTGATAATCTTCCCAAATTTCTTCTTTAGCCCAGTCTGGGTGGCGGGTTCACACTGCTGGTATCATGGGGAATATTGGGATGGCCGAAATTAGCTGTCTGAGTATCTACCTGTACGTTAGTTGCCTGTTTGATCACTTCTGACCGGTTTATTTTCAGACGTACCACCCTGGTCCCTACCTGCCCGGAAACAAGATCCATAGGCAAGGTAAATTGCTCCGTCTTGTCTTCATTCTCTACGACAATGTCAGTGGGCTGCTGGGTTTGAGGATCCATTACAAAAGCTGCCACCACCCCGACAAAACCGTCCAGCGCTTCCACTACCGCGCCTATAGCAATCGGCTGTTTATTTTCATTTGGCTGTTCCATAAACCCTCTAATCCTTTCCTGTTCATAATAATCCTATCCTATACTTCAATCGCAACAATCGTGCCAATTAACCGGTATTCTACTGTTTGAGTTACTTTTTCAGTTGCATCTCTTTCACAAGAAATACTCTTTAACGAAATAAGCGGCGGACGTAATCATTCTTACGTCCGCCGCTTATCTTAGTATTTACTATGCTAAATGTTTAACGAGCCGCCAGTCCAACAGTACCGGAGGGGAAACCGGAAGCACCATCTATAATCGCCAGGTGACCATTGTTCAGAGTTTGGAAGGCGGCAATCTTAGTAGCGCCCGAGTTTAGTACGTAGATAAACTTACCATCCTTGCTGATAGCCTCATCTGTCGGGTTAGTACTCGGTCCGGTATAGCCGGTCAGACCATCCGCATTGACCAGAGTAAGTTCGCTCGACGCGGCTACTTTGTAACCGGTAACCGAACTGCTACCGGCATTTGCAGCGTAGGCATATTTTCCATCTTTCGACACGACTATCCAGCAAGCCGCTGTCTGGTAAGTAGGAGCAGAGGCGCTAACTACCTGCAAGTCACCGTTTGCGGACACGTCATAGGATGAGGTAGCACTCTTACCCGCTGCACCACCAAAAGCTTCCGAGACGATTATACGATTATTGCCATCAAAAGCGAACCCAAAAGGAGTAACACCGGCGGCATTAAAGACGTTAGGACCAGTAGCCTGGCCATTCTCATCTACACTATAAGTATCTATTTTATTGGTTACCTTTTCAGTCACTACCAGCACTTTACCATTTGGGCTAAAAGATACCTGTGCGGCCCCCACACTGTTTCCGCTTAGTGGGCGGGACGAACCAGGGATTAATGCCAGTTTACCCTTTTCACTTAAATTGAAACCGCTAATATTGCCTGAACCACCGGCATTCAGGACGTAAAGAATATCATTATGGACTGTCAGACTGATGGGCCGGATACCGTTTGAAGGCACCGTATCTACCAGTTGCAAACCATCGTCACGCACCTTTAAAGCGGACACCGAGTTATCACCGGCGTTTACCGCGAACAACCAGCGATTATCCTTGCTAAGAGTTACCGCTCCCTGCGAACCAAGCCCTGCGCCTAAGCCTTTACCACCCGTTGCGACGGTCCCTGCCGGACTGAGAGAACCATCTTCATAGCGGTTAAAAACCAGCACGCTGTTACCGGCGGCTGAGTTTGATAAAGTATAGACCGCCCCTTCCGGTCCCTTTGCACCGGCAGAGCTAGTGCTATTCGTAACCAGGGGGAAAATCAATAGCGCCAGAACAAATAAAAGTAAGCCAAGGCGCCCTTTACTAACAGCTAACATTAAACTCTCCTTTCAGAGTAATAGTTTTTCTTTCTCTACAATTTATAGATCAGATTTAGAGCTGCTCAACTCTCAACACTTGAGCCAGAATTAATAGCAACACTACTAGCGCGGTTAGCAACCAACAAAACTTTTTCAAAACCTCGTGAGAGAATTTGTCTTATTGGTCTTACCTATTGATAGTAGCGCTAAATTCTCCTCAAGATCTCCCTGAAATCTCCTCTAACTTTAGCTTTACTCGATCAGAACCAGGAATTTTGAGGGATTTTAGGATTAGACAGCTTTAATATTTATGTCAAGTTGGCGGACTGGGGACAAAGCGTGTGGTACTTTTTCAAAAAGGCATAACAGGTTAAAGGTGGCGAATTATTAGAGGTTAAAAAGCAGGTAAGTCAACACTAGCCCTACTTTTATGTAAAGCAACTCAAACAGTATCAAATTCTAAACAAGATAACAGTATGGGAAGTCAATCGGCGGAAACCAGGAACCTGGGATCGGTCAGACGTTCCAGCAAAGCCTCGCAGAGCAATTTATCGAGCTTCAAGTAGGTGCCATCCCAGTACAATCTGGCGGTTAACTCTTGTTGTTTTTGCACCCCAGCATCCTTTGAGTAGCGGTGAAAATAGAGCAGGACTAACGAATCTCCCCAATCAGAGTTAAGATCATTGCTATTCATGGCAGAACTGAAGCTAAGATCAGATTGGGCCGGCAAATACTGGGGTAACGGCGCCAACCACGTCAGGCGGTCCGTATTAAGTTGATAGTCGTCCGCTACCCTGTTCGCTAACTCGGAAAACTCTTCCGTGCCTAGTTCGCTTAAGTCTGCCGATACCACTACCGGATAAGTGCCTGTTCCCACGATGAGACTGCATTCTACAGACTCTCCATCTGGCCCTTCACACTGGTAAGTACTGATATAGGTAGTTGTATTCTGGTTTTTTGCTTCCTTAAGTTCAGTTGACATCAGTCAGGGCTTTCTTGAATTATTGGTTGATTTACAAATATTCTTTTAACTACAAAGTCACTACAAAATCACTGATACACGTGAAACATTCGCATACCCCTGTTTTTGCACTTACTTGCAGGTAGCGAGAAGATCATTTTCTACTAGCTTTCGAGTTGTTTTTTTAGCTCTTCCAGCTTGCGACTCAACTCTTCCACGCTGGCTTTGAGCTTATTTCTGGTTTCCGGGTTCTGCTCTTTTGTCTGGCTGAAGTATAATATAGTTCGATCAAGGGTTTGATTAAAGCGTTTGAAGGCTTGCAGATTATAATCCGTATTTTTCTCGTTACCGCTTTTTGTCCTGCCTACAGCGCCTTCTCTCTCTTTAACAATTTGTGAAGGTTTTAACAATATATCCTGACGGGACATATTGTGATTTTCATCACTATTTGTTCCTTCGCCTGTTATAGCATTTAAACCCTGCTCACCTTCCTGGAATTCACCATTAAGTCGGCTGGATACATAATGGCGGCTCTTGTGAATCAGTTCTGCAATCTGCTTAATAGAGTAATTATACTCGTTCTGTAAGGACTGAAAATAGCGCTGCTCATCGCGCGGGTCAAGATTTTCGCGCTGAATGTTTTCGATCAGCATGGCAAAATTAGCCTCGCTGTTGTCCATCTCCCGCACTATCACCGGCACTTCGCTCAGCCCGGCCATCCCGGCAGCCTTGAAACGTCTTTCACCGGCTATTATCTCATACTGACCGGGGCTGGTTTCACGTACCAGTAACGGTTCCAGTACTCCACGCGCTTTAATATCATCGGCCAGTTCTTTGAGCGGAGCTTCATCATAGTGAGTGCGAATCTGGCGAGGGTTAGGTGAAATCATGGTTAAAGGCAGCATCATGGCACCCGGCAAGCGGCGGCTCGACATGCCCTCGCTCAACTGGGCTGTCCGGCTGTTGACCGGTGAATTCGGACGAGCCACATTTTTCAAGCTCTCAAAAGGAGAGGGTTTCTTACTGGCGGGCACGCTTCACCACCTCTCTGGTAAGGGCTATATAATCCTGGGCCAGATCACTTGTAGGTTGGGCCTGTACCACGGAACGATTTTCAGCAGTCGCCTGCAAAATATTGGAGCGGCGTCGGATGATTGTATCAAAAGTATAATCCTCCCAGTTTTCGCGCACCTGGGCGGTAAGAAATTGATGGCCGTTTATCCTGTTATCATACATTACAATAAAAACGCCCAGCAATTGCATCTGAGGATTCAGATTTTCTTGAACCAGCACCACCTGCTCATAGACCTGTCCAAGACCGCGAATACAGTTGGGCTCTGGTTGAACCGGAATCAGGATATAATCCGCCGCGGCCATGCCATTGGTAGTTAACAGGTTAAAATAAGGACTGGTATCACAGATAATATAGTCGTAGCTGGCACGGAGAGGCGTAAGTTTACGCGCCAGGATCTTTTCGCGCCCAATCGCGTCTCGGATATTGCGCTCTACCACTGCCAGATCAATCGAGGAAGGTAAAAGGTCCATGCCTTCAGCGGTAGGCTGGAGGATAGCCGAAGCCTCGGTAGCATGATCGGTAAACAGTTCATAGTTGGTACGGGCCAGATCGCTCGGCTCTACCCCTACAGAGGTAGTCAGGTTGGCCTGGGGGTCGAGATCCACCAGGAGTACTTTGTAGCCCTCTCGAACCAGGCAGGCGCCAATATTAACCGCGCTGGAGGTCTTGGCGGTGCCACCCTTCGACTGCGCCAGACAGATTACTTTCGCTTTAGACATCTGGATTACCTTTTTATCTCTTTTTTCTAGCTAATTTTACCGTTACTATTTTACCCTACTCTGGCTCTTTTCGCTCTCTGGTTTCGCTCTCACTGGACATATCTGCGGCTGGGACCACTACCTATTTTGCGCAAGGCGCCGCTTGCTACGAGAGCGTTCAGGTCTCTGATAGCGGTAGTTTCGGAAGCACCTGTAAGGGCCCGGTATTGCTTATGGGTTATATGGCCTTTGGCTCGTACAAATCTCATAGCCAGCTCACGGCGCTCTTCGGAGGTAGGAGCGGCAGGCGCAATACGCAGCAAGGCTTCTTCCAGGTCTATATCAGTTGTAGATATAGCCTCTCCCGCGCTCCTGGATAGACTGCTTCCTTCTTTTCTTATTTCGCTAGCGTTAGCATATCCTCCAGCGCCGTTGATCGTAAGGGGTATTTCCGACTGGGTTGGAACCGGAAAAGCACCCAGTCCCACCTCAGCCACACTTCCTCGTGATACTTTTCTTTTGAAGAAAGTTACCACAAATTCATCAGACTGCTCTTTAAATTCTGGTTCGGCCAGTCTCAGCGAGAGCATCTGGTTAATCATAAAACGTACTCCGCTACCGACCCGCTCCATGTAGCCACCCGGCAAGTCTTTCAGCACGGTAGCAATTACCGGGTTACGAGGGAGCGAAGGCGCTTCACCGTGCCGCAACTGTTCCAGCAGGATATTGCCGGGCAGTAGCCCCGGATTATGTATTTCTATCCTGTCAGGATATGAAAAAATGCGTACCGCTGTGCCTGCCTGGCTGTAATCGCGATGTACAACCGCGTTTATTACGGCTTCGCGAAGGGCTTCCAGTGGTAAAGCTGGTTCGTCTATCCGGTGAAAACCTTCCACGTGGGCGGCGGATGGTATCCACAGGCGCAGCAATTCGGAGGCTTGATCTATCTGCTCCGGCAAAGTTCCGGTAAGCGTCTTGCGGTCGGTAAAGCGATTTATGCCGCTCGTATCCTGGTAGTAAGTAGCCACAATTTCAGCCTGAGTAAGCATGTAGCGCGGGGCATAACCGAAAAGCAATAGTCCGGCGTTGGTAGGATAAACCCCGGCGCTGCCGACCTTCACCGCACATTTAAGCTTTAGCATTAGTTCTGTAAAATCGGTTATGCGGGGTTGGCGCCGGGTGATATTGGCCAGGTGATCAAGGTAAGCCTGGACTTTAGCCATATCCAGGTCTTCCTTAAAACTGGCCTCCATTACCGGCTGTAATTCCCAGTTCAGTTGCCCCTGCCGGTTCAAAAAATTGGTAATTTCAGCAGTATCCATGGGACTGGTAAGAGTACCGCGCCTGAGCCAGTATACTCCGCCCGCCTGGTACAAAGTGCCATCATTTGGAGGAATATGGGCCAGCACTAGCTTTTTACCGCGTATCTCCACTACCTGGATTTGATTGGGGTGTAGCGGTAGAGGCGGCTTGCACATGCGACTGGCCTGTACTATAGTATCAATGGCTGCCGCTTCCGATTTTACTCCCACTATTTCCCAGCTTTTATCCCTGACCCCGATTAACAGCATACCACCCAGTTTCGAGTTGGCAAAGCCGCATAATCTCTCGGCCAGTTCTGACTGGCGGGGAGGTGCCACTTTAAACTCGACAGTATAGCTTTCGCCCTTCTGAATTAGCGCTTCCAGCGCCTCTACTTCCAAGGCTTGCCCTTTCTCTTCTTTTCTATTGCTCTTAAATGATTTTGTTACTGATTTGATTATAACATAGATACCGCTATATGCCACCACATGCCGCCATTTACCGCCTTATTCCTTCGATTAGATGCATAGACTCAATGATTGAAAGAATAACCTTTGGTAAGATAGGTTATCATTATAGGATAAAAACTTAATAATGCTAGTTATATTCAAATACCGCCACATACCGCCATTTACCGCCAATAGCAGCCAATCTTTTAAAGGGATGAAGGAGTCTGGCGGTATAGATAAGCTACTGTAAAATTAAGACATAAATTGTCGTATTAATGAATAAACAGGGGAAAAGCATGCTAAAAATTAATATTATGAATCATATTGACTCTAAGGGGCATGTAGTGATATAACAACATGGAAAGCCTTATGTAAATCTACGAGGAAGTCATGGAAGAACAGGAATTCCTGACGGTCATGGCAGCAGCGGATTACCTGGGTGTATCTCGCGACAAAATGAATCGCTTGATTCGCTCCGGTAAACTGGTTGCTATCGAAAACCCACTGGATGGGCGCTCGAAATTAATTGACCGCCAGCAACTCGACAACATCAAACCACGGGGACGCATTATTAAATCGTACCCAAAACCCGGCCAGGTTAGCGCCTGAAGGCTTTTTTGTAAGCGGTAAAGCTACTCAATTATTGAATAGTACTCGATTGAATAACAGAAATTGTCTCTAAACAGGCATTACTGTTAACTCTAAACAGGGCAGCCAGAAGAGAACCGTTTACAACCGGAGATGGCGGCACACGAGCCGCTGTACAAAGCAGTTAATAAGCGCGGAAGAACAGTAGTAGATAAATAACAGGGCTAAAACCCGGGAAGGACGAGGAATTTAAAATGCCTTGGCCTGGTTTGGTTTTGCCTGAAAATAGTAAACCAGGAGAAGAAATAAAGAAAAGAAAAATTAACAACAGAAGACGTGAAGCTTTAGCAGAGCCAAGCGATCTCAGGGAAACCAAAAAAGTCGTATAAAAACCGAAAATCCCCAGGCGACCAACCAGCAGGGATTTTCCTTTCAAACCCGGCCCGTAGAAGGGTGGATTTTGTATTGTCTTTTTCGGCTGTTAGCAGCAGCCTTAAATAGATGATAACAAATATGAATCCTCCTGTCAATGGGCAAGGAGGATTTGTTATGTCAGAAAAAATGCTGCTTGATTTCGGCAGCTTCACAGCTATACCCAACCATTTTTTAGACCGGGTAGCGCCAACTCTTAGCGCCAGCGAATTGCGGGTTATGCTTTATATCTACCGCCATACTCTCGGCTTTCAAAAACTGGCAGACGCCTTGAGTTACGAACAGTTCTTAAGCGGGGTCACTACAAAAGATGGACGCCTGCTTGACCGAGGAGCGGGAGTAAGCAGACGGTCACTCGTCTCAGCGCTACTTTCTCTGGAGAAAAGAGGATTAATTACCCGCTTTCACAACGGCTATGCTCCCGCTACCATCCGTGTGAATCTGGAAATGGATGACGAGCAAGTAGAGCAAAAGAAACCCAAGGAATCAAATACCCAGATGGAACCAGAGGCAGAAGAGCTTCAGGGTGCAATGGCAGAAGGAGACAGAAAAAGCTCTTTGCAACAAGGGCAAGCGCAGAAAGGGGGTTGCCAGACTTTAGCCGCCAACAGTGCAAATGTAGGAGTGCAAAATTTACATCCGGAAGAGGAAAACCGGGTGCAAAAAAGTACCTTCACAAAACAGAGTTTTTTCCAAAATAAACAAAACCGGGTGGCGGAAGCTGTCCAGCCAGAACTTGACATAAATATTCAGCGAGAAATCACCGAAAAAGTCGCAGGGATTGATCTCAAAGAAGCGGAAAAACTGGTTAAGATTGCCTCAGATAACCGGCGAGATATAACTTACCTTCAGCGCCTGGTGCATTACGTCACCAACAACCCGTCAATACATACTCCTGCGGCTGCCTTGACCGCGCTTGTTAAAAGCAATCAGGATCGCACCCTTGAAGGCAGGAAGAGTAACATGGCAGGCTACCCTCAAAAAAGCAGAACGCTGGCTTTATCAGGGCCGGGTAGCACTGGCGCAAGAAAGAGCTCAATTGACTGGTCCAAGTATGCTCCCGGCGGGAAATACGGTTTTCTGGCTTCAACCCGCGAGGTGATTTAGCTACACTGAAATTCACCTGTTAAGTTGACATAACAGTAATAACTGAATCTTGTATCTAAAGCACTTGATTATGCCCGGCTTCGACAGGGTGTGTTAAGTATTACCTGAGAGCTTTAATAGCTTTGCCAGTTCTCTACTAGTTCCTGGTGGCGGTATAAACTTGCCTGTACCCAAAGCTTAAGCTATAGCTTCTAGAGACACTAACATTTGTGTTAGATTGCGAATATGTGCTTTGTATTTGAAGCAGGTTATATTTTCACAAGTAAGTTTTTTAGCGACCCTAAAGCATCGGAAGTTTGTTTTATCTACGGCGGCAGAAATTGGAACTAACTCTAAATCCGTAACAGAAAGGGGATTTAGAGCGCGATAAATCGTTAGAACTAATTCTTGTTATCAGTAACTCGTGCCAGGAAACTGCGGCTGTAGCCACTCGTTTACCTTAGTGATTCGAAGTTATAAAATCTCAAAAAGAACTGTCTGGCTACTCGTTTGAGGCCTATGGTGCTCATTATCAGGCTAGCTTATACTGGCGTTGATAAAGTAGAAGTCCTACCGCCATGTAAAAGGTTCCGAGTAAAAAAGGCGCCAGGAGATTAATTAAGTCGATTGGCTGAATATCCAGCATGGTATTTTGAAGCCCGGCTGCGCCGAAGGTGATCGGCAAAATATAGCTGATACCCCGGATATAACCGGCGAACTGGTTAAGAGGCAGAATAAAACCGGTGAAAAAGATACTGGCCAGGAGCAAAAGCATACTGAACTGCACGGCCTGGCTTTCGGTGTGGGATAGACCGGCTATCAAAAAGCCCAATCCTATTGAAGCATAAATGGTAACCAGGATATAGGCCAGCGCTCGCCACCAGCGCCCGCCGAAGTCCAGGAATGGTACTCCCAGAAGTTGAGTAATAAGGCCAATCAGCAGGAGGCTTAGTGCCAGCAGTAGCAAAGTGAAACTGATGAATTTTCCGGTTAGAACCTGAGTGGGGCTGATGGGCGCGACTCGGAAGACTTCAAGAGCGCCTAGCTGGCGGTCCCGGACATTCGAGAGTGCCGCCAATGTTACCGCGATATGTTGAATCAGCAGCATTACAACGGCGGGTCCATAAAAATTGATGTAGCTCACAGAAGTTTTGACCTGGTTTTCCGCATCCGTTAACACCGGTTCGACCAGGACGGAAGGAGGTATATTAGCTACTTTATTGGCCCTTTCCCCGAGCGATTGATTTGATTGCCGGATACTCTTCAGGTGGGCTCTCTGTTCGGGTGAGTTAAGGTCGCCCCGGTCAAAACCGGCTTGCAGGGCATTTAACTGAGTATCAATGTTATCCAGGTCTGACTGCATCTGATCCACTCCGCTGGTAACAACGGCATTGAAAAGGCGCCCGGTCAACAGTTTTTTCTGGGTAGTATTGTCCTCTCCGGTGCCGGGCAAGATCAGACTATCGAGGGTGCGGCGCGTTACCTGTACCACCGCTTTCATGGTGCGGACTTCTACCTCTGCACCGATTAAATCTCCGTTTCGCATGGAGTGGTCGAGCAAGTCGGTACTGGCGTCAATTTGCCTGGAAGACTCCTGTAGTTGTGAGCGTTGCGTTTTGCTCGATGCGAAAGCCTGTCGCAAAATAACCTTATCAAACTCGCTGGCGTAAACATAGGTGCTGTATTCAATATAGTTTGAGTCTACCGGGCTCAGACTGCGGTAGTATACGGGAAAGACGGCGTGTTTACCGTTGTAGATCTCTTCAAGAGCGTTATCCGGTACAACTATAACTACCTGCACATCTCCTTGATTGAGTGATTGCCGGGCTTCTTGCAAATCTTTTGTAACTCCTACCAGGTGGAAAGTTTGTTTAACCACATCTTTGTAATCGGAGACTTTAGTACTAATGCCGGGGTCATCCGGCACTACCAGGATAGTGGAGTAGTTACCGGGACCAAAATAACCAAGACCGAATAAAGCCAGAATCAAAAAAGGACCGGCCACCATACTGAGGATTAAACGAGGTTGCCGTAAGGCTCCAAAAAGTTCCTTTCTTACAAAAGAGACGTTCGAAACGGGATAAGGCCGGTTCAGAAAGGAAATAAAACTTTTCTTTAAGGTTGTTAGAATAAAACCGGTAACTTGCATTAAAGGCATAACTGCTCTGTTACTCCTTTACATTTTTGCTTATTCTACTGGCGACTCGTTTGGCTTCCGGGAGGGCTGGCGGTTCTTCCGGTTCAAGAACAGGACTCTTTCCAGCTTTGATATCTTGCTCCATCAAGCGCACGAAGACTTCCTCAAAATCAGGGCGGTACGGTTCAATGTTATAAATTTCCAGGTTATTTTGATGGAATAAAGCAATCAGTTCTTTCAAAATTTCAGAACTATTCTCAACTGTCAGGCGCACTTCCTGGGGAGAAACAGTAAAAATGTCGAGCATGCCCGGTATTTGCCGCAAGAGCCGTAAAACATCGCTGGTCACATCTTCCATTTTAAGATTGATAATATCTCCACCCATTGCTCGCCGCCGAACCTCTTCAGGCGTGCCGAGCGCCAGCAAGCGACCCTGGCTAAGAATAGCAACCCGGTCACAGTAATCAGCTTCGGTAACATATTGGGTAGTGACAAAAATAGTCCGCCCTTCGTCTCGGATGGATTTGAAGTGATCCCAGAATTTAGCGCGTAAAATCGGGTCAATCCCGGCCGTAGGTTCGTCCGCAAAAATCAGTTCGGGGCGATGTACGAGCGTGCTTGCCAGGTCCAGGCGGCGCCGCATCCCGCCTGAAAGTTGAGATACTAACCTGTCGCGCGCATCCCATAAGTCTACGAATTCAAGAACTTCTCGGACTCTTTTTGCACGCCCAAACCAGCTCATACCATAGGCGGAAGCCACAAAATTTATATTATCGAGGGTTGAAAGTTCAGGAAAGAGGACAAAATGTTGCGGCATATATCCAATGCGTGAACGTGTTTTTCGCGTAAAGTTTTCCGGAGCGACTCCCAGTACATGCATGTATCCTTCACTGGGTTCCAGTACACCGGTCAACATGCGCATTGTAGTGCTTTTACCACTGCCACTTGGGCCCAACAAACAAAATATCTGGCCTTTTTCCACTGTGAAAGAAAGCTTAATAATGGTAGGTTCATTACGTCCAAAACGCTTGCAAACGTCCTGTACAACGATTACCTCATCGGTTTTAGTTGCTGCTTCCAGATGATGCTCATCTTCAGACCGGTTAGCATTTTTGGTTTCTATAATACTACTCATTCTAATGTTCCTGGAGTATACTCTAAACCTGATTTACCTGTTCATTTTAAAGCTGGATAGCACAGCTTATACCTCCATTTAGCATAGTACTCCTTAGTAAGAAGTTAAATAACTCTTTCAGGTAATGTTTATTTAAGACGGTATTACTTGCTTTTAACTAATGCTAAAACTATGATTAATATAGATGTAGATAGAACAGTTAGAAAACAGGTATTAAAATTGCTGTATGCTTATGTTATAAGGCTCATAAATAATCCGCTGAAATGTAAAGACTATCTACCATTCCTAATGGTGAATGTCTGGATAGATAGGTAACTAGCAACAATGGCAAAAATGCAGAAGTTCAGAAACTGGGTAAGCGAAAAACCCGATAAATCCTACCTTCTATGGAGTTTAATAGCTATCCCTATAGCGGTCGGTCTGGTAACGTTCCTGGGTATAAGCCTCAGAAGACCTAATGGAAGCTTAAGTCATATTTTCCTCTACTTGTTGATAGTAGTGCTGGCCGCAGTCTGGAGTGGACTGGGCATGGCTCTCTATGCTTTCAGCTTATCGGTCCTGGCGGTTTACTACTTTTTTGTACCGCCGCGTGGCTCCTTCAAATTTAACTTCGATGACTATAGCTACACCAGCGAAATTTTAGGTCTGGCCGTTTTCTGTATCCTCTCTTTCTTTGTTACTTATCTGGTTTGGGCCTTACGAAAAGAACGCGACCGTGCCAGGGCGCTGATGCTACGCGAACGCGAAGCAAAAGAAGAAGTCCTGGCTACTTCACGAGAACTGGAAAAACAACAGCGTCGCAGCAATTATTTACAGCGGGCACGCCAGTTACTGGGTGATACTATCGAGCCTGAAACAGTACTGCAAAAGGTTTTGCATGAACTGGTAAATGCCCTGGGCGGCGCTGTAGTGCTGGTTCTGGAGAACCAGGATGGTAAACCCGAACTAAGTAACAGATTCTGGCAGGCTGGAAATTTTACTGACAAAGAGCAGAAAAGTAATCTGATCGAGGAACAACAACTGGTGCTTGCCATGCGAGCGGGTGGACAGTTATTCGGACGCCTGGGTTATACCTTTGATGACAACCTGGAAAAACTTGGACCGGAGGAGAGACAGAAGGAAGAAAATATGATTGTTTCTGCTCTGAGCGCCCTGGCCGAGTATATTGCTATCTCGCTGGAAAACGCCAAACTTTACCAGACTCTTGAATTTCAAAATATTGAAATTGCCCAGATGCTCAGGAGTAGCCTGAACACTGATACGGTTCTTGGCAAAAGAGTTGACCAGCTTTCTGTTTTCTACCGTATATCTGCGGCTGTAATCTCTGGCGTCAATCGGTATAACCTGATGACCTTATGCTTGAGTGAAGCTGCCCGGGTACTTAATTGCGGGATTGGAGTAGTTTTACTTTTTAATGATAAGAATGATCATCTCGAACTGGCCGCGCAAAGAGGCTACCTATCGCTGAGTCTTTCAAAAATTGCTAAATATTCGGTAGACAAGGGTTTAATCGGGTATGTGCTTAAAAGTGGAAAACCCTTTGTTTCTAATTACTTTGATCGCCCTATTGATGAAGAAGAATACCCGGTCCTGGCTGCCAGTTTGAGTCCTATCCATTCATGTCTCTACTTGCCTATCAAAAGTGGCTCGGAAGTTTTTGGGCTGGTTATAGTTGGGGCTGCTGAAAAGGACCAGTATTCCCAGGAAGACGTAGATTTTATGGTTGGCCTGGTAAGCCTCCTGGCAATGGCCCTGGTTAGCAGCGAATATTACCGTGAAAGAGAACGCGCCGCCAGTATTGAAGAACGTAACCGCCTGGCCCGTGACCTGCATGATGGCCTGGCTCAATCAATTAATTATATTGGTTTAAAAACTCAATTAGTTGCAGAGCTCTACGAAGCGGGTGAAACTGAGCAGGTAAAAGAGGAAATCGAGCGAATTGCGCGTGCTGCCGAACTGGCGCGCATGGATGTGCGGGAGGTGCTGTATGGATTGCGCCACACTGAGCGTGACCGTAATTTGCTGCTCTCGCTGGCTGACCTGATACGTAGCCTGTCGGATTTGTCCGGTATCAAAATTAGCCTGACTACGAGCGACCCGGCTAACTGGCCATCCTTATCCCTCTCTACAAATATTCAGTTGTTGCGGATAGCTCAGGAAGCTCTCTCTAACATTCAGAAACATTCTAAGGCTAGTGAAGCTCAAGTAGAAGCCCTTTATCTGCCAGAGACCAATTGTGTGCGCTTGAGAGTATGTGATAATGGCATCGGGTTTGAACCGGATTTAACTCGTTCCAACGGTAGTTATCACCTGGGATTGAGTATTATGCGAGAAAGGGCTACCAGGCTACCTGCACGACTGGAAGTAAAAAGCCAGCCCGATTCCGGGACAGAGATAACAGTTGAATATGAGTATCGGCAGAACGAGGCGAATCTCAAGGAGTTAAATAATGCAAGCGTTAAATAGTAACAACACTACAAATGATGGTCGTATTAGAATTGTGGTAGCGGATGATAAGGAACTTTTCCGCGAAGGATTGGTAAGCCTGCTGGCTCGCCGGCCTGAAGTAGAAGTGGTGGGTCAGGCTGAAGATGGTTATCAGGCCCTCGAATTAGCTCGTAAGTTGTCTCCCCGCTTGATTTTGATGGATGTAGACATGCCGGGTTGCGACGGTGTGCGGGCTACCGAATTAATCAAGGCCGAACTGCCCATGGTTGACATAATAATGTTGACTGTTTCGGAAGAAGATAAAGATCTCTTTACCGCAATT
>DATAKM010000070.1:0-7709 GCA_036261665.1 Chloroflexia bacterium
CCCGTCCACGGTCAGTGGTAATGCCTACTTCAGTATTGACGGGGGTGGACTTATTATACTGCCTCTATCGAATGGAGTAATAAGCTACACCACCGATACTCTCTCGGTTGGTAGCCATACCGTTTCTGCTACTTTTGGTGGAAGTGATACTTATGGATACAGTAGTAGTTCGCTCACTCAAGTCGTAAATCCAAATTGCGATCCCCTGGTAGTCACTTCGATCACGGATGACGGCAGCGGTAGCACCTGCGGTACCCTCTCCTATGCCCTCAACCAACCGCTCAACAGTCCGGACGGCCAGACCATCACTTTCGCCCTCAGCCAGGGTGAGACTGTTACCTTTACTGGCAGCCTGGGTATTAAGGTTAAAACCAACGTGACCATTAAAGGAGGCACTTTTGGCAGTAATTCCCGTGTAACTCTGGATGGTAACGGAGTGAGCGGGGATGGCCTTACTCTAACCGGTAACGATACCCTGCTTAACCTGACTATTAAGAACTTCGGGGGTAAAGAACTGGTGCTGGAAGGCACCGGGAATAAATTACAGGGTGTGTGTGTAAAAGCCGGTTGAGACGCTCCTTCTAAAATGCCCTGAATTAGGATGATTGTAACTCAGACCTTTAGCTGTTTAAGACCCAAAAGATCAGATTAAGTAGCCTTTTCACCTGATTTATCATAGTAGTGGTACAACTAAAAGTAAGTAACTACAGCCTGTAAACAGGCGTAGCTTTATAGCTAACTGGCAGTTGGTAGACTGACAGCCGCCATGTACGGCTCACTTACACAAGCCCTGCCAAGATAAGAGATTACCCTGGCAGCGTTGTGGTCGGCGTTCAGCGTAAAACCGCAGCGACCACATTTGAAAGAGGATTGAGAAGAACGGTTAGAGGCATGGCAGTAGCCACATTCACTACAAGTCTGGGAAGTGTAATACGGGTCAACTATCACAGTTGCAACCCCTTCCTTCATAGTCTTGTAAAGAATGAACTGGCAAAGCTGGTAGAAAGACCAGGAATGCATCGCGTAACGCTGCCGCTTACTAACCGTTGTTACCCGCTCACGAATACCACTCAGGTTTTCGAGTGCTATCCCTTTGCCTTGTGCCTTTGCGGTCTTGACGCTGCACTTACTGATGGTGTGGTTTACATTTTTGACAAAACGAGCTTCTTTAGCCCGGCGCTTTCTAAGCAGCCGTTTAGCCGCCCTAGTACCTTTGGCTTGCAGTTTAGCCCTGAGCTTGACAGCCCTGGCTCTCACGCTATTGACAGCCTTGCCGCTAAAGCTCTGGCCTTCACTGGTAGTCGCTATCTGGACTATGCCCAAATCTACACCTATGAAGTCGTCCGGCTCATCGAGGGCTGGCTCGATAATATCTACGGTCGTAAACAAACACCATTTGTTATCCCGGTAGACAAGGTCGCTTTCACCCTTACGGAATTTGAGCAGTTCTTGTTGGTTCTGCCCGGTAACAAAGGGTATAACTTCGCGGCCCGCCAGGGTCCAGATAGAAACCGTAGCGGCTTTATAGGTAAGGATACGGTCATCGTAGGCAATAGCGCCGTGTTTTCTGAACAGACGCTGCCGTTTCTTATCCAGCTTGTAGGCATCACAAACTTTAGCAATCAGTCTGACAACCACCTGGGCTGTAAGTCCAAAGGTGTGTTTAATGGGGTAGTAAACAAGCTGCTGTAACTTAAACTTCTGGAAAGTGTGGTTATCCCAGGCGGTTTGGCTGATAGTGTTAGCCGCCTCATTAGCCCTTTCCAGAGTAGCAAGCAAAAGCTTTGCTTGTCTCTCATCCGGTTTCAGTTGTACAGCAATCGTAAGTTTCATAGAATTATTTTAGCACATTTGAGCGGGATTTCAAGAAAAGAAATTTATTAGGTGGCACCCGCACACGGGTACCCGGCCACGCTCTACTGCCGCTAAAGCGCCGTAGCTTCATAGAGGAATTAAGGTGATTATTCTTTTTGCCCTGTTCAATGACTACCGGTCGACTTAAAAGATCTAACAACTTCTGGTTTTGGTTTTACAATGCACTACTGAAGGGGGCTCATATGGAGGCTACCTGACCCTTTTAAGCTTGGTACGGCTACCTGCTCTGTGAGCCGGAGGAATAGCGGTAATACCAATTCAGACTGGGATAGCATGTACCGGGACGAGTCACCGGCTTTACAGGGCTACCAGCAAGCGCTATTCGGCGGTTCCCCCGAAGAGCAAGCCAGAAGTTCTCCCATTAGCTACGCCCAGGAAGTCCAAGTCCCGGTCCTGATCATTCAAAGGCGCAACCATACCAGCCCGCCCGTTTGAGCTGTAGCAGATTAAAATGCAGGAGCTGGGCAAACAGCGCGAGGTTTACTGGTAAGAGGCAGGCCCTACCAGAGCCGGGGTCGAACTGGCGATCGAACAGTTCGAATTAATGCTAAAATTTGCCCGAAGAGTATTAACTCGCCCGGAAGCCACTAAAGAGTGACCGGAACCAGCTATCAAACCGGATTTTTTCCACCTGATAGCCCGAGGTCAAAGGGCAGGACATTAGGAGGTGATTTATGCACGAGGCCAGTCACATCCTGGTAGTGGATGACGATGAGGGAACATGTAAGCTAGTTGAGAGGATACTGCTAAAGCAAGGCTACCGGGTTACAACCACGACCAATCCTCTGGAGGTAGAAAGGCTGGTACTAACACAGGATTTTAAGCTAATTATATTAGGCCTGATCATGCCGGTTCTGGATGGCAATGCTATTTTACAGCGCTTAGCGGCGAGGGGTGATAAAACGCTGGTGATAGTAATGTCCGGTAATCTCCCTCGCCTCTTACCAACCACGCAGGTAGTGGCTACCCTGTCTAAACCTTTTCAAGTTGCGCAAGTAACGGGACTGGTAAAACAGTTTGCCTGACCGGTTTGATTGATCCGGTAAGAAATGGGACTTTTTGGGGCTGTTTGGTGCTCTTCATGATTTCACTGGCGGTAGCTGGCAGCGAACCCCTGGTAGCTACCCGGTTTATTCCTTCTGAATGTCATTCGGTTCGGCTATACTGGGTAGCCTCTGTAAGCTCACTCCTGGATAAATAACCATTAAAAAGATTATTACAGGCTTCCCCTGCCACCCGCCTGTTCCTGCCAGACCCGGGCAAGCTTTGAATAAGTAAGAAGAATTTAATTGCTCAATCCTTTAGAATTCTCACCAGTTTGTCCGTATATTCAGCCGCATATTCTTTTGTTGGAAATGGCACTACATGTAGAGAAGCATTTTTCTCAAGGCCGGCCAGCTTGAGAGCTTCATCGACATGTTTTTTTAGACCGGCCATGACCACTATCACCTGCTCAGGCCTGTACTCTGCCAGCCTTTGGCCCAGAAGTGCAATTCCCTCTTTCCGCTGCTTTTCTCTCTCCTCTGCCTCTACTCCCTGACGGTAGAAGCCGTTCATGCTTATTACGTAACACCCCTGCCGCACAAATAAATCAAAAAAGTCTTTTTTGTTTTCCAGACCGGTATTATACGCCCGGGCGAAAGCTTCGCGCGTTCTTTGAAAGAGGAGTGAGTTACCCCTGTAGAAGCTTTTGCCCTGGTAGCACCCGTATTCTTCTACGAAAAGCAACTTTATTTGCCCTGGCATGTAACCGGGAGGACCACCAGGCGAAGTGGTGAGGGGCTCTCCAGTGCCTGCTGCGATACTCTCACCAGGGCTTCGGCCTGGTTGTGGGAAGACACTACCAGCGCTCCGGCCATTATTAGGATAATCAGCACCACAAAGAATCCGGCCACTCTAAATGTGATTTTGTGAGGATTTACAAGGGTGTCTAAACCCTTAAACTAATCAATAGGAGGGTGCCACCCTGCTCTAACCCATACCCTTCGCCCGCGCACTAACTCGGGCCGGTTGAGATTCAATGCCAAGATCGTTGCTCGGCCTGTTTCGGTTTTCCCGATAATAAGCTCTCCATTTGCCGACCACTCAAAATGATCCTCCCAGCGCTGGGTTCTAGGATTGAACAGAGCTATATACCGGCCGCTTTCCACATCTAATCCTGCAATTCGATCATTTTGGCATTGTTGCAGTAGGTACAGGCCAAACAAAGATTACAAGGAAAAGTACTGGCTATTCTCAGGAGACCAGCCCACCGCTTGATATTCGCCGCTCTCGATATCCTGCACATACTGACCATAATACTCATCTCGTGCGATCCGGCTAAGGGCTTCGAGCAGCACTTCAATCTCTTCTAAAGTGTTGTACATTCCAAAGCTGACCCGCACCATGCCCGGTTTGTGCCGGTTATCTCTGGCTACCATACTGGTCCAGGCCTGTTTTATCTCGACTTCGCTATAATTTAAGAGCCGCAGGACATAAGGATGCGCGCAGAAACAACCGTTGCGAACCCCGATACCCCATTCGGCACTCAGGATCGCTGCTACCAGAAAATCGGATTTCCCGCTTATATTAAAAGGAATAACTCCCAATCGTTCCTCAGGAGTATAGTGCGCTCCCGTCCCGTAAAGCTTTAAGCCCTCAATCTTAGCCATCCCTTGCAGGGCATAGCTGGTTAAGGCGGCTTCATGTTGGGCTATGCGCTCCATACCAATTTCGCCTAAAGTTTTAATGGCGGTTGCCAGGGCCACTGCTCCGACTACGTTAGGTGAGCCTGCTTCGTCCCGGTCAGGAGCCTCGGCCCAGTGAACCGCAGTGGTGCTAACAGCCCTAATCGTTCCGCCACCCCGGTATTCCGGTTCACCCTGTTCAAAAGTATCACGCCGCCCGATGAGGGCTCCCGTCCCAAAAGGAGCATACATCTTATGAGCCGAGATAGTCAGATAGTCGAGGTGAGCCGGATCATTCAGATCGCCCATCACAATGGGGCGATGGGGAGCAAGTTGAGCGGCATCTACCATAATTTGGGCTCCGGCCGCGTGAGCTTTTCGGGCGAGGCTGTGAATGTCGGGGAGATAGCCTGTTACATTGGCCGCCCCGGTTACCGCTACCAGTTTTACTCTTCCGGCGTATTGAGCCAGTTTGCGCTCAAAATCTTCCTGATCGAGCCGTCCCAGGGGGTCAATACCGATGTGAACCACCTGGGCCTTGGCTCGCCAGGGTAAATCGTTACTGTGGTGTTCCAGTAGGGATACCAGCACCACATCCTCCTCCCGCAGCGGAAAACGATAAGACAGTTTGTTGAGGGCTTCGGTCGTGTTTTTGCCAAAAATAACCAGGTGCTGGTCAGGATTAGCTCCCACGAAGTGAGCGACAATCTGGCGAGCCTCCTCATATATGTCAGTCGCAAGGCGGCTTTTGAAACCGCTGCCTCGATGTACTGAAGAATACCAGCTCGTGACATCCTCCGCGCCCTAAAGGGGCGCGGCTTCCACCGGATTGCTCCGGCTTGGTTCCTGCTTCTTCGACCCCTGCCGCAAAAGCTTCACCCCTTTGGCTCTGGCTTTCCCCGGTCTTACAGGGTTTCCACAGGCGTATATTCCCGCTTGCCCAGCGGTACTCAATTTCATTTCGGCCAGCACTCTTAGCCCTTCGCTAAGAATGTTTCGAGACGCGTTAATATCCCGGTCATGGGTCACGCCACAACCGGGGCAAGTCCAGTAGCGTACTTCCAACGGCAGGCTTTCGACTACTGCCCCACACCCACTACAAGTTTTACTGGAGGGGAAAAAGCGGTCTATTTTTACCACTGTACGCCCGTACCAAGCCGCTTTGTAGCTCAGTTGGCGGATTAACTCACCCCAGCCTACGTCTGCGATCGCTTTTGCCAGGTGGTGATTTTGGAGCAGATTTTTGACCGCCAAACTTTCTACCGCCACAATTTGGTTTTCATTTATGAGGTGGGTGGTCAGTTTGTGCAGAAAATCTGTCCGCCTGTCCTTGATTTGGGCGTGGATACGAGCTACTTTCTGGCGGGCTTTCTCCCGGTTTTTGGAACCCAATCGCTTGCGGCTCAAGCTGCGCTGTGCTCTGGCCAGTCTTTTAGCACTCTTTTGGAAGAAGTGGGGATTACCGCTTTTATCCCCGTGTGAGGTAATGACGCTATCCAGCAGGCCCAAATCAAGGCCGCTCCTTTTAGGAGTAACTGGTTTGGGCCTGATTTCTTCTGCTACCAGAAGGGAAACGAAATATCTTCCGGCGCTATCTAAGGAAACGGTCACGCTGGAAGGGGTCGCTCCGCGAGGCAGAGGGCGAGAGAAGCGGATTACCAACGGGCCTTCCATCTTTGCCAGGGTTAGCGCACCAGTGGCCTCATCCCAGCTAAAGGCATTGTTCATGAAGGTAGCCGATTGGTCACTCTTTTTCTTTTTGAAAGTGGGACGTTCGGCTCGGCCTTCAAAGAAGTTCTTGAAGGAGGTGGTCAGATGGCGTAAGGCTTGCTGGACAGGAACGCTACTCACTTCACAAAGCCAGCCTTTATCCGGCTCTTTTTTAAGGCTAGTTAAGGCGGCGCTCAACTGGTTATAGGAGAGGCTTTTGCCGGTGGTCTGGTAGTGGCTGTTTTTGAGAGAGAGCGCCCAGTTATAGACATAGCGGCAACAGCCGAAAGTTTTAGCTAACACACCTTTCTGAGCAGGAGTGGGATAAAACCGGAACCTGTAAGCTTTGAGCATCAACGCCACCGGGGATTGCTTCCTTTCCTTCTTCGTAGTAACTTTAAGCTGTTTAAGCTATCTGCAAAAAAGCGCTTAAGCGCCTGTAGAGCCGATTAGAAAAGGCTGGGAAAGACCCAAGCCTTGCTTTGCCTTAGCAGCCTTAACCTGTGATGCAAGCCTTCTATCCGTTTAACTCACCTGCGGTGAGCAAGGTGTCGCTTACACCCCTTGCGGGTGGGCTTTAGCCTATCCCTGGCGTAAAGCGCCTGGGTTTTACGCGACATTCGATAAAATCGTTGACCTTATCAACTACTTTTCGGAGAGGAGGAGTGCTGGCAGCGTTATCGAAGTTAATATAGGTAGTAGAAGTGCCGTTGAGAAGTGGAATGTGCTGGTCGAGCCCCACAGTTTGATCACGGAGATTGAGAGTAGAATTGCCTACTTCTAACATTTTTTTCCTTTCCTATCCTCAGATAAGCTGAAAGTATATTCAACCAAAGCCTGGATATAAATCCTGACCTTCATCATGCACCTCTGATGGCTACCACCACCATCCTGCGAAGGTGCCAGTAACCATCAGGGGTCTTTGGGCATACCAGAGCGGAACTTTAGCTAAAGTGTTTTGGAAAGATTGGTCAGGATGGTGGCTTGCTGCCCGGTCAAAGCCTTGCCACTCTGGGCCGCCACCTGCTGGCGAAAGGCGTTGAGATTGTTGTTCTTCGTTTTGGTATCACCTGCTGCGGCTGCCGCCTTCGCTGCCGCCAGCTTATCGCACAGGCCCTGGGCCACGGATGGGTCAGTCGAAAACTGGCGAGAGAGAGTGCAGAGACTGTCAAAAGTCGCCTTCACCGTGAAGCCGGTCGAACCGTTGCCCGTGTTCCCGGCGTTATCCGTCGCGGTAGCCGAGAAGGAATTGTTACCGGTAGCGAAGCTGTAAGCCGGGCCGCTGATGTTGGCGCAGGTGTTGGAAGCCACGCCTGAAAGGTTATCGCTGGCCTGACAGGTAATGTTAACAGTCTGGTCTATCGTGTAAGTTCCGGCGTTGCCTATGTAAGTTACGGTGGGTTTGGTGGCGTCATAATTCAGGCCAGCCGTCACCGAGCCTGTATTGCCCGCCGCGTC